>NZ_JAPEVI010000003.1:2785909-3095454 GCF_026240905.1 Roseibium salinum
GGGTGTCGTCGGCCATGGTGCGGAGCGCGGAGCCGACGGGCGTACCGTAGCGCTCGGCCTGAATGAGCGCCATCATTACGTTCTTCACGCCGTCGACGCCCGTCCGCTTGGCCAGGTTTTCGTATGCGGTCCGACGCTCGCTCAGGTAGGAGAGCTCCGCCGTCGTCAGGGAAATTTCCTCCGCCAGTTCAACCGACTGGACACCCACTTCTTCCGCAACCCTTTGAAAAGCTCCTTCAATGGACATGCCCGATTCGACGCAGATCAGCATCAGATCCAGCGCGTCCGGCCAGGCCCGCTGAATGACAAGCTTGCGATTATCGATCTTGTTCTTGAGGTAAATATTCGGCATGAACGCCCCAAGGCCGGAAAGCGCAATGCAAATGCTGATTTTTGTCAGGGCAGGCAGTGACGAAGGCAGAATCGCGAAGGCGTAGAAAAGGCTGACCAACAGGATGATTCCCGGCAAGGCAATCCGCGCCGTCAGAAAGTAGTAGAGCGGTGCCGTGCCACGGTAGCCGGCCATGCGCAGACGTTCGACCGTTGTCTCGTCCGACAGTATTTCCTTCAGGTTGAGCCGATCGACGAAGCTCTTCATCTGCGCTTTGGGTTGATTGCGCAAGGACGCCCTGGCATCGGACTGGCTGGTCTGCAACCGTGCCCTTTCCTTCGCCCGGATCTTGTCGCGTTCCAGCGCGACGGACTTCATGCGCGTCTTGAGAGCGTCGCGCGACAACAGCGGCATGACCAGGGAATAGATTGTTCCAGTGACGGCAACCATGGCAAGGAAGGCGGCGACGAACTGGCCCGATGCGAGTGTTTCGAAGTCCATGCTGCGTCCCCTAGAAATCAAAATTGATCATGGACCGCATGACCATTATGCCGACGAACATCCAGAAAAGGCATCCGCCAATGATGATGTTGCCCGCAGTCGTGGTGAACAGCAGCATGATGTAGTCCGGGGCGATGAAGAACATGATGCCGCCCACGGCAAATGGCAGACAGCCGATGATGGCAGCCGACGATTTGGCTTCCGCACTCAGGGCTTTGATCTTGGCTTTCATGGCCTTGCGCCCGCGCAGCACCTTCGACAGGTTGCCCAAAGCCTCGGCGAGACCGCCCCCGGCCTTTTGCTGGATCGCGACTACAATTGCAAAAAAGTTCGCCTCTGCCACCGGCACCCGATCCGGCAGCCGCGAGACTGCCTCGGAAAGAGAAAGGCCCATGACCTGGGTTTCGGTAATCTTGCGGAACTCCGTTGCGACAGGTTCGGATGCCTCACGCGCGACCACCTTGATGCAGTCGCTCAAGGGCAGGCCGGCCTTCACCCCGCGCACGATGATATCCACGCCATTGGGAAGCTCGTTCAGAAACGCATTGAAGCGGCGCTTGCGCTTGGACGCCACATACCAGCGCGGAAAGCCCAACCCGCCTGCGAATGCAAAACCAGCCGCAATCAGCAGATTTCCGGCAAAGAAGCCGATTACCAGAAAAACAAGCCCACAGATGATGCTGAAGATGACGAAGTGCTTCATTTGCCATTCGAGGCCTGCCTGCACCATCAGGACCTTCAAGGAAACCTTCTTCTGCTTGTCCTGCTTGGCCTTCTGGCGCTCCTCGAAGTCCTTCAGTTGGTCCTGAATGGAGCGTTTGCGGCGGTCGGTATCGCGCAGTTGATTGCGCTGTTTCTCGTTCTTGGGCCGAGCGGAGACCGCCTGCAGGCGCTGGTCACGCCGCTTCGTTCCCGACAGAGACGGCTGAAACAGGCTGTAGATGACGCCGCCTACGGCAAGCATCACCAGGGCCGCGACGGCGAACCCTGTGATCTGTGGGGTGAGAAAGTCTTCCATTCCGGACATTTAGGGCTCAATCCGCTGCGTATTCGGGCATCTCTGACGCATCCAGCGCTTGGGCCAGACGCACCTCCTCGTTGAAGTATCTTGCACGCTCCCAGAATTTCGGCCGGCCGATGCCGGTGGAGCGGTGGCGTCCGATGATCCGCCCGTTCGGGTCTTCGCCTACGATGTCGTAAAGGAAGACGTCCTGCGTTGTGATGATGTCGCCTTCCATCCCCATGACTTCGGTGACATGGGTGATCCGCCGGGAACCATCACGCAGGCGTGCGGCCTGAACGACAACATCGATCGACGACACGATCATTTCCCGAAGGGTCCGGGAGGGAAGCGAGAAGCCGCCCATGGTTATCATGGATTCAAGTCGCGATAGTGCTTCGCGCGGAGAGTTGGCGTGCAGCGTGCCCATCGATCCGTCGTGACCCGTGTTCATCGCCTGAAGCAGGTCGAAGGCCTCCGGGCCACGCACTTCGCCCACGATGATCCGCTCGGGACGCATGCGGAGACAGTTCTTCACCAGATCGCGCATGGTGATCTCGCCTTCACCCTCAAGGTTTGGCGGACGCGTTTCAAGCCGGACGACATGGGGCTGCTGCAGCTGGAGTTCCGCAGAGTCCTCGCAGGTGATGATGCGTTCGGTGTTTTCGATATAGGCCGTCAGACAATTCAACAAGGTCGTCTTGCCCGAACCCGTACCGCCGGAGATCAGAACGTTACAGCGGGAGCGGCCGATGATCTGCAGGATCGTCGCCCCTTCCGGGGTGATCGAGCCGTATTTCACCAACTGGTCCAGGGTCAGCTTGTCGCGCTTGAACTTACGGATGGTGAGTGCGGGACCGTCGATGGCCAGCGGCGGCGCGATCACGTTGACGCGTGAGCCGTCCGGCAGGCGGGCGTCGCAGATCGGGCTTGAATCGTCGACGCGCCGTCCGACCTGGCTCACAATCCGCTGGCAGATGTTCATCAATTGGGCGTTGTCGCGAAAGGCCACGGCGGTCTGCTCCACCTTGCCCTGCGTCTCGATATAGACGGTGTGGGCGCCATTCACCATGATATCGGCAATGTCGTCGCGCGCGAGCAGCGGCTCCAGCGGCCCGTATCCCAGAACGTCGTTACAAATGTCCTCAAGCAGATCTTCCTGCTCGGAAATCGACATGACGACATTTTTCAGGGAGATGATGTCATTGACGACATCGCGGATTTCGTCCCGCGCGTCTTCCGCGTCGAGCCGGGCCAGTTGCGCCAGATCGATCGCTTCCACCAGCGCGCTGAAGATCTGCGCCTTGGTTTCGTAATATTCGTTGTTTTTCTTCCGCGGCGCAGGCGCCGACGGCGGCGGGTCCTGCACAGGTGGCGGTGCCGCAGGTGCGGCCGGCTTCGGGGGCTCGACCCGGACCTGCGGCGCCGACTGTTCGTCGGCACCGGTGGTTGGTTCTTCCGGCGCAGGCCTATCCTGCAGCCCCGGCAAGTCTCCTGGCCGGATGGTCTGGGCACCAGACGATGAACTGCCGCGTCTTCCAAACATAACGAACTATCTGCTCCGCTAAAGAACCGGTCAGCCGGCCTTCCGTTTCAGTTTCGACAACAAGCCGCCAAGGCTGGATCTCTGTGACTTGCGCGGCTGGACCTTGCCAGATACGGACTGCGCCAGATCTTCGAACATGCCGGCGATGACGTGTTTATTGTCCAATTCACCGACCATCTGGCCATTGTTTGCCGCCGTGCCGAACAATTGCGGCTCGAACGGGATCGATGCCTGGACCGTCAGGCCGAGCGATCCCGCAAACTCCTCCGGCTTGATTTCCGGCCGCTTGGGCATGTTGACCTTGTTCATGACAAGATGCGGCGGGCGATCGTTCGGCCGCAGTTGCTTGAGCACATCGACCGTATTTTTCGCGTTGCGCAGATTGGCGAGATCCGGTTCCGCGACCAGCACGATTTCATCGACATTCAACAACGTCTGTTTCACCCAGGCATTCCAGGCATGCGGCACGTCCAGAACGACGTGTGGCGTGGAGGCCTTGATGGTGTCCAGCAGCAGTTCGAATGTCCTTTCGGTGTGGTCATAAGTCCGCTCCAGGGTCGCGGGCGCCGCCAGCAGATGCAAATGCTCGCTGCATTTGGAAAGGATACGGTCCAGGTAGGTTTCGTCCAGCCGTTCAGGCGCGGAAATCGCCTCGAAGACTCCCTGCAGCGGATCCTGGTTGTAGTCGAGGCCCGCCGTGCCGAAGGGCAGGTCCAGATCCGCGACGACAACTTCGCTCTGAAAGCTTCGTGCCAGTGCCCAGGCCCCGTTGTGGGCGATCGTCGATGCGCCGCAACCGCCCTTCACACCGAAGAAGGCAATGGAGCGGCCAAGAGGCTCCGCAGCGGGATCGCCGTAGAGGTTCGCAATGGAACCGATCAGCTGATAGACGTTCACCGGCGTGATCAGGTATTCGCTGACGCCTCGGGAAATCAGATCCCGGTAAAGCGTAACGTCGTTCACATCGCCGATGACGATCACCTTCGTGCCGGCATCGCAGTATTCCGCCAATTGTTCGAGGCTGGCGATTAGGTTGTCACGCTGAGCCGAACTTTCGACAATGATCAGGTTCGGGGTCGGCGCCTGCGCGAATGTCTCGAGTGCCGCCGGGATCCCGCCCATGTCGATCTTCAAGTGGGCTTTTGCCATGCGGCGATCGTCCAGCGCTGTCTCGGCGACTCGCTTCGTGGCATCCGTCAGGCAGAACGCATGAAGCGTGATACGCGGAATAGGGCCGATATTCGTGGCTTCGCCGCTGCCGGCGAACTGATGATCAGTAGGCTCGGACATAGTATCCAAATAGCCGCCCATATCTTTAACCTCTGGATTAGTGCTCATTCTTTCACCTATTCAGCGACCTCTGCACCGACACCTTCCTTGTAGGTCCCGCCTGTCACGTCGCCTTTGCGGTAGTTTTCGATGACAACCGCACGCCGGTTCTGATCCACGGGAGTGGAAGCTCGCGGTGTCAGCAGATCGGACGGATTTTCCACCATCATGGCGAGATTGGACTGTGTCGCGCAGCCGAAATTCTCGTAGGAAGCGTTTTCGCCGACGCCGCCGCCGATATTTCTCGGCCATGAACCACAAGGGCCGGCGGTTGCCTGCATTCGGGCATAGGACAGGCGTATCGGAGCGTCGGCCGACGGATCTCCGACACGATAGGTACGTGTGCTGATCCGGGACCGGCCGAGCCCACCGCGCTGGAGAGCGCTGCGGATATCATCGGTAACCGCATGAACGGCGGCTTCGTTTGCTCCGCCCGAGGGCACCAGGATCTCTACCGCGCCGTTGCCGTCTTGCTGGGATTGGGCGGCAAAGGCCGTAATCGTGTCCTCGATCGGACCGTAAAGAGCACGTGTGTTGCGCCCGATCGGAAGATCGAGAGTTTCCGGCTCCTCGGTCACGACGATCGGGTGCCTCAGTCTGTAATCGTTGGACGCCAGCAACTGGGCCGATGGCTGCGACTGGCTCTGACAGCCGGCAATGACCAGGCATCCAAAGAGCACGAGCGCGGACTTGGACGCGGCTGCGATGCGGACCGTATTTTGCTTATTCATCCGTCCGTCCTCACTTGTAGATGAACCCGACCTGGCCGTGATATGTGCCTTCAGCCATTGTGCCGCTTGAGCTAAATATTTTGTTTAGCCGGTTGAGAAAAATCGACTCAGCGTCAGACGGCGGCAGCAGGTTTTTGTCCGGCCGCACCATTTTCTGTTCGGCGATCGGCTGGACCACGTAGGGGGTCACGAACACCGCCAGCTCCGTCTGATTGCGCAGGAAATCCCGGCTCTTGAACAGACTTCCGAGGATCGGGATCTGCATCAGGCCTGGCACGCCTTCGAGCGATTGCTGATAGGATTCCTTCAAAAGGCCGGCCATGACCAGCGTGCCTCCGGAAGGCAGTTCCATCGTCGACTCGGCCCGTCTCACCTTAAGGGCCGAGATGGTTATGCCGCCGGCTGAAACCGCCCCTTCATTGCTGAGTTCGCTGACTTCGGTCTTCACCCGCAGGCTGATGCGTCCACCGGACAGCACGACCGGCGTGAAATCCAGTCCGACACCGAATTTCTTGAATTCAACCGAAATTCCGTCATCGTCCTGTGAGATCGGGACCGGGAATTCACCGCCGGCCAGGAAGCTCGCGTTCTCACCCGATATCGCCGTAAGTGTCGGTTCAGCCAGTGTGCGGACCACCCCATCGCGCTGCAAAGCCTGAAGCTCCGCGGAAATGCTCGTGGCACCGCTGACGAAATCCAGTGCGACAAAGGCCTGGTTCACGATTGAAGGGTTCACGTTGAACCCGGGGTCATTGACACCGCGCGGGGTGAAGTTTCCTGTTCCGATAGAGGCGCCGAAGCGGACACCCAGCTGCTTGATGACCGACCGCTCGACCTCTGCGACGGTCACTTTCAAATGCACCTGGTCCTTGCCCACTACATTGATGAGGTTGACGACATCCGTCGCGGCACCCCCTTGAAACTTGGCGGCAATGTCTGCGGCCTGCTGCGCTTCCAGCGTGCTCTTGGCGGTTCCGCTCAGGATGACGCTGCCATTGACGGATTCAGCGGCAATATTCGATCCGGGAATCAGCTTGCGGATGATGCGGGAGATATCCGAGGTATCTTTTTCAACCCTGATGTCGAAGCTTGCCAGTTCACGGCCGCTGCGGCTGAAAAGAACGAGGCGCGACTGGCCGGCCGTATTGCCGATGACGAATATCCGGCGCGGCGTTCTCAGGACGGCATCGGCGATCTCGGGACTGGAGACGAGCACGTCGGCGGCGTCTTCCGCCAGATTGATGACCACGGAGCGCCCGATGCCCACATTGAGTATGCGGTCACTGGCACGTTCCCCTGAAGCGATATGGATCTGGCTCGGGAAATTTTCCCCGGCATTTGCGGTCGGCAGTGACATGCCGAGCGCCAGGCCGGCGATCGCGGCAGTGGCTATTATCTTTCGGATAAAATCTCTCATTGCGCCCCCCGCGCCGAATCTTCTGACCTGAACCGGTGTCATCATTCACCTGCCTGACTGGTAACGCCGTATTTCACGTAGCTCACACCACGCCTGCGGCTATTGTCCTCGTCGGCATCATCTTCGGAATCCAACGCACTGCGGAGAGCCAGGGAAATTGTCCCGACCTGTTGAGACTGGGCGACAACCTCGGATTCCGACAATGTCAGCTCAAGGGTCGCGGTCCTTTTGGGAGAAAGGTTTTTCTGGTCCTGCTCGCCAGCCGTCGTGGTGTCGATCGCGAGGACGCGGACGTTTTCAAGAAATGTCTCGCTGGTCGCCCCCCGATCGGATTTGCGCGTCAGGATGAGATCCACCTTGTCGCCGGGAAGGATAAAGCCACCGGCCGTTGTTTCCGCTTCCACGCTTACCGCAATGGCGCGCTTGCCCTTCGGCAGAATGGCGGACATGAAGCCCTTGTCGGTGTTGATCAGACGTTCGGGACGAATCGGCTCGCCGGCAAAGATCGGTGCCCGGGCGATCTGCCCCGAATACTCTTCCAGTGCTCCCGGTGAACCTTTTTGAGCACGGCGCCGTTTGGAAGCGCATCCTCCGGCCACGGCGCCCAGGAGAGGTCGGCCGGGCTGAGCTTCCCACCCAGCAGGATATCCTTCCCCGCGACGAGAACCTCGGCGTTCTTTTGCTCTACGACGTGCGCTTGGGTAACCTCTGGCTCAGGGGTTCCGCTGGACATCATAACCATGCGGAACGCCACAAAACCTGCAGCGACGGCGATTGCCAGTACAAAAATTCGAGCGAATTTCATGACCAAACCCAATATTTCAAAGCGCGCATGCGCTGTTCCCGACTAGGATGAGGGGTAATTGGTCAAAACATGGTTAATCAGATGTAGCTATTTTTGGTTATCATTCGTTAACTTTACCAAACTCGTCGGTAACTTCCGGCAATTTCCCGAAAAACTGATCAATTCGGACGCAATAGCTTCGATACGACCCTCAGGATCCGTATAATTCTTTATTCAAAAGAGGGATTTAATCAGGAAACTAGCCAGGGCCGCCACTAAATGCCCTGTCCGATCATCTTGAAAAATTCTGTCGAGGAGAATACCTGCAGGCCCGCGATCGCAATCGCTATGCCGTAGGGAATCCCGCTTTTCTTGTCGTGCAGCCTTGCAAACCATTCCTGGCGCGCCAATGAGGTCGGCACGACTTCAAACTGTCTGACATAGAGAAGTCCAAGGGTCAGAACCATTCCGTAAATCCCGACAAGCATTACGAAGACAATCAGGTCGTGAGTAAAGCCGACCCAGAGCGATATGGCGCTGATGAACTTGACGTCACCGCCCCCCATCCAGCCGGCGGCAAAAAAGGCGAAACCGACCGGAAAGACCACCAGCAGACCCAAGGCATGAATGCCCCAGCCGGCAAGCGGAAGGCTGGTACCGAGGGCCACAACCACGAAGCCTGCAACCAGCAGGATCGATACCCTGTTCCGGATCGTCATCGTCAGCAGGTCCGAAGCACCGCCGAATGCCACAAGCATCGGAAAAACAACTAGGATAGCCGCCTCAATCATCGAACTTCCGTTTTCATGGACTTCAGTACGGGTGATCATAATGGCCGAAAGTTAACGCTTCGCGGACGCGCCGCATCAGGCCGGGTAATAAAAAACGGGCAGCGAACTGCCCGTTTCTTGAGTCTGTAATCTCGACCTGACGCGGCTTAGACTTTGCCGAGTTCGGTGTTGATCTTGGTGAAGACGCCCGTAAGGGTCGTACCAGCCAGCGCAACGGCGGTGAGAATCACCACGGACAGCAGGCCAGCAATCAGGCCGTATTCAATTGCGGTTGCACCGGATTCGTCATTGGCGAAACGATTGATAAGCGATTTCATAGTGTTTGCTCCAAGTACCACTGATTTGACAGCTTCAAGCCCACCGGATCTTTTTTCGGTCCGATTGGACATGGGCTGACATTAGGAGAAAGAGCTTTCCAACATGTTAAATTCACCTGCAAAGATAGAGCAAAATCCGAGAAACGCAAATATAGTTAACAGTTCGTATAGATAATTTTTCATTAATACAGTAAAATAACTTTAGTAAATACTGCCCTCCCTCCGGCAACCCGATCCGACAGGGGCGTATCTCATGAATATACAGCGAACGCGGATTAACTACTGACAAATAGACTTCGGATTCAGCACATCGATCTACAGCACATTTTCGTTAGGCCAGATCATGACACCCGGAAGAAAATTTCCCGGCAAGACTCGTGTTGTCATGAATACAGGCAGATGCGGTTTCTCCTGCATGGCACGGAAAATCGGCAACGGCGCGGGCTTGTCTCCGCCGTTAGCAGATCGTTCACCACGTTTGAGGCATCCTATCGCAGGACAATATACATATGGAGTACCCAGAGGCATGTTAACGAACCTAATCAGATGGACAGGCCTGCTTGCGGTTGCGATCCACGGAAGTGTCGCGATGGCGCAGGATGGGCCCGTCATGGTGACGGTCGACCGCGCCAAGGTCTTCCGCATCGACGACGGTGCGTCTGCGGTCATTGTCGGCAATCCGTTCATTGCCGACGTCGCCATGTTTGATGACAACACCGTCGTCATCACCGGCAAGAGCTACGGCACCACCAATCTCGTCATTCTCGATGCGGACAACAAGCCAATCGTCGACGAGGTGATCACCGTCCGGGCGTCAGAGGACGATGTGGTCTCGGTCTACCGGAAATCCGCGCGGATGAGCTTGTCGTGTCAACCGATGTGCGAGCCGACGCTGCGCCTCGGAGATGACGCCGAGGCATTCAAGAATGCCGCGGAGCAAGCCACCTCGCGGAACGGTCTGGCGCTCGAGGCCGCCGGCAGCAGAAACTAAGGCGGTAACGTGCGGAGCAAACGTCGAATGCGTGGCGGAGAAATTTGCGATCAGCCTAATACGGCGAGCAACAGGAGGTCCCTGTGGCACGACCGCAGCGGCGTGACGGCGATCGAGTTCGCAATGGTCGCCCTGCCGTTCTTCGCCCTGGTCTTCGGGATCATCGAAGTCGGCCTTGCGCACTTTGCCAACCGCATGGTCGATAACGCGGTCGTCAGCGCCGCAAGACTGATCAGAACCGGCCAGGCAGAGAAAGGCAAGATCAGCGCGGACAGTTTCAAGCAGCAGATCTGCGATTCCATGCCCAGCTTCATGTGCGACACGGACAAGATCTATGTCGACGTCACGTCGGTGGACAGTTTCGCAAAGGCCCAGTCAACGGACAGTCTTTACGACGAGGACGGCAAGCTGAAGGAAGAATTGAGCTACAACATCGGCGGTTCTGGCGACATCGTGGTCGTGAACGTCATCTACAAATGGCCGATGGTGGCTGCCAATCTCTACCTGGATTACGCCGACCACGGCAACGAACGCCATCTGACGTCGACAATGGTATTTCGAAATGAGCCTTGGGAATAAGTTCACGATGCGCTTTTCCGCGTCTCGCCACGGATTGCTGAACCGCTTTCGCCAGTTGTGGAGCGATCGCAGGGGCGTCTCCGCGACGGAGTTCGCCATGATTCTGCCTTTCATGCTCATCCTCCTGATCGGCATGGAAGAAGTCACGGGTGCCTTGAACCAGGATCGGAAAGTCGGCCGGATCGCCAACTCGATTGCCGATCTGGTGGCACAGGCACAATCGGTCAACACAAGCGAATTGACCGCCGTCATGGATCTGGGGGAAAAGATCCTGGCACCTTATCCCGCCAAGGACCTGGAAATCATCATCGCAAGCGTCTCCTTCGATGAGGACGGCAATCCCAGTGTCGACTGGAGCTATGACGGCACAAACGCCGCGCCATGGGCCAAAGACTCCCAACCGCCGATCACAATGCCCGATACGATTGCCATTCCCGAAACGTCGATCGTTGTCGGCCAGGCGAACGCGACCTATACCTCACCCTTTACCGGCATCTTTACGAGCTATTTCAAGCGGGACACGTCCATCGGCCTGAGCGATACATATTACCTGCGCCCGCGCTTGACCGACACGGTGAATTGCAGCGACTGCAAGTAGCAACAATTTGCGCGCCCGGCCTTGATCACCCGAGCATTCCGGTTACTCTCAACCGATGCTGCGCCGCAGCACCCGGTTTGTGAATGGGATGCGATCGATGGCGACAAACAAAACCTACGAGAAGATCGCCGTTGGCGATACGGCGGAGCTCATTCGCGAGTGTTCCTCGAATGATCTCCTGATCTTTGCGCATGCCTCCGGAAGCCAGAATCCGATTCACCTGCCGGACACGGACTGGACGGGCGACGGTCAGGTCGACAAGCCTGTCGCGCCCGCCATGTGGATGAGTGGACTGGCTTCCGCGGTCCTCGGGAACCTCCTTCCCGGTCCGGGAACGGTCTACAAGGCCCAGTCTCTCCGCTTTCTGGGCGGTGCGGCCGTTGGAGACAAGCTGCATGTGAAGGTTACCGCCACGGAAAAGAAGCCGGGCAATATCGTCGTCTTTGACGTTTCGGTGACCCGTGAGGACGGAACCCGGCTGATGGAGGGTGTCGCCGAAGTTGCCGCCCCGACGCAAACCATCGAATTCGACCCCAGAGAACTGCCTGCCCTTCTGGTGCAGCGCTACCGGCACTTCAACCGGATCATCCAGCTTGCAAAAACCCTGCCTGCCCTGCCGACGGCCGTCGTTGCCCCGGATGATCCCAATTCGCTCGAAGGGGCGATGATGGCAGCGCGCGAAGGCCTGATCCGACCGGTGCTGATCGGAGCGCGGAACCGGATCGAAGCGGCGGCGGAAGGCCTCGGCGAAGACATCGCTTCATTCGAACTGATCGACATTGCGGATGAAACGGAAGCTGCGGGACAGGCCGTGGCAATGGTTCACGAAGGCCGCGTCCAGGCGATTATGAAAGGCCATCTTCATACCGACCATCTGCTGCACCACGTGGTGAAACGGGATGGCGGGCTCAGGACGGGCCGCCGGCGCATCAGCCACGTGTTCGTCATGGATATCCCGGGCCGCAAAACGCCGGTGCTGATCTCCGACGCAGCCATCAACATCACGCCGGATCTCAACGCCAAGGTGGACATCACGCAGAACGCCATCGACCTGGCTCTTTCTCTCGGTCTCGAAATGCCGCGGGTCGGCATCCTCTCGGCCATCGAGACGGTCAATCCGGCAATCCCGTCGAGCCTTGACGCGGCCGTTCTGTCCAAGATGGCCGAACGCGGCCAGATCACCGGAGGGATCGTCGACGGCCCGCTGGCGATGGACAACGCGATCGATCTCCAGGCGGCCCGGACGAAAGGCATCACGTCGCTGGTTGCCGGCCGCGCGGAAGTGCTTATCGTTCCGAACCTTGAAACCGGCAACATGCTGGCCAAGGAACTGACCTTTATCGCTCATGCGGAATCTGCCGGCCTGGTGATCGGCGCCAAGGTACCGATCATGCTGACCAGCCGGGCCGACGACGGCCGCGCGCGCCTGGCTTCCTGCGCCCTGGCTCTGCTCTACACGCACTGGCGGGCCAAAGGAGGAGCTCCGGCCGGTATCCTCGACCGTGCGGAGAGTTGATCAGGGCTCGCGGTTTAACGGGTCCAGAAGCCCTGCGTACTGGCCTTCGAAGGTCCGCAGGACGGGCCGGTAATCCGCATGGACGACCGGTTCGAATCCGCCGGGCAGATCGGGCTCAATGGCCAGATATGCAGCAGGGGCTTCCCGGCGAAGGTCCACCAATCCGGCCCGCAGTCGCCGCTTCAAGGCGTCCGGCAGATCTTTCTGCAGCGTGTGCGCGGAATAGGGGATGGGCGGCGAGCGCCAGATGATCTCCAGATCCTGAAACGCCTTGCCACCGGCAACGTAGTAGTCGTTGAGGGTGCCGGCGGTATATCCGTTGCGGGCCTCGCCGGCCAGGGTCGACCAGGCAAGCGTGGCCCCGACCCGTCCATCAAGCACCGCGCGCAAGCCTTCGAGCGGGTCCTGAACTTCAACCAGCGTCGAGAAATGCAAGCGTGCATTGATGCCATCGGCCGCAAGATTGGCCAGCGGCACCCGGTAGCCTGTAACCGACTGCTCTCCACCAACGGCCAGGCGGGTGCCCCGCAGCCCCTCCAGCGTGGTCTTTTCCGGCCCGCGCTTGCTGACGAGAATTGCATAGAACCGGGCAGGAAAATCGTCCGGCCCCGCAGTGACGAGCGGTTCCACACACCCACACAGGTGATGTGCTGCGGCGTAGGCGGATGGCGACAGTCTGACGTAATCGACACGGCCGGCGGCAATCGCCTCGACCGCGTCTCCCATCGTTTCCAACAAGAACAGATCCACCGGCAAATCGGCGATTTCCTCCAGAGCCAGCCGGAAGGGCTCGACCCGTTCGCGCGCGCCGTCGTCCGCGGCGACAACCACACCCAGACGCAGCCGGTCCAGCCCGCCGGTGACCTCCTGGGCAGCGGCCGTCCATGCCGAAACAGCAAAAAGAAAAGAAAGGAAAGTGAACCGGGCGCACCTTTCAAGCAACGCCACAAATCTGACATAACCTTCTGATGATGTTTGCAAAATATTCTTCTCGCCTGTCAATAGCGCATCTTCAGCAAAAATTCCGGAACCATCAATGAGCGATCCTATCACGACCGTCGTATTCGATATAGGGAATGTCTTGATCGAATGGAATCCCGAGCATCTTTATCGCCGCCTCATCCCCGACGAAGTTGAGCGGAAGACCTTTCTGGAAACCGTCTGCACCCCGGACTGGAACCTGCAGCAGGATCTGGGCCGCCCCTGGACGGAAGCCGTCGAGATGCTGTCAGACATGCATCCGGACAAGGCCGACCTGATTGCCGCCTATTCGGAACGCTGGCACGACATGGTTCCGGGTGAAATCGCGGGCACGCTGGAAATTCTGGGGGAACTCAAGGAGAGCGGCGTTCCCCTTTATGCGATCACGAATTTCTCGACCGAGAAATTTGCAGAAGCGCAGGCAAGATTTCCGTTCCTGAAAACCAGCTTTCTCGGCATCGTCGTCTCGGGAGAGGAGAAGCTGATCAAGCCCGACCATCGCATCTACGAGGTGCTGTTCGAACGCCACTGCCTGGACGCCGGGTCCTGCCTGTTCATCGACGATTCCCCGAAGAATGTGGAGGCGGCCCGCGAAGTCGGGATGCGCGCCCATCACTTCAACCATGCGGATGAACTTCGCAAGGATCTGGTCGACCTTGGTCTGCTGGTACCGGCTCACGGTGATCGCTCACAATGATTATGGCTGATAACCTTTTTCGCGAACTGCCGTTTCAACCCGAAACCGCTTCAACTGGCCGATTGAGGCAAGGAACCTATCCTCCCTCAAAGCCCTCCAGGACGTTGACGCAGTTGGTGCCGAGCGCCTCCACGGCATAGCCGCCTTCCATCAGGAACACGGTCGGCACGCCGACCTTTGCCAGCCGCTGGCCAAGGCGGAGATAGTCTTCACTTTTGAACCTGAAGCCCGAGATGGGATCTTCTTCGTAACAATCGAGGCCCAGGGAAACAATCATCGCATCCGGCTTGTAGACCAGAAGCCAGCGGCAGGCTTCCTCCAGTGCCGGAGTGTAAGCATCCCAGTCCGTTCCCAGCGGCAGCGGCCAGTTCCGGGTGAAGCCGGTCCCCGCATGCTCCCCGGTCTCATCCGCGTAGCCCAGATAGTAGGGATATTCGTCCTTGGGATCGGCATGGATGGAGAGGAACAGGATGTCCGGACGGTCATAGAACAGCGCCTGCGTTCCGTTGCCGTGATGATAGTCCACGTCCAGGATGGCAACCCTGTTCAGACCGTTGTCTCTCAGATACTGGGCCGCGATGCCCGCATTGTTGAAGAAGCAATAGCCGCCAAAAAAGTCGAACCCGGCGTGGTGGCCGGGCGGACGGCAGAGGGCAAAGGCGGATTTCTCGCCCGCCAAAAGGAGTTTGGCCGCCGTCAGCGCGGTGTCGACGGAAGCGCGGGCGGCCTTGTACGTGTGTTGCCCGAGCGGGGTGCCGGCATCCATGGAATAGCGGCCGAGAAGCCCGTCGACATGGTTGATCTTCGTATCCTGCCGGAGGCTGCGTATCGGCCAGACAAAGGGAAATGCTTCCCCGGACCGGCCCGCTGCCGTCCACATTTCCCAGAACCCTTCCAGAAACCCGACATATTGGGGCGGGTGGACCCGGTGGATGGGGCGGAGCGGGAAGGCTTCAGGAGCGAGAACTTCGCCGGTATTGCGCTCCTTGACGGTCTTGAGCACGATTTCGGCCCGGCTCGGTATCTCGACCGCCGGCTTCAGCTCCCCATCGGAGATTTCCTTTTCCGGCGCATGCGCCAGTTGGGTCTCTGAAAAAACCGTCTTCACAATCGTCCCCCGGAATCCGTTCCCAGCATCAATGATTCAATCCAAATTCGTCTAATTCAGGGTCAGCAACCATTTACATGATCGAATATGCGATCGACTTGATATTTGCCTATTTTGCCTGAGAGACGGCGCCGGATGCGGCGCCATCTCCATCACGTCAGCGGCCCTGGCCCCTCCCGATCCAGGCACTTTCAGGAAAAGCGGTATTCCGTCACGTGACTATAGGTTTCGCCGGGTTGCAACAATACTTTCGTGAACCCGCTCCGATTGACGCTGTCCGGCCATCGCTGTGTCTCAAGGCACAAGCCCGCGTGATGTCCGTACTGTTTTCCATCGAGCCCGGGGACCGGAACTGCCAGTCGCGCCGCGTCATAGAACTGCAGTCCGGGTTCCGTCGTCCAGACCTCCATGCGGCGCTCGCCGTTGCTGTCTTCCAGGGCCGCTGCAAATTCAGGCGTCTCCCGCGGGGCGTCGGCGAGGCAGAAATTGTGATCGTAGACCACGTCTTCCTCGCCCGGTTTGCGGCGGATCTTGCGGCCGTTCCGGAAGTCGTACGGCGTCCATTCCACCTTGCGGATTTCGCCCGTCGGGATCAGCAACTCATCCACCGGCAGATACGTTTCAGCGGCGATCTCCAGCGTGTGGTCGAGAATGGTGCTGCCGCCGCCCAGATTGAAATAGCTGTGCTGGGTCATGTTGACGGGCGTCGTCTTGTCGGTGGTTGCGGTGTATTTAACCCGCAACGCGCCGCTGCCCGTCAGCGAATAGCGCACCAGCGCCTCCACCCGTCCCGGATAGCCCATGTCGCCGTCTTCGGAGATCAGTTTCAAGAGCACGCTGGCCTTGTCGCTCTGCTCTATTTCCCAGACGCGCGTGGAAAATCCTTGCGAACCGCCGTGAAGATGATTCCGACCCCGCTCGTTCCGATCGAGCTGATACTCCACCCCGTCGATCGTCATTTTCCCGCCGGCGGTCCGGTTGGCGCAACGCCCGGCGACCACGCCGAAATACGAAGAATGATTCAGGTAGCTTTGCAGATCCTCGAAGCCCAGAACAACGCTCTCGCCGTCCACCCTAAGATCCCTGATAATTGCCCCGAGCGTCAGCACCGAGGCTTCAAGAGATCCCTTTTTCAAGGTGACTTCCTGAACAGCCGTGCCATCGGGAAGAACACCGAATTCCTTGATCATAAATATCTCCGTCGAGATCCGCCGTTTGGATGCAAAGGGCCCACGAAAAAGGCGGCAGGATCATCCGCCGCCCTTGCATAAAAGGTCAATAGCCTTAATCGGCCAATCAAGATCGAACCAGGATACAGTCCCTTAAAGCGTCTGGTTGTACTCGCCGACTTCAGGATTCTCGCGCAGAACCCCGTCGACCGCCCTGAACATCTCGCGCAGCCGTGCTTCGGAAACCGGGCTTTCCACCACGACGACGAGTTCGGGCTTGTTGGAAGAGGCGCGCACCAGGCCCCAGGTTCCGTCTTCCGTCACGACACGAATGCCGTTGACGGTAATCAGATCCGAGATCGGCTGGCCGGCAACCGGTTCGCCGTTTTGCTTCATGTCCTGGAACCTGGCGACGACCCGTTCGACGACATCATATTTGACCTCGTCCGGGCATTTCGGCGACATGGTCGGCGAGCCCCAGGTCCGGGGAAGAGCGCGGCGCAGGTCCGCCATCGTCTTGTCCGGGTTGCGGTCCAGCATGTCGAGGATGGCAATTGCGGAGACGAGACCGTCATCGTATCCGCGGCCGATGGGCCTGTTGAAGAAATAGTGGCCGGACTTTTCGAAACCAACGATCGCATCCAGCTCATTCACCCGGCGCTTGATGTAGGAATGACCGGTCTTGTAGTAGTCGGTCCTGGCACCGTTCGCCTGCAGCACCGGATCGGTGTTGAAGAGGCCCGTCGATTTCACATCCACCACGAACTGGCTGTTCGGGTGGAGCTCGGAAATGTCGCGGGCCAGCATCACGCCGACCTTGTCGGCGAAGATTTCCTCTCCCTCATTATCCACCACGCCGCAGCGGTCACCGTCGCCGTCGAAGCCAAGGCCGACTTCCGCGCCGGTTTCCAGAACCGTGTCCCGGAGGGCGTGCAGCATTTTCATGTCTTCAGGATTGGGATTGTAGCGTGGGAAGGTATGATCCAGCTCCGCATCCAGCGGAATGACTTCGGCGCCGAGCGCTTCCAGAACCTTCGGGGCAAAGGCGCCTGCCGTGCCGTTGCCGCAGGCCGCGACCACCTTGATCGGGCGTTTCAGCTTCGCGCGGTCCGTCAGGTCCTTGATGTAGACCTCGGCAAACCCATCGACGAACCGGTAGCTGCCGCCGCCCTTCAGGTCGAACGTCCCCTCCAGCACGATGTCCTTCAGCCTGCCCATTTCATCCGGTCCGAACGTCATCGGGCGGTCGATGCCCATCTTGACGCCGGTCCAGCCATTGTCGTTATGGGAAGCGGTGATCATGGCAACCGCTGGAACATCCAGCGCGAACTGGGCGAAATAGGCCATCGGGGAGAGCGCCAGCCCGATATCGTGGACGTTGATGCCAGCCGCCAGGAGGCCGTTGATAACCGCCATCTTGATCGATGCGGAATAGCTGCGGAAGTCGTGGCCGACCACGATGTCCGCACGAACGCCGCGCTCATGGATGAGTGTGCCGATGCCCATGCCGAGCGCCTGCATGCCCATCAGATTGATTTCCTGCTCGAATAGCCAGCGGGCGTCATATTCCCGGAACCCGGTCGCTTTCACCATGGGCAAGGATTCGTATTCAAAGGTGTTCGGGGTCAGACTCGGTAATGGCTTCGGAAACATTCAGGCCTCTCAGTTGAAGAAAGATCCGAGGTTGGACGACAGGCCCGGACATGCATGAAGCGGGATCAACTCGGACTACTGTACCAGTACAAGTGTGCCGCCGGACATGTCAAACCGTCGAAGTTCGTTGAGGACGGACATACCGAGAAGAGGTGTGCGCAGGCTTGCATCCTTCAAAACATGCGCTTCCACATTTCTCAGCCGGATACTTCCGATCCGCAAGCTGTCGATCAACGTTCTTGCCCCATAGACGGTTCCGTTTGCCGTCTGAGCCGGGTACTTGAAATCGGACTCCGTCAAAAATATGCCGATGTGCTCCGCGACGGACTGCGGCAACACCGCATAGCTCGCGCCGGTATCGACCAGCATGTCGACCGGCTGGCCGTTCAGGTAGGCATCGGCGACGAAATGGCCGCTCCGGTCGCGTGAAATCCGGTACGTCCTTTCACCTGTATCGGCCTCCTCGTAGGCCGTGGAAGACGCCCCGCCGCCCAGCGTTTCCATCCGGCTTTCCAGCAAACCGGGCAGAAACGGGGCAATCCCCATACACAACAGGAAAATGACGATGAAGCGTGTCATGCCGGGCCTTCAAGGAAAAAGGAGCTTCCGGCATAGCATGGTTTCCTTAGCAGCCTGTAAAACCGGATCAGACGATTTGATCGGCCAGGCGCCGGATGTCCGCCTTGAGAGGGGCACTGGACTGGGCGCCGGTCACCGTGCAGGCCAAGGCGCCGGCCGCGACGCCTTCCCGGACGGCGCGCTCGAATGGCAGGCGCAGGTCGAGGGCTGCGGCCAGCGCACCGCAAAACGCATCACCGGCTCCGGTCGTGTCGACCGCCTCGATTTTCGGCGAGCCGAACCGGAACCGGTCCTCCCCTTTTCCGGCGACGACGCCGGACGCGCCAAGCGTGACCACCACCGCCCTGAAGGATGTGGCCATGTGGTCCAGGAAGGCTTCCGGTTCACCGGGCATGCCGATGCGGCCGGCAAGTTCCGCGGCCTCGCTCTCGTTCACCACCAGCGTGCCGACGGCCTCAAGGCAGGCGGCCGCGTCCTCACGAGGAACGGGCGCCGGGTTCCAGAAGACGGACGCACCGCATTGCCGTGCCAGATCCATCGCCCGCTCCACCTCGGCGAAGGGGGTTTCTCCCTGAAGCATCAGCAGGTCTTGCGGGCCGAGCCCGCCCGCCAGCCAGTCGGCCTCCACGCGCGCATTGGTGCCACTTGCCACGATGATCTGGTTTTCCCCGGCCGGGTCGATGCCGATAAACGCCAGTCCGGTGGTGCCGTCCAGGGCCTTGACCCCCGAAAGGTCGACACCCGCGTCGCGCATGTTCACCAGCGCCAGTTCGGCAAAGGCGTCCCGGCCGACCGCGCCGATCATGCGGACCGTGGCCCCTGCCCGCCGTGCCGCAACAGCCTGGTTGGCGCCCTTGCCGCCGGCGAAGGTCTGATGATCCGGGCCGCTGATCGTTTCTCCTGCCTTCGGCAACCGCGGAACAGCTACCACGAGGTCCAGGTTGATTGAGCCGAATACTGTGATCATGCCGCCTCCGGTTTTTCGATGGCGCTAGGGATGCACGGCGCCTGTTACTTCGTGCCGTACATCCTGTCGCCCGCATCGCCGAGTCCCGGTACGATGTAGCCCTTTTCGTTCAGCTTCTCGTCGATTGCTGCCGTAAAGATCGGCACATCCGGATGCGCCTGGTTGAATTTGGCGACCCCTTCCGGCGCGGCCAGAAGGCAAAGGAAACGGACGTTGTTCGCGCCGCGATCCTTCACTTTCTGGACTGCCGCGATGGCCGAGTTCGCGGTTGCCAGCATCGGATCCACCACGATCACCAGGCGCTCGTGCAGGTCTTCAGGCGCCTTGAAATAATATTCGACCGGCTGGAGGGTTTCCGGGTCGCGGTAAAGACCGATATGGGCGACGCGGGCGGAGGGGACCAGCTCGAGCATGCCTTCCAGCAGGCCGTTGCCCGCCCTGAGGACGGAGGCGAATACCAGCTTCTTGCCGGCCAGCATCGGAGCCTGCATTTCCGCCAGCGGCGTTTCGATGGTTTGCCGAACGAGCGGCAGGTCGCGGGTTACCTCGTAGCAAAGCAGCGTGGAGATTTCGCGCAGGAGGCGCCGGAATCCCTGTGTGGACGTTCCCTTGTCGCGCATGATGGTCAGCTTGTGCTGTACCAGCGGGTGACTGATGACATTGGCTCCGGACATATCTGCCTCTCTGTTGAAATGGGTCCGCGCCTGCCCGGACCGCTCCTGCAAAACCTCATGTTCGGCAGCCGGAGCATCCGTGTCCCGGCGAACGCGGCATGCTCTAGCACCTTGAACGCGATCAACTTTTCTGCGCTCAGGTGAGACGACCTGAATGCTGGTTGATCTATGCCCCGAACGGCAGCCAAAAAACAGACCCCGGGTTGAGAAATTTCCCGAGTTTTTTCACGTCCCCGCCGCCCTGCTGCAGAATCCGGCTGCCCGCGCGGCTGGTGCCGCCTTCCAGAATGCAGGTGAGCGGCAATTGCGCGTCCGGCACCTCCAGCTCCCGGCGAAGCATCTCCGCAAGCCTGTCGGTCAGGGCAGCGCTCACGGCCCTCAGCTCGATCATGCGATCCCGCTCCGCTTCCCCGGGCAGATCCGCATCGCCATTCCGCAGCGTCAGCACTCCCGAACGGACGAAGAGCGCGGCATGGGCGTGGTCGGCAGGCGCCGTCAGGTCTTCGAGGCCGCTGACTTCCAGCCCGGCCCAAGCCAGGGGTTCCACCAGGGAATAGACCATCTCCTGCGCCGCCAGATGGAAAGGAACAATGGCGTTGCCCTCCTCCCCGCGCAGTTCCGAATGCTCGAAACTATCGCCGAGGGTGACATCGCCCAGTGCCGCGCCGCCCTCCCAGACCGGGGCAAGAGCTTCCAGGAGGCGGTCGAGCAGGGTGCCGGCTTTCACGGTGCCATCGCCGTCCTTCGCCAGCCGGACCGCGAGCTGTCCGGGCCGGGTGGCCTTGCCTTCGGCGAAAAGATCCGGGCGCAGCGCAAGCGCCTCACCCAGACGTTTCAAGTGACGCTTCATGGCCTGCAGCAACTCTGCATCGTCTTGCAGGTCCCATTGCAGACCGCTGGCAAGTTCCTGCTCGTCGAGCCGGATCAGGGTCTCCGCATCCGCACGGTAGGGATCGGCCATGTCGCCGGAGAAGGAGCCCGCCGCGAACATGTGAAAGGCCGAAAGCGCAGATGCCGTCCTGCCCGCCACCCGGGTTCCGGTCATAGGATCTTCGAATGTCCAGTCTTCCGGATGCCGCGTTTTCATGAATGCGGCGAGCACGGCAAGATCCGCAGCGGCGGCCAACATCTCATTTGCTGTCTCAAAGCCGCGGGCGCTTGCCAGCGCCCCCAGCGGTCGAGGCCGCCGGCCTCAAGATCCCGCCAGATGCCGTATGGCGGGATGAGAAAATCGGGATAGGTTTCCCTGGCCGTCTCCAGCACCAGGGCGAGCGCATCGCCCAACCTGGCAAGATCGACCTCCAGATGCGCCGATTTGCCTGCCTCCGCCCGTTCCAGGAGCCGGTGAGATCTCGCGCGCACCTCCTGCGGCAGAAACAGTGAAAGAGCTGAATTCGATTTGCTCATCAGGACAAGATCCGGACGTTTTTTGGGAACCCACCGGGTGCCAGGGAATTCGACACCGCAGGATCCGCGTATCTGTCCACCATAAACTTGTCAAACCGGATCGTCATTGTCCATCATGAGATATATGAGATCCCCTCCTCACAACCGCACGTTCTGGAATTCAGATGTCCGCCGTCGTTTCGATTGCCGCCCTTCTCGCCGGATCAGCTCTGCTTGTGCTGGCTGGCGGCCTTCATGGCCTGCTTCTGCCGCTCGCCGGTCTTGCCGCGGGGTTTTCCGATGCCTCCCTTGGCCTGCTCGGGGCCGGCTGGGCGTTCGGATATATGGCCGGCTGCCTCAGCGTGCCGGTCATCGTGAAACGGGTCGGCCACGTCAGGTCCTTCGGCGCACTGGCCTCGCTGGCCGCGATCACTGTTCTTCTCAACCTGCTCTATGTTGAACCGACCTTCTGGATCGTATTGAGAGCCGTAACCGGTTTCTGTTTTGCCGGCACGGCCATGATCGTGGAAAGCTGGCTCAACGAGCGCTCGACCAGCACAACCCGCGGCCGGATTTTCGGCATCTACACCATGATCAACCTGCTGGCGACCACTGCCGGGCAGATGCTCCTGACGCTCGGCTCTCCGAGCGGCTATTTCTTCTTCGTGCTCGGCTCCATCATCTATTCGCTCTCGCTGCTGCCGACCGCTCTTTCCACCGCCGCCTCGCCCCAGCCCCTGACGCAGGCCCGGCTCGATCCGAAGAAACTGTGGCGCAACTCGCCGATCGCCGTGGTGGCCGTCTTCATGGTCGGCGTGTCCAACGGCACTTTCAGCGCGCTTGGCGCGGTCTACGGCCGGCGCATCGGCCTCGATGTGCCCGAGATCGCCATCATGATGAGCCTCGCGCTGCTTACAGGTGCGGTGGTGCAGATACCGGTCGGCATGCTGTCCGACCGGCTCGACCGCCGTCTGGTGCTGGTCGGCCTCGCCCTCATGGCAATGACATTCGGCTCAAGCCTGTCCATCTTCGGCGGCGCCGATGCAACCGCCACGATCCTTCTGGTCGCCGCATTCGGCGGGATTGTCTATTCCATGTACCCGGTGATCGTCGCCCACGCGAGCGACCACGCCGACCCCGGCGACTTCCTGCGCATCAGCGGCGGCCTCTTGCTGATTTTCGGGACGGGCACGATGGTCGGGCCACTCCTGGCGTCGGGGCTGATGACCTTCACCTATCCGGGCGCCCTCTTCCAGGTGACGGCCGCGGCGCATCTTTCCATGATGCTCTTCGCCCTCTGGCGCATGCGCCAGCGCACGGCGCTCACGCCGCAAGAGAAATCGGATTTCGTGCCGGTCTCCAGCGGCCAGATCACCACGCCGGAAACGGTCAGCATGGACCCGCGGACGGAACCGGAAGAGATGTCGGGCGAAGACCGCGGCGAAGATACCCATGACGCGGCTTTAAGGACAGAACCGGCGTGAGCAGCATTGGCGTTCAGGCGTGAGCGCAGCGGACACTTCCGCTCGCCCCGGTTCCTTTCCCGCTCAGGCCCCTGCCGGCTTCTGTGCTGCGCTGTCCAGACGCACGAGCAGTCTGTTCCTGGTCGCCTCGTCGCAAAAGGCCGCCTCGATTGCCGTGCGGGTGATTTCCATCTGGTCTTCGCGCGACCAGTTGAAGGTCTCGGCGACAGAAGCGTATTCCTTGCCGAGCGTGGTGCCGAAGAAGGGTGGATCGTCCGAATTGAGCGTGATCTTCACGCCCGCCTTGCGCAGCATGTTGACCGGATGAAAGCGCAGGACCGTGTAAACGCCGAGCGCGATATTCGACCACGGGCAGACCTCCAGCACGATGCCATCGTCGGCCAGCCGCCTGACCAGGTCCTTGTCCTCGATCGCGCGCACGCCGTGACCGATACGCTTGACGCGCAGGAAATCCAGTGCGGCGATGATGCTGTCCGGCCCGCCGAATTCGCCCGCATGGGCCGTCGTGCCGAGACCGGCTTCGGAGGCCATGCGGAAGGCTTTCGAGAAATTGGCCGGATGGCCGGCCCGCTCGTCTCCGGCGAGGCCAAAACCGGTCACCAGCGGATGCGGTTCGGCGGTGACTTCCTTGACCACGCGCTCGACCGCGGCCGAGCCGAAATGGCGCACGCCGATGGCGATCATGCGGCCCTCGATGGCCGTGCCGTTCTTCGCCCGTTCAATTCCCGTGGCAAGCCCCTCGACATAGGATCGGTATGACAGGCCGGCTTCCCGGGCATGATCCGGCGAGATGAAGATCTCGCCATAGATGGCACCCTCAGCCGCCAGCATGCGAAAATAGGTCTCCGCAAGCAGGGCGTAGTCCGCGGGCGTCCGAAACACGTTGCTTGCCGTGTCATAGGCTTTCAGGAAGGTGGTGAAGTCCGACCAGATATATTTGCCGTTGCCGTCCACCACACCCGAGACATCCACGCGGTATTTTTCGGCCAGACGCTTCACGAGCGAAGGCGGCGCAGCACCTTCGATGTGGCAATGCAGCTCAGCTTTTGGAACCGTGATGGGCTCGCTCATGTGTGACGGATCCTCAACCGCAAAATTCCTATCAGGTCCCGGGGCTAAAGAAAACTCGTGCCGTCGGGGCCCTGGGCGATGCCCAGGTGATCCGCGATGCTCTCGCCGATATCGGCATAGGTCTTCCGGCCGCCAACGCTCTTGCCCGCGATCCCCGGCCCTGTCGCCAGGACGGGCACGTGCTCGCGGGTATGATCGGTTCCCTTCCAGGTCGGGTCGCACCCGTGGTCGGCGGTGAGGATCAGAAGGTCGCCGTCCCGCATCTTTTCAATCATGTCCGGCAGGCGGCGGTCGAAGCGCTCCAGCGCGGCGGCATAGCCCGGAACATCGCGGCGATGACCGTAAAGCAGAATCGAAATCGATGAAATTCGTGAAGATCAGGTCGCCGTCCCCGGCCACCTCCATGGCCTCCAGCGTCTTGTCGAACAGCTGATCGTTGCCCGCGCCTTTCAGGACCCTGCCAACGCCCTGATGGGCGAAGATGTCGGAAATCTTGCCGATACCGTAGACGGTGCGGCCGGCGGCGGTGAGCCGGTCCAGAAGGGTCGGCTCGGGGGGCAGAACGGAGTAGTCGCGCCGGTTGGCGGTCCGGACGAAAGTTTCGGGTGTCTCTCCGGTGAAGGGACGGGCGATCACGCGGCCGATATTGTAGGGATCGGCGAACTCGCGGGAGATCTCGCAAAGCTCATACAGCCGCTCGAGGCCGAAATGCTCTTCGTGAGCCGCGATCTGTATGACGGAATCCGCCGAGGTATAGAAGATCGGCTTACCGGTCCTGATGTGTTCCTCGCCAAGCTCGGCGATGATCTCCGTGCCGGAGGCATGCTTGTTGCCCAGAACACCGGTCAGACCGGCCTTTTCGCTGATCCCGGCAATCAGCTCTTCCGGAAAGGCGGGAATCGTCTGGGGGAAATAGCCCCAATCGAAACGGACGGGCACGCCCGCGATTTCCCAGTGACCGGACGGCGTGTCCTTGCCGTTGGAAACCTCGGCGGCATAGCCCCAGAGGCCTTCCGGATCACCGGCAAAATCCAGGCCGGGAACGGCCTTGCCGGTCGACAGGCGCCCGGCCGCGCCAAGGCCCAGCCGGTCCATGTTGGGAACGCTCAAGGGGCCGCTGCGCAGCCCGTCCCGGTCGCCCTGTCCCGCCGCGCAGTGCTCCGCGATATGGCCCAAGGTATCGGACCCGGCATCGCCAAACACGTCCGCATCCGCGGCGCCGCCAATACCGAAACTGTCCAGCACGCACAGAATTGCACGAGGCATGGGCTTCTCCTCAAATTTTCTATTTGCCGGTTACCTGAACCGGAGGCGCACCCGAACATCCTCCTTCGGGTGCAATAGATCGGTCACGGCGCGATCCGCTCGACAACACTGGGACGGTCGATGACGTCCGCCGCACGGCCGATCGTGTAGGCCTTGCGAACGGCAACCGCCGCCCGCTCCGCGTCTTCCTCGCTCCTGGCATGCACGATCGCCAGAGGAGCGTCCGCATCCACCGTGTTGCCGACGCCTGCCAGGCTGGAGAGGCCGACGGCGGGATCGATGACGTCGGCAGCCGCTTTCCGGCCGCCCCCGAGTTCCACCACGGCAACGCCGACGGCGCGGGCGTCAACGGCGGTGACCATGCCGTCGTGCTCGGCATAGACCGGTGCTTCGACAGGGGCCTTGGCAAGGTAGAGTTCGCTCTTTTCCATGAAGTCGGCCGGACCGCCCAGCGCATGAACCATCCGGGCGAACTTCTCGGCCGCCTTGCCGCTCTGGAAGGCCTGGCGCATCATCTCCGCGCCCGCCTCGGCGGTTGCTGCAATGCCGCCGGTGGCGAGCAACTCGCCACCCTGCGCCACCGTCACGTCCCAAAGGCGATTGTCGATGGCACGGCCTTTCAGGAAATCGACTGCGTTCTGCACTTCAAGCGCGTTGCCGGCCGCGGAAGCCAGCGGCTCGTTCATGTCTGTCAGCAGCGCCGTCGTCCTGAGCCCGGCCCCGTTGGCAACCAGCACGAGGCTTTCGGCCAGAGCGCGCGCTTCCTCGAGTGTCGCCATGAAGGCGCCCGTGCCCCATTTGACGTCCAGCACAAGGCCCTGGAGCCCCGCCGCCAGCTTCTTCGACAGGATCGAGGCGGTGATCAGGTCGATGCTTTCCACGGTGCCGGTCACGTCGCGGATGGCATAAAAGCGCTTGTCGGCCGGGGCCAGGTTGCCGGTCTGCCCGATCACCGCGCAGCCGATGTCCTTGACGACCTTCTTGAACAGCACGTTGTCCGGCTGGGTCTGATAGCCCGGAATGCTGTCGAACTTGTCGAGCGTGCCGCCGGTATGGCCAAGGCCGCGCCCGGAAATCATCGGCACGGCCGCCCCGCAGGCGGCAAGCGCCGGTGCCAGCATCAGGGACACGTTGTCCCCGACGCCGCCGGTGGAATGCTTGTCCAGCACCGGTGCGTCGATGCCGGACCAGTCCATGACATCGCCGCTGTCGCGCATGGCCAGCGTCAGGGCAACCCGTTCGTCAACGCTCAAGCCCCTGAAGAAGATCGCCATGGCCAGCGCGGAGACCTGGCCCTCGGTGACCGAACCGTCGGCAAGGCCGTTGACGAAGAAGGCGATTTCCCGTGCGTCGAGCGTTCCGCCGTCGCGTTTCTTGCGGATAAGTTCTTGCGGCAGCATTCTTCAGTATCCCTGGTTCGCCGTCGGCTGCTTGCCTTCGATCGTGCCGATCAGCGCGTCCAGAAGACCGCTGGCACCAAAGCGGAACGTCGAGGCGGCGACCCAATTGCGGCCCATGATCTTGTCCGCCGACATCAGATAGGAAATCGCCTCTTCGGTCGTTCTGATACCGCCAGCCGCCTTGAACCCGATGACACGTTCCGGATTTTCCCGGCGCGCCTCCTCAATGGCCGTCAGCATGATTTCCGCCGCTTCCAGCGTCGCGTTGACCGGGACCTTGCCCGTGGAGGTCTTGAGGAAGTCGGCTCCGGCGGTGATCGCCACATTGGAGGCGGCGTGGATCAGCAGCGCATCCTTGATCTCGCCCGTCTCCAGAATGACCTTCAAGATGGCCGGATCCGGGATGGCTTCCTTGACGCGGATGATCTGCTCCTCCGCAAAGCCCTTCCTGCCGGAGACGAGGGCCCTGTAGGCCATCACCATGTCGATCTCGTCGGCGCCGTCGGCGATCGCCTGCCGGGTTTCGGCGACGACCGCGTCCGTATCTTCGCCGCCATCTGGGAAATTCACCACGGTTGCGACCTTTACACCGGTGCCTTTCAGCTCCTTCACCGCCTGGGCGACGAAGCGGGGCCAGACACAGACCGCGGCTACCGAGCCGTGATCCGTCACGGACCGGCCGGTCAGAGCGGTAATGTCTTCGGCCGTGCAGTCATCGTTCAGATTGGTAAGGTCAACGAGCCCGAGGGCGCGTCTTGCGTTTTCGATCAAGTCGCTCATTGGCCGATCTCCTTCACAAATGCCCTTACCAGCTCTTTCATGCGCTCCATGCCCTGGAGGGCCACCGATTTCGTTTCGTCGTGAGACAACGCGTGGGTCTGCATGCCTGCACCGTAATTGGTGATAATCGACAGGGCGGCAACCCTCAGTCCCATGAAACGGGCCATGACAACTTCCGGCACGGTGGACATGCCGACCGCATCGGCGCCGAGGAGCTTGGCCATGCGGATTTCCGCCGGCGTCTCGAAGGACGGGCCGGAGAACCACATGTAGACGCCATCGGCGATCGGGTCGCCGGTTTCCGCGGCCACCTTGTGCATGATGTCCCGCAGTTCGGGATCATAGGCGGTGCTCATGTCGAGGAAGCGCCTTTCGTCCTCTTCGCCGATCAGCGGGTTCTTGCCCGACCAGTTGATGTGATCGGAGATCAGCATCGGCGAGCCCGGCGCCACTTCCTGACGCAACGAACCGGCCGCATTTGTCGCCAGCAGGATCTCGCAGCCGAGTTCCTTCAGGGTCTCGACCGGTGTGCGCATGACGCTCGGGTCACCGCTTTCGTAGTAGTGGGCGCGGCCGGACAGGATCACCACCGGAACGCCCGCCAGTGTTCCGGCGACCAGCTCGCTGGAGTGTGAGGTCACTGTCGAGACGGGGAATTCTGTCAGATGCGCATAGGGAATGCGCACCGCATCCTCGATTTCCTCGGCCAGTGCACCGAGACCGGAGCCGAGGATCATGCCAATCTTGTACGTGCCCTCCCGGGCAGCACGGACGATATCCGCGCATTCACGGCCGTAACCACTCATCGTGGGTCAGTCCTTCTTGTATTCGAGTTCAAAGGCCGCGGGCAGCAGTTCGTCCATCGTGAAGCTGCGCCGGATACCTTTCAGATCCGCGACATGGACGACGAGATCGTCCGTGCCGAATTCCTTGAGCCGCTGGCGGCACATGCCGCAGGGTGTGCACAGCGCGGCGTCGCCGACAACCACCCCCTCGGCGATTTCCCGGTATCCGGCCGCGATCATGGCACTGACGGCCCCGCCCTCGGCGCACACGCTCACCGGATAGGAGGCGTTTTCCACGTTGCAGCCGGTGAAGACCGTGCCGTCCGGCGTGCGCAGGGCCGCGCCGACCAGGAAGTTCGAATAGGGCGCATAGGCGTGTTCGCGCACCGCCCTGGCAGCCTCGAACAAGGCATTCAGGTCGCTCATGAACGCTCCTTCACATAAGGGATGCCCGCTGCCTTCGGCGGTGTCGCCTTGCCGATGAAGCCGGCAAGCAGGATGACGGTGAGAATATAGGGCAGTGCCTGGAAAAACTGCACCGGCACTTCGCCGATGCCCGGGATTTCCTGGCCCTGCATGCGGATGGCGATCGCGTCGAGGAAGCCGAACAGCAGGCAGGTCAGCATTGCGCTGGCGGGGCGCCACTTGGCGAAGATCAGGGCGGCAAGGGCGATGAAGCCTTTGCCCGCGGTCATGTTCACGCCGAAGCCCGCGCCCTGGGCGATGGACAGATAGGCCCCGGCGAAGCCGCAAAGGGCTCCGCAGCCGACCACTGCCCGGTAGCGCAGCCACGTAACCGAGATCCCGGCCGTATCCACCGCCGCCGGGCTTTCACCCACGGCCCGCAGGCGCAGGCCGAAGCGGGTGCGGAACAGCACCCACCAGGTGAGCGGGACCGCAAGGAAGGCCGCATAGACCAGGATGTTGTGGCCGGACAGAAGCTCGCTGTAGATCGGCCCGATCACCGGGATCCCGCGCATCTCCTCTGCAAAGGGCCAGACGATGTCCCGGAACCGCCCGCCTTCCGGCAAGGCCGGCGTGCGCCCGCCCTGGCGGAACCAGGTCTGGCCAAGCAGCGCCGTCAGGCCGGCCGCCAGGAAGTTGATCGCGACACCGGAGACGATCTGGTTGCCGCGGTTGGTGATCGAGGCAAAGCCGTGCACCAGTCCGAGACCGACGGATACGCCAATGCCAGCCAGAAGGCCGAGCCAGGCATTTGCGGTGAGATAGGCAACGGTTCCGGCCCCGAAGGCGGCCCCGAGCATCTTGCCTTCCAGGCCGATGTCGACGACGCCCGAACGTTCCGAATAAAGCCCGGCAAGACAGGCCAGCAGCAG
The DNA here is from genome assembly GCF_026240905.1 of Roseibium salinum. Classification (NCBI taxonomy): domain Bacteria; kingdom Pseudomonadati; phylum Pseudomonadota; class Alphaproteobacteria; order Hyphomicrobiales; family Stappiaceae; genus Roseibium; species Roseibium salinum. The sequence continues at coordinate 2,815,678 of NZ_JAPEVI010000003.1, forward strand.
CGGCGTCGACAGGCGGACGGTGGAGTCGAGGATCAGGATCAGCGTCTCGAACATGATCACGCCTCCTTGGCCATCAATGCCCGCGAGGGCGTAAAGAACCGGCCTATCGCCGGCCGGAACATATGTTCCAGTGCGCCGGCAAACAGGATGACGAGGCCCTGGATGACGATGATCATGTCACGGGTGATATTGGGCATCTCGAAGGACAGCTCCGCCCCGCCCTGGTAGAGCATGCCGAACAGGACGGCCGCCAGGACGATGCCGACCGGATGCGCGCGGCCCATCAGGGCGACCGCGATGCCGACGAAGCCGTAGCCGGTCACGAAATCGATCAGGAGCCGGTGCTGGGACCCCATGATCTCGTTGATCGCCATCATGCCCGCCAGGCCGCCGGAAATCAGCATGGTGAGGACGATGGTTCGCACCGGCGAAATGCCGGCATAGACGGCAGCGCTCGCGTTGGCGCCGTATGAGCGGATCTCGAAGCCGAGCTTCGTGCGCCAGATCAGCAGCCAGACGAGAACGCAGGCCGCAAGCGCGACGAACAGCGACAGGTTGACCGGCGCATATCCGAAGCCGAAGGACGGGAAGATGTCGTTCAGGAAAGGCAGCCGGCCGCCCTCCTCGAAGGTCCGTGTTTCCGACTGCATGGACCCCGGCTTCTTCAGCACGTTGTTGAGCAGATAGACCATCAGCGACGAGGCGATGAAGTTGAACATGATCGTGGTGATCACCACGTGGCTGCCGCGGGTCGCCTGCAGCCAGGCCGGAATGAGCGCCCAGGCCGCGCCCATCAGCGCCGAGCCGAGGATCGCGAACGGCAGCGTGACGTACCACGGCACGAACCGGTCCAGCGCCAGACAGGCGAAGGCAACGCCCAGACCGCCCAGGTAGGCCTGGCCCTCGCCGCCGATGTTGAACAGGCCGGCGTGGAAAGCCACGGCGACGGCAAGGCCGGTGAAGATGAAGTTGGTGGCGTAGAACAGCGTGAAACCGATGCCTTCGCCATAGCCGAGCGATCCCCAGACCAGGACTTCGACGGCCTTGAGCGGGTTCTCGCCGATCAGGACTACGACCAGCCCGGAGACCAGGAAAGCCGCGGCCAGGTTCAGGAGCGGGATCAGGCCGTAATCGACCCATCGCGGGAGCTGGCCGGCACTCATATGGCAACTCCTTGAGCTTGCGCGACGCGCTTTTCGTCTTCGATGCCGGCCATGAGCAGGCCGAGCTCCCCTTCATCCGCGTCGGCGCCCCGTTCGCCGACGATCCTGCCGTCGAACATCACGAGCACCCGGTCGGAAAGGGCGCGGATTTCATCGAGTTCCACGGAGACGAGCAGGATCCCCTTGCCCGCGTCGCGCAGCTCGACGAGCCGGCGGTGGATGAATTCGATGGCGCCGATGTCGACGCCGCGGGTCGGCTGGCCGACCAGCAGCACGTCCGGGTCACGCTCGATCTCGCGCGCCAGAACGATCTTCTGCTGGTTGCCGCCCGAGAAATTGGCGGTCTTGAGCATCTCGTTGGGAGGACGGATGTCGTATTTCCCGATTTGCGCGGCTGCGCTTTTGCGGATCGCGCCGAGATCCATCAAGAGGCCCTTCGAATAGGCCGGATCGCGGTGATGGCCGAGAATGGAATTCTCGTATTCGGCGAAACTGTTGATCAGGCCCATCCGGTGCCTGTCTTCGGGAACATGGCCCAGGCTCTTGGCACGCATGTCCGCCGCATCCAGCGTTGCCGTGCCGAGATCGATGGTCTCGCCGTTGATCTTCAACGTGCCGCCGGTTGCCCGGCGAATGCCGGACAGCGTTTCCAGGAGCTCCGACTGGCCGTTGCCGGAAACGCCGGCAATGCCGACGATCTCGCCGGCCCGGACGGTGAAGCTCACATCCTTGACCACCTTGACGCCGCGGCTGTCGGTGATGTTCAGGTTTTCCACTTCCAGCACGGGCGCCTTGGGCTGCGCAGGCTTCTTGTCGACGCGCAGAAGAACGCTGCGGCCGACCATCAGCTCGGCCAGTTCTTCCCTGGAGGTGCTCTTGGTCTCGCGGGTTGCGACCATCTCGCCGCGGCGCATCACGGAGACGGTGTCGGTCACCGCCATGATCTCGCGCAGCTTGTGGGTGATCAGCAGCACCGTCTTGCCCTCGTTCTTGAGGACCTCGAGGATCTTGAACAGGTGATCGGCTTCCGGCGGGGTCAGCACGCCGGTCGGCTCGTCCAGGATCAGAACCTCGGCGCTGCGGTAAAGCGCCTTGAGGATTTCCACCCGCTGCTGCAGACCGACGGGAAGGTCCTGGATCAGGGCATCGGGGTCGACGCGCAGCTCGTATTCCTCTTCCAGGCGCTTCAGTTCGGCCCGGGCCCGGTTGAGCCCGCCTGCCAGCAGCGCGCTGTCTTCGGCGCCCAGAACGACATTTTCCAGAACCGTGAAATTGTCGACCAGCATGAAGTGCTGGTGAACCATGCCGATGCCCAGGCCGATGGCGGCCTTGGAATCGGCAATGGTGACCGTTTTGCCGTCTACGAGGATGTCGCCGTTATCGGCGTGGTAGAAACCGTAGAGAATGGACATGAGCGTCGATTTACCCGCTCCGTTCTCGCCGATGATCCCGTGAATCGACCCCTTCTTCACCACAAGGTCGATGTCCTTGTTGGCGTGAACCGGGCCGAAGCTCTTGTTGATCCTGCGCAGCTCGATTGCCGGCGTTTCGCTCATGCCTTCCCCCGGGCCTGACGGTCTTTGTTCTTCATCGTGTTTCTCCTCGCCCCGCTGGGTCCCACTGGCGCCTTTGCTCAGAAAGGACAGGGACCATCGGCGACGACATCGTGAACCGAGATCGTTCCGTCCGAGATGCCCTTGACGGCCGCATCCGCCGCCGCCTTCATTTCCGGCGTGATGAGATCCCTGTTGTTGTCATCCAGAACCCAGTCCATGCCGCCTTCGGCAAGGCCCAGCACCTGGACGCCCGGTTCGAACGATCCGTTCCGGGCGGACTGGAAGCTGTCATAGACGGCATTGTCGACGCGCTTGCGGATCGAGGTCAGGACTTTGCCGGGATGGATGCCGTTCTGGTTGCTGTCCGTGCCGATGCCGAGCACGCCGGCATCGCTTGCTGCCTGGAGCACGCCAAGGCCGGTGCCGCCCGCCGCCTGGATGACGACGTCCGCACCCTGCTGGATCTGGCTGGTGGCCAGTTCGGCCCCGCGCGCCGGATCCGTAAAGGCCGCCGGAGTGTCGCCGGCCATGTTGTAGAGAACCTTGATGCCCGGATCGGCCGCCAGGGCGCCCTGCTTGTAGCCGCACAGGAACCGGTGAATGATCGGGATATCCATGCCGCCGACAAAACCGATGGTCCCGCTTTCCGAGGCCATGGCTCCGAGCAGGCCGCCGATATAGGCGCCTTCCTGTTCCTTGAAGACGTAAGAGCGGACATTGGGCTGGTCGACGACCATGTCGACAATGGCAAAATCGGTGTTCGGGAACTCCGGCGCCACCTGATCGAGGGCGTTCGCCTGGTTGAACCCGATTGCAACAACCGGCGTGTAGCCCCGGCCGGCGAAGTTGCGCAGTGCCTGCAGGCTCTGGGCATCCCGTTCCAGCTCGAATTCGCGAACGCTGACGCCGGTTTCCTCCTGGACCCGCTTCACGCCGGCATAGGCGCTTTCATTGAAGGAACCGTCGAACTTGCCGCCGACCGAGTAAACGATCGCCGGTTCGGCAAGGGCTGCGGTCGCGCCGACACCGGCTGCAAATGCCGCGGCAAGCACACCTGACTTGAAACGGGTCATGCGGTCCCTCTCAACGCTGGTCGTCTGGATATGGAGTTCGTTCAGAGCATTCCGGAAAAGAGATGTCCGCACGCCGAAGCGGGATGCTCCGGCGCGCGGATGTCAAAACCGGCTGCCTTACTTCGGGCAGGACTGGTCGGACATGTAGTCGTGAACGACGATCTCGCCGGAGATGATTTTCTGGGTGGCGTCTTCGACGGCCGCCTTCATTTCATCGGTGACAAGTTCCGCGTTGTGGTCGTCCAACGCCCAGTCGACGCCGCCTTCCTTCAGGCCAAGCACTTCGAAACCGGAGGACCAGTTATCGTTCTTGGCGTCTTCGAAGGCCGAGTAAACGGCAATGTCGACGCGCTTGAGCATGGAGGTCAGAACCGAGCCCGGATGCAGGCCGTTCTGGTTGCTGTCGACGCCGATGCCGAGCTTGCCGGCATCGGCGGCAGCCTGCAGGACACCGATGCCGGTGCCGCCCGCCGCGTGATAGACGACATCGGCGCCGCGGTCGAACTGGGACTTGGCCAGTTCGCCGCCCTTGACCGGGTCGTTCCAGGCCGCGCCGGTGGTGCCGGTCATGTTCTCAAACACTTCAGCGTTCTCGTCGACCGCTGCAACCCCCTGCTTGTAGCCGCAGGCGAACTTGCTGATCAGCGGAATGTCCATGCCGCCGACAAAGCCGACCTTGCCGGTCTCGGAAGCCATCGCGGCCAGCATGCCGACGATGTAGGAGCCTTCATGCTCCTTGAACAGGATGGAGCGCACGTTCGGCAGGTTCACGACCATGTCGACGATCGCAAACTGGGTGTCCGGGAATTCCTTGGCCACCTTTTCCACCGCGTTGGCCTGGGAGAAGCCGATGGCGACGATCGGGTTCATGCCGCGTTTGGCAAAATTGCGCAGCGCCTGCTCGCGCTGGCTGTCGTTCTGGATTTCGAAATCCCGGTATTCGATACCGGTGTCTTCCTTGAACTTTTCCGCGCCGTTATAGGCGGCCTCGTTGAACGACTTGTCGAAGCGGCCGCCGAGATCGTAAAGCACTGCCGGCTGAATTTCAGCCGCCGCCGCACCCACGATAGAGAAAGCCAGTCCGGCAAGCGCGGTGCCGATGGTTAGAAGCTTTTTCACGTTTATGTCCTCCGACATGCGAGGCCAGCCCTATGGCCGGCCCGTTTCCCCTCGTGGCCCAGCCGCTTCAAGCGGTCTGCGCCAGCTGCAATCCGGCCCGGGTGCTCAAAGCCCTCGCAAGGGTCTCATCGGTCACCAGGTCGGTAATGACACCGGTGCGCAGTGCAGCAAGCGTGGCGTCCACCTTGCTTTCCCCACCCACCAGCGCAATCACTCTGGCCCCGCGCACTTCATCGAAGTGCAGCCCGACGGCGCAATCGCCGAGCGGGTCCGGAGCGAGTTTTCCTTCAATCGTCAAAAAGCGGCCCATCAGGTCACAGACGGCGCCGCGGGACAGCAACCCCTCCTGCTCCTGTTTCGAAATCATGCCGCGCTGGACCAGATGCCCTTCGTTCTCCACCGATCCAATACCGATCAGGAACGAGTCCGACCAGCGCGCGCGGGCCATGAGATCCTGCACGCTCCGCTGGGTCAGGAACATCGACTTTTCGTCCTGGTTTTCGGCAAAATAAGGTACGGGCAGGTAGTAGCCGATCCCCCCTGTGCGCTCCTGCATCTTCTGGACGATGTCATAGGGGTTGGCGGCCAGGGTCCGGGTCAGCGAGCCGCAGATGGACATGATTTCAAGATCGGGACGGCTGATTTTCGGCAGCGCTTCAACCGCTGCGGTGAGCGTGCGCCCCATGCCGACACCAAGGCGGGTGACATTCGACCCGCTCAGGAGGCCCGTCAGGAACTGCGATGCGGAAGCGGCGACGGCCCGCAACGCGCTGTCATCGTCTCCGCCGCCGAGGTCCGGCGCGATGATGCAGTTGCTCAGGTGAAAATGCTGGCTGAGTTCCTTTTCCAGCTGCAGGCATTCCATCGGCCGGCCATCGACCTGGAACTTGACGTAGCCGGCCTTCTGCGCATGGGCGATCAGGCGGTGCACCTTTGCCGGCGACACGCCGAGCTGAGAGGCGATCTCCCCTTGCGTGCGGCCGCCCACGAACGACAGCCAGGCCGCCCGGATGGCCATATATGATGTCCAGTCGTCGTCGCGTGTCTGCATCCCGCGTCGAAACCTTCCCCTCCGATGGCCGGTCCGTGTTGCACGATACCGCCATGTGCGCCTTGCTCCGTCCCGAAGCTTATATTCTTGCGCAAGCGCTCCAATCGGCGCGCGCGAAAAATTCTTCATCCAGTGAGAATTTCTTCAGATCATGACGAGCCAGATGCCTGGCGTCAACCAAAAAAGCTGCCGGCTTTCAGACTCGCCGGCGCATTTTCGGGCAGAAAGAAATTTTAACTCATCCGCACGTCACTAGGAACTTTTTGCCGCCAATCCCGTAATAGTGATGGAACCCCGGAAAAAATTGCCTGGTAACCCGGCAAATAATGCCTATCTGTGGAGAAAATGCACTGCGTGCGCGTGCAGCTTTGCCTGGCATTGCTGTTTAAGGTATCTTTGGCATGTGGATTGCTAAGTAAATTCACAAGTTCACCCAAGGCATTCGCCAGTTCCTAGTTAAGAATGACAAGGAAACGAAAAGATAAGAAAGTAAGTAGCAAACTAAAAAGGGGAGACGTGACAACCCAGCCGCAAGGCTGACGTTAGGAGAAAAAAATGCGTCTCGACATAAGCAACCTCTGTGCACCGACAGCCGTAAGAATGCTGTCTCTCATCGCTGCGGCCTTCCTACTTGCCGCACCCTCCGCGGCCCGGGACTTCCGCCCGGCTCTGCTCGCGACAATGCAATACACCTACAATCCGGCCAACGAAGTGGACGTCGAACTCGTCCTGGCCGTCGACATCTCCCAATCCATGGATACGGACGAACAGGAAGTTCAGCGCGCCGGCTACATCGCCGCCCTGACCTCCCGGGATTTCCTTGACGCCATCGAAGTCGGTCCGATCGGACGGGTTGCGGTTGCCTATATGGAATGGGGCGGTGTCGACGAGCATTTCATCGTTGCCGACTGGACAGTGATCCAGGACGAGACCTCCGCGGCCCATTTTGCCTCCAAGATCGCGGAAGCCCCGCTCCGGCAGGTGCAGCGCACGTCGATCGCATCGGCCCTGAAAAAGTCCGTCGATCTGGTTCAGAACAACCAGTACGAAGGCCTGCGCCAGGTCATCGACATCTCAGGCGACGGACCGAACAACCAGGGCGGTTCCGTCACGGAAATGCGCGACCGCATGGTCGATGCGGGTGTGACCATAAACGGTCTGCCGCTGATGATGAAGTCGAACAAGAATACCTGGCAGGCAATGCTCGAGCTCGATCACTACTACGAAGACTGCGTGATCGGCGGTCCGGGTTCCTTCGCCATCCCCGTGCGGTCCAAGGAAGGCTTTGCCGACGCGATCCGCATGAAGCTGGTGATGGAAATTGCCGGCCTGCGGATGCCCGAGTCCGATCCGCTCATCCGGAAAGTCGCCGGGCGCGAACCGATCCGCTGCAACCTCTTCGACTGAGCTGTCACGTTCTCCTCTCCCGACTTGAGCCGCGTTCTCCCGGAACGCGGCTCTTTTCTTGTCCGCAAACGGCATCATTTTCCGGCCATGTGTCGCTAAAGAGGCTCAACGGCCTTTGCGCCGTCCGGTCTTTGAGGCTAATACCAGTTATCGTCGATTCCGATCCATCCGTTGGACCACACCATCAATGTCAGCCACGCCCATTCTCGCACTCGTTGCTCACGATGCCAAAAAGGACGCCATGGTGGAGTTCGCCAGGCGCCACAAGGACAAGCTGTCGGCCTTCGATCTCGTTGCAACGGGCACAACGGGCGGACGCATTCAGGATGCCTGCCCCGATCTCAATATCACCCGGCTGAAAAGCGGCCCGCTTGGCGGCGACCAGCAGATCGGCGCGATGATCGCCGACGGCAAGCTGCAGGGATTGTTCTTCTTCGTCGATCCGCTGTCGCCGATGCCGCATGACGTCGACGTGAAAGCGCTGATGCGCCTGGCGGTCGTTTACGACATGCCGATGGCGCTCAATCCCGCCACCGCCGACATTCTACTGCGCTCCGCCCGGCTCGCCGGCCTGAAGACAACCTCCACGACCCCGGAAGTGGGCAATTATTCGTCATGAGTTTATCCGCAAATCCCAAGTCCTTCGCCTATCCTGTTCTGGTTGCCGATATCGGCGGCACCAATGCCCGCTTCGCCCTGGTCGACAACACCGATGCGCCGACGCGGATGTGCGGCAAGACCGCAACCGCCGACCACCCCGACATTTCGTCCGCCATCCGCACCGCGGTTTTCCCGGAAACGGATATCAAGCCCCGCACCGCCATCATCGCGGTCGCCGGTCCGGTGACCGGTGACATCATTCCGCTCACCAATGCCGCGTGGGTGATCGAGCCGTTGAAGATGATCGCCGGCCTGGGCCTGGAAGAAGTCATCGTCCTCAACGATTTCGAGGCACAGGCCCTTGCCCTTCCCGGCTATGGCGGCGGCGATATCGAGCAGGTGGGGACCGGCACCGCCCGGCAGGCCAGCGCCAAGTTCGTTCTCGGCCCCGGCACCGGCCTGGGCGCGGCCGCGATGATCTACGCGTCCGAGACCTGGGTTCCCGTTCCCGGCGAAGGCGGACATGTCGAACTCGGTCCCGTCACTCCGGAGGATTTCGAACTCTGGCCGCATATCGAGAGATATCACGGCCGCGTCGGCGCCGAGCAGCTCCTCAGCGGAACGGGCCTGCCCCGCCTTGCCCGCGCCGTCACCAGCTACATGAAGGCGGAGCGCCAGTTCGACACGCCGGCCAGCATCACCATGGCCGCCGACGACAACGACCCGGTCGCGGTCAAGATCCTGGAAGTCTTTGCCCGCGGCCTCGGCCGCGTCGCGGGCGACTTCGCGCTCACGGTCCTTGCCCGCGGTGGGGTCTACCTTACCGGTGGCATCACGCCGCGCATTACCCGTTTCCTGACCGACGGCGGCTTCAGAGCCGCCTTCGAGGCCAAGGCGCCGCACGAGGCCCTGATGGCCAAGATCCCGACATTCATCGTCCGCCATCCGGACCCCGCGCTTGAGGGCCTTGCCTCCTTTGCCCGGGCACCCGATGCCTTTGCCGTCGACATGCAGGGCCGCCAATGGGTGGGTGCGGCGTCGGTCGCCTGATGACGGCTGCCCCGGACTTCGGGTCGCCGCTTCCCATCGACGGCGTCCTGCCGGAGCTGCTCCGGACGCTGGAGACCCATGCCAACGCGGTGCTGGTCGCCGAGCCGGGCGCGGGCAAGACCACGCGTGTTCCCCTTGCTCTGCTCGGCGCGGACTGGCGGCAGGACGGCAAGATCCTGGTCCTGGAGCCCCGGCGGCTCGCGGCCCGCGCGGCCGCCCGGCGCATGGCGAGCCAGCTCGGCGAGAAGGTGGGCGAAACCGTCGGCTACCGGGTGCGCATGGAGACCAGGGTCAGCGCGGCAACCCGCATCGAAGTCATCACCGAAGGGGTGTTCACCCGGCTCATTCTGGACGATCCGGAACTGACCGGCACTGCCGCCGTGCTCTTCGACGAGTTCCACGAACGCTCTCTCGACGGCGACCTCGGCCTGGCGCTTGCGCTCGATGTGCAGTCGGCTCTGCGCGAGGACCTTCGCCTTCTGCCCATGTCCGCGACACTGGACGCGGCCGGCATCTCCAGGCTGCTCGGCGACGCGCCGGTGATCGAAAGCAAGGGCCGGAGCTTTCCGGTCGAGACCCGCTATCTCGGCCGGGCGCCGAATGAGCGGATCGAGCCGCAGATCGTCCGTGCGGTGCGCCAGGCGGTTGACGAGGAGACCGGATCCCTGCTGGTCTTCCTGCCGGGCCAGGGCGAGATCAGGCGCACCGCCGACCTCCTGTCCGGCAAGCTGCCCGCCGACTGCCAGATCGCGCCGCTTTATGGCGGCCTTGATGCCAGGGCCCAGGACGAAGCGATCCGGCCTGCCCCCGAAGGCACGCGGAAGATCGTTCTGGCGAGTGCGATCGCGCAGACCTCGCTGACGATCGAGGGCGTCAGGGTGGTCATCGACAGCGGCCTGGCACGGGTGCCAAGATACGAGCCGCAAACGGGGCTGACCCGGCTGGAAACCGTCCGGGTGTCCAGGGCCTCCGCCGATCAGCGCCGCGGCCGCGCGGGCCGGACGGAGCCCGGCATCTGTTACCGTCTCTGGGACGAAGCGCAGACCGCGGCCCTGCCCCGGGCGGAAGCACCGGAAATCCTTGAGGCCGATCTCACCGGCCTGGTTCTCGACCTTGCCGCATGGGGCACGCTGGATCCGGACGCGCTTTCCTTCCCCAACCCGCCTCCCCGGGCCGCCTGGACGGAGGCCAGGTCGCTCCTGCAGGATCTCCATGCCCTCGATGCGGCCGGCCGCCTGACCGGGCAGGGCAAGGCCCTCGCCAGGCTGCCGCTTCATCCCCGTCTGGCGCACATGGTCCTGGAGGGGACGGAACGGGATCTCGGCCCCACCGCCGCCCTGATCGCCCTTGTTCTCTCCGAGCCCGGACTGGGCGGCCGCGATCCGGATCTTCGCGTCCGGCTGCAGGCCCTGCGAAACGACAGAAGCCAGCGCGCCAGGGACGGCCGCGCCCTTGCGGAGCGCTGGCTGAAACAGGCCGGAGGCTCGGGATCGAAAATCGATACCGAAAGCGCCGGCCTGCTGCTTGCCCTCGCCTATCCGGACCGGGTGGCGCAGGCGCGCGGGCAGACCGGGCGCTTCCGTCTTGCCAACGGCAGGGGAGCGGAGCTGGAGCCCGAACACGCGCTGGCGCGGGACCCGTTCCTGACGGTTGCCGACATCCAGGGCAAGGCCGCCACGGGGCGCATCCAGCTCTGCGCGCCGATCTTAAGGGCTGAGATCGAGGACCTGTTTGCAGCCGATATCGTCGAGGAAGACGAGGTCCAGCTCACCGGCGAGGGCGCTCTGAAAGCCCGCCGGGTGACGCGGTACAAGGCGGTGGAACTGCAATCGGTGCCGATCCGCTCGGCTGACCCTGAAGCTGTCGAGAGAGCCCTGATCGCCGAAATCCGCCGGCGCGGCGTCGCGCGCCTTGCCTGGAGCAAGGACCAGCAGCGCTTGCGCAGACGCGTGGCCTACGCGCGCGAAAACGGCTCCGAAGACTTGCCGGACCTTTCCGATGCCGCGCTGAGCGAAAGCCTTGAAGCCTGGCTGCAGCCGTTTCTGGCCGGCTGCAGCAGCCTCGCGGCGATCGACGCGGGCGTGCTCGGCAATGCGCTGGCAGCTCTCCTGCCCTATGACGCCAATGCCCGGCTCGACGAGCTTGCCCCCTCGCATTTCACCGCGCCGACGGGAAGCAGGGTGCCGATCGACTATGGCGCCACCGCCGGACCGACCCTGTCGATCCGCGTCCAGGAGCTTTTCGGGCTGAAGGAACATCCGAGCGTCTGTGGCGGCAGACTGCCGCTCATCCTGGAACTGCTGTCACCGGCGCAGCGGCCGATCCAGATCACCAGGGACCTGCCCGGCTTCTGGGCCGGCTCCTGGGCGGACGTCAAGGCGGACATGAAGGGCCGTTATCCAAAACACCCCTGGCCGGACGATCCCACCGCTGCGGAGGCGACGAGGCGGGCGAAGCCGCGGGGGAAATAGCAAAGCGACACAACCTTGCCGCAATACAAAAGCACAGGCGGCGGGCAAAGCGGTGCTGCCGTGAACTCCCCTCCCCCTTGTGGGGAGGGGCCGGGGGTGGGGGTATGCAGCGCCCGCATGAATCACGGTTTCGCCGTCTACCCCCATCCCTAACCCTTCCCCACAAGGGGGAAGGGGACTACGCCGAGGACCGGGCGAATTCTCAGGTACTTCGTTTATTCTATCGAGAATGCAGCAAAGCAAAAAAACGGGATGAGAGCGCCGGGATCTTGTTGCCCCATTGCGCGGCTTGCGCCGCTCACTCTCATCCCAGGGCCTTCCCCGCAAGGGGGAAGGGACTGAGGCCGGTTCGGGTCTGGTCCCGGCCTTCTGGTTCAGTGGATCAATCGTCCGACGCCGCCACGAGGCTGGCATTGCCGCCGGCGGCGGCGGTGTTGATCGAGACCACCTGCTCCAGCGCGAAGCGGGTGAGATAGGCCGGGCCGCCGGCCTTCGGGCCGGTTCCGGAAAGCCCGGAGCCGCCGAACGGCTGGGTGCCGACCACCGCGCCGATGGTGTTGCGGTTGACATAGACGTTGCCGACCGAAAGCCGGTCGACGACCTTCTTGACCGTCGCATCGATCCGGCTGTGAACGCCGAGCGTCAATCCGTATCCGGTCGCCGCGATCTGGTTGAGGACGGCGTCGATGTCCTTGGCCTTGTAGCGCACCACATGCAGGACCGGGCCGAAGACTTCGCGCGTCAGCGCCTCCGCCTTGTCCAGTTCGATGATATGCGGCGCGACCCAGGAGCCGTTTCGAAGCGGGCCGGACGGTGCCGGGCCGGCATAGCGCAGGGTCTGGCTCTCCTTCATGTCGTCGACATGGGAGAGGATGCCGTCACGCGCTTCCTCGTCGATCACCGGGCCGATATCCGTGGACGGCAGACGCGGGTCGCCCAGCTTCAGTTCCTTCGCCGCGCCTTCCAGCATCTGGAGCAGACCGTCCGCAACGTCTTCCTGCACGTAAAGCAGGCGCAGGGCCGAGCAGCGCTGGCCGGCGGAGCGAAAGGCCGACATCATGACGTCGTCGCAGACCTGTTCCGGCAGCGCCGTCGCATCGACCAGCATGGCGTTGATGCCGCCGGTTTCCGCGATCAGCGGAACGATCGGGCCGCGTTTTGCGGCTAGCGTGCCGTTGATGGCCCAGGCCGTTTCCGTGGAGCCGGTGAAGGCAACACCCGCGACGGCGGGATGCGACGTCAGGGCCGCGCCGATATCGCCTTCCCCGGGAAGGAGGAAGAAGGCGTTTTCCGGAACGCCGGCCTGATACATCAGTTTCGCCGTCTCATGGGCAATCAGCGGTGTCTGCTCCGCCGGCTTGGCGACAACGGCGTTGCCCGCAAGCAGCGCGGCGCTGATCTGGCCCAGAAAGATCGCCAGCGGGAAGTTCCACGGAGAGATGCACACGAAGACGCCGCGGCCGCGATAGCGGTAGCGGTTTTCCTCGCCGGTCGGGCCGGGCATAAGACGGCCTTCGCCGAAGAGGGTGCGGGCCTCATGGGCGTAGTACCGGCAGAAGTCGACCGCTTCGCGGATTTCGGCAATGCCGTCGGTCAGGCACTTGCCCCCTTCCAGCGACATGATCGTCATGAGCCGGTCGCTGTTCTCTTCCAGAAGATCGGCGACCCTGTCCATGACGGCGGCCCGCTCGTGGACGGGAATGCGGGACCAGCTTTCAAAGCCCTTCTGCGCGGTTTCGATCGCCTTGCGGGCGGTGTCCTTGTCCGCAAACCGGACAGTGCCGACCTTCGTGCTGCCGTCCATCGGCGAAAACACCGGATTGGCGTCTCCGCCACGGGACAGGCCGGCACCGAGGGGATGGGCCTCGACAAAAGCTTCCACCTTGTTCATTCCTTCGACCAATGCATTGCGTTCGGCCGCACAGCCGAATTCGAGCCCGGCCGAGTTCTGCCGGCTTTCACCGTAAAGATCCTTCGGCAGCGGAATGGAGCGGTTGACCGAATGATGGCCGTTGTCGAGGATCTCGGCCGGCCGCTTGAGCATCTGCTCGGCCGACACGGACGCATCGCCGACAATGGTCACGAAGGACGAGTTGGCACCGTTTTCGAGCAGGCGGCGGACGAGATAGGCCAGAAGGTCCTTGTGCCCGCCGACCGGGGCATAGATGCGGCAGGGAAAGCCGTCCCGCTCGCAGATGGCTTTATAGAGGCTCTCGCCCATGCCATGCAGGCGCTGGAACTCGTAGCCTTCCGCCTTGCCGCCGGCCATTTCGATGATCTGCGCAACCGTCAGGGCGTTGTGGGTGGCAAATTGCGGATAAAGCACGTCGCGCGCCGCCAGCATGCGCTTGGCGCAGCAGATGTAGGAAAGGTCCGTCGCCGCCTTGCGGGTGAAGACCGGGTAGCCTTCGGCGCCGTTCTCCTGGGCGTGCTTGATTTCCGTGTCCCAATAGGCGCCCTTCACGAGACGCACCATCATCTTGCGGCCGGTCTTGCGCGCCGCGTTCACCAGCCAGTCGATCACGTGAATGCCGCGCTTCTGGTAGGCCTGCACGGCCAGGCCGAAGCCGTCCCAGCCGTCCGTCACCGGATCGTCCAGGAGAGCGGCAACGACATCCAGCGAGATTTCCAGGCGATCGGCTTCTTCGGCATCGATGGTGAAATTGAGATTGCGGTCCTTGGCCATCTGCGCCAGTTCGCGCAGCTTGGGCAGCAGTTCGGTGCGCACCCGCTCGCCGTTGACCGCCTGGTAGCGCGGGTGAAGCGCGGACAGTTTGACGGAAATGCCCGGCCGGTCCGGCAGCGGCTTGCTGCCCGCCGACTTGCCGATCGCGTCGATCGCATTGGCATAGGACTGGAAGTAGCGTTCCGCATCCCGGGCCGTGCGCGCGCCCTCGCCCAGCATGTCGTAGGAATAGCGGTAGCCTTTGGCTTCCTGGTTCTTCGCCCGCTCCAGCGCCTTGTGAATGGTCTCGCCGAGCACGAACTGGTGGCCGAGCAGCCGCATTGCTTTGCGGGTGGCCATGCGCACGGTGGGCATGCCCATCCGCTTGACGAGGCTGGACAGAACGCTTTGCGGCGTGTCGCCCGGATGCAGCAACCGCGAGGTCACGCCCAGGGCCCAGGAAGATGCGGACACGAGCCAGGTGTCCGACTTGTGGCCGGAAGGATCGTCGAAACGGGCGGCGGCGAGCTTGTCCTCGATCAGCTTGTCCGCCGTCTTGGCATCAGGCACGCGCAGGAGGGCTTCGGCGAGGACCATCATCGCCAGACCTTCCCGGGTCGTGAGGCCGAATTCGCGCATGAAGTCTTCCACGCCGCCCAGGCCGACCTGAACCGAGCGCATATCGCCGATATAACCGCGTGCCCGCTTGTCGATCAGCTTTTCGACCACGGGGTCGGTCTTCATTTCCCTCAGCAGTGCCTCGACGACCGTCCTGTCATCCGGCGCATAGGCAGCGCGGAACGGCTCGAGAACCACATTTTCGACCTTTGTCATGGCGGCAACGGTTGCAGTCATGAACACCTCCCAAAAGGCCACAGCGGGCCGGACCATTAGATTTCGCTAGGATAGCGCAGTTTCATGGCCGCTTTTCCCTATTTTTTGCCGCTTTGCTGGGCTATTATCTTGTCAAACTCGGATTTTTAGAGAAAAGCACTATGCTTGACGCGATTGATCGGCGAATTCTGAAGGTCCTGCAGGAGGATGGCCGGATAACCAACACGGACCTGTCCGAACGGGTGAGCCTTTCCGCGACGGCAACGGCCGAACGCATGAAGCGGCTAGTCCGGGAAGGCTACATCGAACACTTCTCTGCCAGCCTCAATCCGAAGAAGGTCGATCGCGGCCTGCTGGTCTTCGTCGAGATCCGGCTGGACAGAACGTCGCCGGAAATCTTCGACGCCTTCAAGGTCGCGGTCGAACGCTCGACCGATATCCTGGAGTGCCACATGGTCGCCGGCGGGTTCGACTATCTGATGAAGAGCCGCGTCAAGGACATGGAAGCCTACCGTGCTTTCCTGTCGGATGTGGTTCTTGCCCTGCCGGGGGTCCGGGAAACCCACACCTATGCGGTGATGGAAGAGATCAAGGACACGCATATTCTCCCGGTGTAGATCTCTGAAAATCTCATCCCGAGAAGCGAGCTTGCTCGCGTGTGGAAGGATGAGGATGATCACAAACCGTTGTATTGACCGTGTCGTGCCGCCCGGGCGAGGGACAAGGGACAGGAATTAGGGGGAGACGACATGATCAGACTGCTTGCTGCCGGATTCAGCCTCTTAGCAACGGTTCTGGGGCCGTTGGGCGCATCGGCGCAGGACAGCGACTGGCAAAACGTCCTTGATGAGGCCAGGGGCCAGACGGTCTATTTCCATGCCTGGGGCGGCGAGCCGCGCATCAATGCCTATATCCAGTGGGCCGCCCGCGAAGTGGAGCAGGAGCACGGCGTCCGGGTCGTGCATGTGAAGGTCAGCGACACTGCGATGGTGGTGTCGCAGGTGCTGACGGAAAAATCCGTCGGCAAGACCTCCGGCGGCAGCGTCGATCTCATCTGGATCAACGGCGAGAACTTTGCCTCCATGAAGGAAAACGGTCTTCTTGCCGCGCCGGGCTGGGCCGAAACCCTTCCGAACTGGCAGTATGTGGACGTGGAGAACAAGCCGACGGTCACCGTGGATTTCACGGTGCCGACGGATGGCCAGGAAAGCCCGTGGGGCATGGCCAAGCTCGTTTTCATGTATGACAGCGCTCACCTGGAGACGCCGCCCGCGACCCTGGCAGACATGCTTGCCGTCGCCAGAAAAACCCCCGGCCGTTTCACCTATCCGCAGCCGCCGAATTTCCACGGCACGACATTTCTGAAACAAATCCTGGCAACCGTCGTGGAGAACGCGGACCTCCTTTCCAGGCCGGTAGATCCAGCTGCCTTCGAAACGGTCACCGCACCGCTCTTCACCTATCTCGACGCATTGCACCCCTTCTCTGGCGCCAGGGCAAGGCCTTCCCGAAGGATGCCGCCCACATGCGCCAGCTGCTGGCGGACGGGGAACTGGACATCGCCTTTACCTTCAACCCGGGTGACGCCTCGGCGGCCATCGCCAATGGCGAACTGCCCCCGAGCGTGCGCAGCTTCGTCCTCGACGGCGGGACGATCGGCAACACGCATTTCGTCGCCATCCCCTTCAACAGTTCCAACCAGGAAGGCGCAAAGGTCCTTGCCGACTTCCTGCTGTCTCCGCTGGCCCAGTCCCGCAAGCAGTCGCCCGAATTCTGGGGGGACCCGACGGTCCTGAAGGTGGATGCCCTGCCGGAAAACGAAAAGGCCCTGTTCGACGCGCTTGATCTCGGCCCGGCAACGCTCACTCCCGAAGAGCTGGGACCGGTGCTGCCCGAACCGCACCCGAGCTGGGTGAACGCGCTCGAAAAAGCCTGGGCGGAGCGCTACGGCGCACAGTGAGGCCGCCCTTGAAGACAACCGGCGGCATTCCGGACATTCCCACCGTGCTGGTCACGGTCCTGCTGGCGGGCCCGGTTCTGGCCGGCCTTGCCGGCACCGCCGCGCCGGCTTTTGGTTATTTCCCGGCCCTCGGCTACGACACCCTTTCCCTCGCCCCCTTCCGGCAGCTTGTCGCCATGCCGGGACTGGCCGATTCCGTTCTCCTGAGCATCGGCACGGGTCTTTCCGCCTCGATCCTGTCGCTGGCGATCGTCCTGGCCTTCGTGGCCGGGTGGTCCGGGACGCGGACGTTCCGGCGCCTGACACGGCTGCTGTCGCCGCTCCTGTCGGTGCCTCACGCGGCGGCCGCAATCGGGCTTGCCTTCCTGATCGCCCCGTCCGGATTTCTGGTCCGGCTGGTTTCGCCCTGGGCCACCGGCTGGACCCGGCCGCCGGATGTCCTGATTCTGAACGACCCCTACGGCATTGCCATGACGTTCGGGCTGGTGGCGAAGGAAGTGCCGTTTCTGTTCCTGATGACGCTCGCCGCGCTGAGCAGGCCTCACATCCAGGACTATTTCAAAGCCGGTGCCGGTCTTGGCTATGGCCGCATGGCGACGTTCTTCAAGATAATCCTGCCGCAGATCTATCCCTTGATCAGGCTGCCGGTGCTGGCGGTCATCGCCTTTGCAACATCGGTCGTGGACGTCGCGGAGATCCTGGGTCCGACCCTGCCCCAGCCCCTGGCACCCCGCCTGGTCGACTGGATGAACGATCCGGATCTGAGCATGCGCCTGACGGCCTCCGCCGGCGCGTTGCTGCAACTGGCCGTCAGCGCGGCGGCGTTGCTCGTCTACCTGGCTCTGGAAAGCCTCTTCACCGCGGCGATGCGCCGGCAGATTGCAAGCGGACGGCGGCGCCCGCGCGAGTTCTGGCGCAGGCGGTTCGCTCTTCTGCCGATGCTGGTCATTATTTCCGCCATGGCCCTTTCCCTGGTTCTGCTCGCTCTGTGGGCAAGCGCGAAATCCTGGTGGTTTCCCGCGGCTCTCCCGCAGAAATTCAGCCTGTCCCGCGCGCTGGAGACCTTGCATATGGGCAGTTCCAGCCTGGCTGCGACGCTCGTCATCGCCGCCGGCTCCGCCCTGATCGTCACCGCCCTGACACTCTGGCTGCTGGAGGCGCGCGACTTCCGGAAAAGACACGAGACGGGACGGTTGAAAGTGCTCGTCTTCCTGCCCCTGCTCATTCCCCAGATCGGTTTCCTCTTCGGGCTGCAGATGCTGTTCCTGCTGGCCGGTTTGAGCGGAACGCTGGCGGGTGTGCTGCTTGCCCACCTGATCTTCGTCTTTCCCTATGCCTTTCTTGCCCTGAGCGACCCGTGGAAGCGGCTCGACCCGCGCTATGCAAAGGCGGCCTATTCCGCGGGCGCCTCCAGGGCACGGGTCTTCTGGCACATCCGGCTGCCGCTGCTCCTGCGTCCGGTCCTGGTCACGTTTGCGGTTTCAATCGCGGTCTCCGTCGGCCAGTACCTGCCGACGCTGATGATCGGCGCGGGCCGGGTCGTCACCGTCACGACGGAGAGCGTTGCCCTGGCGAGCGGCGGCAGCCGGCCGGCCGCCGCGCTTTACGCCCTCCTGCAGCTTGTCATCCCGTTCATCGGATTCACCCTGGCCGTTCTCGTTCCCGCGCTCGTCTTCCGCAACCGGGCCGCGATGCGCCTGGAGCAGGCTGCCTTCAGATGAACTCAGATTGTTCGACAAACCGGAAAAACTTCGACATGCACTCTACCGATCCCGCATCCGGCCTTGTCCTTGAAGAGGTCGCCATCCGGCTTGATGGCAGGCTGCTTCTGGAAATCGATTGCGGGATCCGGCCGGGATCGGTGCTGACGATCATGGGGGAGAGCGGCAGCGGCAAATCCAGTCTGCTGGACTATGTTGCCGGGTTCCTGAATCCCGCTTTTGACGCGACCGGCCGCGTGGTGCTGGACGGCCGGAACCTGACGTCCCTGCCGGCGCAGGAGCGGCATATCGGGCTGATGTTCCAGGCCCCACTCCTGTTTCCGCATATGTCCGTGCTGCAGAACCTGATGTTTGCCATCCCCGCCAGCGTGAAAGACCGGCAGCGGCGGAGAGAAATGGCCGAGCAGGCGCTGGAGGATGTCGGCCTCGGCGGTTTCGGCCCCCGGGATCCTGCAACGCTCTCGGGCGGGCAGCAGACGCGGGTGGCGCTGATGCGTACGCTGCTTGCCGAACCGAGGGCCCTGCTGCTGGACGAGCCGTTTTCCAGCCTCGACCGCAGCCGCCGGGCGGATGTGCGCAGCCTGGTGTTCGATCTTGCCAGGCAGAAGCAACTGCCCGTCCTGCTCGTCACCCATGACGAGGAGGACGCCGAGGCAGCCGGCGAGATGATCCACCGGCTGGAAAACGGGACATGCTGACTTGTGTCGGCAGAGGGGCCTATTCGGCCATGTCGGCCGATTTGGCCTGAAGAAGGCAATAGTTGTCGATGCCGATCCGCTCGATCAGGCCGAGCTCGGTTTCCAGGAAATCGATGTGGCTTTCCTCGTCGGCAAGGAGCTGCTCGAACAGTTTCATGGAAATATAGTCGCCAAGCTCACGGCAGACTTCGCGCGCTTCATGATAGAGAGCCCGGGCGACATATTCGGCCGCCAGATCCCCTTCCAGGCACTCCTTCACCGACTGACCGATGCGCAGCGGATCGAGGGTCTGAAGGTTCGGGAGTCCTTCCAGGAAGATGATCCGGTCCATCAGGTCCTGGGCATGCTGCCGCTCTTCGTCGGCCTCTTCCAGTTCCTTGGCCGCCAGTTTTCCGAACCCCCAATCGGCCAGCAGACGGGCATGCAGCCAGTACTGGTTGACGGCGGTCAGCTCATGACGCAGAGCCTTGTTGAGATACTCTATGACGCGCGGTTCGCCTTTCATGGGGCCTCCAGTTTTAGCCGCCGGCCGCCCGTTTGACCGGCGCCGGCAACGGCTGTTCTTCGATCGCCTCTTCAGAGCCTTTTTGGTGGATTATGTCAATCACCGAAGCAAAACAACCGCCGCATCTCGGCCGGCATCCCAAATGGCGGAAGACTGCTCCGGGCGTCGGCACCTTGCCATTCGGATCCGCACGCATCTCCGACGCGGCTTCGCGAAGCTGCTTGTCAGACAGGACATTACAGGAGCATATGATCATTACAGGTTCCGGACCGCGTCTCTTTATACGGACATATTGGCACTGACGGATTTGTGCGCAATAACGAAACCCAACTATATGAGTCAACTTTTTCCATCACCCCAGTACCCTGCTAAGGACCCGAAATGAGCGACGCACCCTCGGATGACCGTCCCACCCTGGTGCTGACAGGCGCCAGCCGCGGCATCGGCCACGCAACCGTCAAGCGCTTCTCCGCCGAGGGCTGGCGGGTGATAACCTGTTCACGGCATGCGTTTTCCGACAAGTGCCCCTGGCCCATGGGGCCGGAGGACCACATTCAGGTGGACTTGTCGGACCCGGAGAATCTCGGCTTTGCCACTCAGGAAATCCGCAAGCGGCTGGAGGCGAACGGGTCCAGGCTGAATGCCCTGGTCAACAATGCGGGCATCAGTCCGAAAGGCCCCGAGGGGGAGCGGCTGAATTCGCTCACCACCCCCATGCATGAATGGCGGACCGTTTTCCAGGTCAATTTCTTCGCCCCCATCCTGCTGGCCCGAGGCCTCTTCAAGGAGTTGAAGAACGCAGCCGGATCTGTCGTCAACGTGACGTCGATCGCAGGCATGCGCGTCCACCCCTTTGCCGGCACGGCCTACGCCACGTCCAAGGCCGCGCTTGCCTCCCTGACGCGGGAAATGGCCGCCGACTTCGGTCCGCACGGCATCCGGGTCAACGCCATTGCTCCCGGCGAAATCGATACATCGATCCTGTCTCCGGGGACGGAGAAAATGATCGACGACATTCCCCTGCGCCGTCTGGGACAGACGTCGGAGGTTGCCGAGACGATCTTCTATCTGTGTTCGGCACAGTCGTCATATGTCAGCGGCGCGGAAATTCACATCAATGGCGGGCAACATGTATAAGTCGACGATACAACTTCCCCGCGGCAGGATTTAACGCTGGAATGCAGTTTGAATTGTATAATATACTGAGGACGGTCGCCCTTGGCCTCGACAACACGCCAGGGCGCCGCCCGGCTTTCCAGGCTGCTGCGATGCGTCGGCGACCGGACAGAGGTCGAGCGCCCATACGTTGCTAGTTCATGAATATTACATTGAATTCAACAACTTACATCTATTTCAGATCTTCGCTGAGATTCCGGTCAGGGCTGGCAGAAGTGATTTCGTCTCGATTGTGCCGCCCGAATCCGATCAGCCGTTCTCCGCAACAGTCCCGGGCACGTAATTGTGCGCCGCACACTTGGAAATACCCAAGAATGCTAGATAATATTTAGGATCTCTAGGTAGTTTACCCAAAATTTATCGCTCACCACGATACTGGCGAGAAGACAATCAGGTTCTTCCGGCTGTGTGGGGCAATATGAAACGTTTTCTGAAGATACTCGTCGACCTCAAGTTCGGCTTCAAGGTCGGAGGAGGGTTCCTCGCGGTATTGCTGCTGACTGCAGTGGTCGGCGGGGTCGGCTTCCTTGCAATTCACAATCTCTCATCGAGCTTCATCGTTGCCGATCAGGCCGCGAAGATCGCCGGTCAGGTTCAGGCCGCGTCCCTGATGCGCGAGGACTACCTGAACAATCCGACGCCGGAGCAGAGCGAAGCGGTGCGCCAGGCAATTGCCGATCTCGACGCCTCCCTCGAGACACTGGCAAATGAAGTCGCCGGCAATCCGGCCTCCGAACAGCAGGTGGCCGGAGCCCAGGATGCGGTTGCTCAATTCGCGGCAACCTTCAATGAAGTGGTCGGGCAGACCAGTCAGCAGGCCGACCGGCTCGGCACGCTTCAGAAAAGCACCGCCGACCTGGAAGCGGTTGCGGGCACCATCAGCGATGCGGTCCTCGCGGAAGAAAGACGCAACAGCTCGGAAGCCATGTCCGCGAACAGCCGGCTGGACGATACCAATCAGCTGCAACGCAGCGTCTATGAACTCAAGGACGACGTCGTCAAGGTCCATTTCCTTTACCTGAAGGGCAGCGGCAATCTCCAGGGCAAGGATTTGGAGGCCGCAATCGATATCGGGCGCAAGCTCGTCTCGGAAACCAAGCAGATGCAGTACAAGAAGATCGAGGGCATCAAGTCCGAGACGATCGTGGAACTGGGGTCGCTTGCCAAGAACCTGAACGAAGCCCTGCAAAACCTCACCAAGGACCTCGGCTTCTCTGAGGCCTATGAGGCCCGTATCGCCGTCGGCAAGGCCATCGAAGACATGACCAAGCTGAACCACGAGATCCTGGGTCAGGTTGATCCGGTCGTCACGGCGGCGAAAACCGACGCCCTTACGGCCTCGACCCGGCTGGCAACCGTGCGCACGATCGCGGACAAGGCCACCCAGCTCAATGAACTGGCTCTGTCGGTACGGGCGGAAACGCTTTACCTGTTCGGCGCTTTCGGCTCCAGCGACCAGTCCGAGGTTGAAAAGGAGATCGTCAGGCTGGCGGATCTGGAACACGAGATCGTCAAGTTCGGGAGTTTCCTGCCGACGGTTGCCGACTCCATCAACGCCATCCCGCCGTCCATTGCCACGCTGGACAAGTCCTACCAGGAGATGCTGACCGCAAAGGCAGAGCTGAAGGCCAAACAGCAGCAGCTCGACAGCCTTACACGCAAGGTCAGTGCGGATATTGCCGCGATCTCCGAGGCCCAGTCGAAGGCAGCCTCCACTGCGGCCAATTCGGCTGAAGTACAGATCATCATCACCATTCTGCTCGCCATTCTGGGCGGCGTGGGACTGGCGTTCGTGCTCAACCTGGCGATCACCCGCCCGATCCGGACCATTACCAACGTCATGGACCGGCTGGCCAATGGTGACAACGAAGTCGACATTCCCGGCATCGAGCGGGGCGACGAAATCGGCGAGATGAGCCGCACCGTGCAGGTGTTCCGCGACAACGCCATCGAACGGGCGGAGCTGCAGGCGCAGAATGCCCACGAGGAAGCCGCAAGGCAGGAGCGTCAGCAGCGCATCGACAACCTCATCCAGTCCTTCCGTGCGAAAGCGGAAGAAGCTCTCGGATCGGTCGAACTGACCGCGGACGGCCTCGACAACACGGCACGGGCGCTTACCGAGATTGCCCGCGACAGCGCCGGTTATGCCAGCGAAACGCAGGAGTCCTCCAACGAAACCACCAACAACGTCCAGACCGTGGCAAGCGCCGCGGAGGAACTGTCGGCCTCGATCGGAGAGATCTCGCGCCAGGTTGCCCAGACCACCGAGATCGTCGACCGGGCGACCACCGGCACGCGCATGACCAACCAGAAGGTCGAGGGCCTTGCGGCAGCCGCAACCAAGATCGGCGAAGTGGTCACGCTCATCCAGGCGATTGCCGAACAGACCAACCTCCTGGCTCTCAACGCGACCATCGAAGCCGCCCGCGCCGGGGAAGCCGGCAAGGGCTTCGCGGTGGTTGCCGCGGAAGTGAAAGAACTGGCCACCCAGACGTCCAAGGCGACCGAGGAAATCAGCTCGCAGATCACCGAGATCCAGAACGCGACCAAGGAGTCCGTCGTCGCTATCGGCGAAATCGCCGAGACGATGAACGAGGTGAATTCCTACACCGCCGCGATTGCGTCGGCGGTCGAACAGCAGGGCGCCGCCACCGCGGAGATTTCGCAGAACGTGCAGCGCGCGGCGGAAGGCACCGGTGCGGTCTCCTCCTCCATGACCCAGCTGTCCCAGGCGGTCGACCAGACCTCCTCCTCTGCCGACATGGTGCTTTCGGCTTCCGGCGAACTGACCAAGAAGACCGACGAGTTGAAGCACGAGGTCGAGGAATTCCTGGCACAGGTCGCCGCAGCCTGATCGGACTTTCAGGGAAAACCGAAAGGCGGGAGTGTCCGGCACTCCCGCCTTTCTTGTATGCGCCGGCCATGCGCGGACGGCACGGACCTGTGAGAAGCGGAAAACCGGCCCGCTGCTTCCGGGACATTGACCTGACCGCACGAGAGGACTAGGGTGCGGACCCCTAAAATTGAATGCACTGGTCGTTCTGAAGCGGACCGTCTCCAAGGCGCGAAGGCGCAGGAAACCCGGCCGGTTTTCAAGTCTTTGCAACGCAGGAGACGGTCCGCTTCAGAACGATCCGAAGGACGCCAAAACGGCTGCGAGCGGCAGCGTCAAAACCCTTGGCCGATGCACAAGCATCGACCTGTGGACTTTTCCTCCCCGCTCCTTGCCGTTTTGACGCCAGTGCGTTCAATTTTAGGGGTCCGCACCCTAAGGCGTGGCAACGCTCATGACTTCAAGAAACGCGAGAGACCATCGTGGCGGACCAAGCCTCCTCCTTCGCCCCTTCCGGCAATACCCCCATTCAGTCCTGGCCGGTTATTCTGGAAACCAGAGGCTGGAAGGATTACCGGCTCCTGGACATGGGCGACGGCGAGAAGCTGGAGCGCTACGGCCGGTTCACGATCATCCGGCCCGAGCCGCAGGCCATGGGATCCCGCCGGCTGCAGGAAAGCGCCTGGAGCCGCGCGGATGCGGCTTTTCCGGCGATACCGAGGAGGAAGGGCCCGGCCGCTGGAAGTTCTCCGGCAACGTGCCGGAGACCTGGCCGATGTCCTACGGTCCGGTACGCTACAACGGCCGCTTCATGTCCTTCCGCCATGTCGGCGTCTTCCCCGAACAGGCCGCCCACTGGGACTGGGTCAACGGCAAGATCCGCGCCGAGCGCACGCGCGCGCCCGACAAGCCGCTGAAGATCCTGAACCTGTTCGGCTACACCGGCCTCGCCTCTCTGCTGCCGGCCACCGAAGGCGCTCAGGTGACCCATGTGGACGCCTCCAAGAAAGCCATCGGATATGCGCGCGAGAACCAGGCGCTTTCCGGCCTGGAAGACCTGCCGATCCGCTGGATCTGCGAGGATGCCTCCAAATTCGTCGCCCGGGAAGTCCGCCGCGGCAACAGGTATGACGGCATCATCCTCGACCCGCCGAAATACGGCCGCGGTCCCAAGGGTGAGGTCTGGGATCTCTACACCAGCCTGCCGGGCATGCTTGCAGACCTGCGGCAACTGCTGGCCGACGATGCGCTGTTCATGATCCTGACCGCCTACGCGATCCGCTCCAGCTTCGTCGCCATTCACGAGCTGATGGCCGAAACCCTCGCCACCCAGGGCGGTTTGCTGGAATCCGGCGAGCTTGTCATTCGCGAGGAAGACGGCACAAGGGCGCTCTCCACGTCACTTTTTTCACGCTGGAGCGGCCGGTAGGACACCGCGGACACGCCTTGCCTCCCCAACCGTCCGCCACATCCCGCCTCGCAATGATTGCCTGCGAATGCCGGGGAGACTAGCCTTGCGGCTGTTCATGCACAGGCAAGCTTGGAAACGTGCCGGATGGCCAAGACAGAAATCAGGAAGAAGACCGCCTATCATCACGGCGACCTGCGCGGTCAGCTGCTGGCCGCCGCCAGGGGGCTTATCGGCGAGCATGGGCCGGACGGCTTTTCCATGGCCGATGCCGCCCGTCTTGCCGGCGTAAGCACCGCAGCGCCCTACCGCCATTTCTCGTCAAGGCAGGATCTTCTGGCCGCGGTGGCGGAGAACGGGCTGCAGCGGCTCGGAGAAGCATTGGAAAAGCAGGCGTCCAACCATCCACGCGGAACCTTGAGCTCGATTGCGGCCGTCATGCGGGCCTTTGTCGATTTTGCCGGCAGCGAGCCCCACATATTCCGGCTCATGTACAGCACGATGACGCATTCCGGCCGGTTCCGGGAATTGCAGAAGATCGGCAAGGAATCCTATGGTGTCCACTTGCGCGAAATCGCTCTCTATCTGGGTGAAAAGGAAGTCAACGAGAAGGTGGTCCGGGCCACCTTCCTTCTGTGGCCGCACGTTCTCGGCCTGTCCTTTCTCGTCATCGACAGCAAGCTGGAATCATCGGATTTTCCGATCGACATCGACGAGACGATACGGACCGTTGCCGAACGCCTTCTGCCGGCGACGGAGCAGCTTCAAAAACCTTGACCCGGCAACAGCCAGCGCATAAGCCAGCCTACGCGATAACAACCTCTCGCTCCCCAGCCGAGCATCCGGAACAAGACATGACCCAGTCCGGCCGACCTCAACGCATCGGTGCGGTGAAGCAGATCACCAGCCATTCCAATCCGATCGTCAAGGAAATCAAGGGGCTCGTCGCCCAGCGAAAGCACCGCAGCCAGTCGGGCCTGTTCGTCGCCGAAGGCCTGAAGCTGGCGAACGATGCGCTCGCCGCCGGGTGGGGCGTGCGCTATCTGGCGCTTGGCCCGGAGGCGCGGGACAATCCGGCCGCGCAGAAGGCTGCGGCAACGGCAAAGGCCAGGGGCGCGCTGATCCTGGAGGCCTCCACCGCCGTCATGTCCGCGATGACGCGCAAGGACAATCCGCAAACGGTGGTGGGCGTCTATGAGCAGAACCTGCTTGGCGCGCAGGATATCGATCCCGAGATTGCAACATTGTGGGTGGCGCTCGACCGGGTGCGCGATCCGGGCAATCTCGGCACGATCATCCGCACCGTGGATGCGGTCGGCGGCACGGGCGTCATGTTGGTCGGCGACTGTACCGATCCGTTTGCGGTCGAGGCCGTGCGCGCCACCATGGGATCGCTCTTTCATGTGCCGCTGGCCAGGATGAGCAAGGACGAATTCAAGGCACTTGCCCGCAGATGGCCCGGCACCGTGACCGCCACGCATCTGAAAGGCTCGGTCGACTATCGCGCACCGGACTACCAAGAACCGGTGCTGCTGGTCATGGGCAACGAACAAAAGGGGCTGGAGGACGACATGGCTGAGGCCTGCTCCACGCTGATCCGCATTCCCCAGGCCGGGCAGGCCGACAGCCTCAATCTTGCCGTTGCCACCGGCGTCGCGCTTTACGAAATCCGCCGCAAGCATCTGGAGCTTTGAGACATGCGTTTGTTCGTCTTTGGCGTCGGCTTCTCTTCTCGCGCCTTCATCGAGGAAGTCCGAGGCCGGTTCGACTGGATCGGCGGCACGACGCGATCACCGGAGAAAGCCGAAGAGCTGCGGGACGCAGGCATCGAACCATTCCTCTTTGACGGCAAGAGCAAGGGCGACGGCATTGCGGACGCCCTTCGGACCGCAACGCATGTGCTGATTTCGATTGCGCCGGACGAGACTGGCGATCCGGTCCTGGTGCACCACGGGGAAGACATTGCCACAGGCCGGCCCGTCTGGACCGGCTATCTGTCGACGGTCGGGGTCTACGGAAACCACGACGGCGCCTGGGTGGACGAGGACACGCCCTGCAAGCCGGTCTCCAAGCGCTCGGTCCAACGGGTGGCCGCGGAACAGGCCTGGCTCGGCCTTGCCGGCGATCATGAACTGCCCGTGCAGATCTTCCGTCTGTCGGGCATTTACGGCCCAGGCCGCAACGCCTTGGAAAATCTAAAGAAAGGCACAGCCCGACGGCTGGTCAAGCCCGGCCAGGTGTTCAACCGCATTCACGTTGCCGATATAGCCGGCGCGCTGAAGACGGCGCTCGAAAAACCCTCGACACGCATCTTCAACGTCACCGATGACGAGCCGTCTCCGCCCCAGGATGTGGTCGCCTATGCGGCCGAGCTTCTGGGCATGGAGCCGCCGCCCGAAACGCCGTTCGAAACGGCGGAGCTGACGCCGATGGCCCGCTCGTTCTACGGCGAGAACAAGCGGGTCTCCAATCAACGGATCAAGGACGAGCTCGGCTACACGTTCCGCTATCCGAACTACCGGACCGCGTTGCGGGACCTGCTGGCCACGCTTTAGAGCGAAGATGGCCGTTCCCGGCGGCGACCGGGTGAGGACGGCCCGCCCCGCTCCAAAGGGACGCTCCCCGCGAAGCGCTACTTGGGCTGCGGAACGATGCGCAGATAGGGCTTGAGCGTTTTCCAGCCTTCGGGAAACTTCTTCTTCGCGTCCTCATCGCTCACGGACGGCACAATGATCACGTCTTTGCCGGACGTCCAGTTGGCCGGCGTTGCCACCTGGTGCTTTGCGGTCAGCTGCAATGAATCGATCACGCGGATAACTTCATCGAAATTGCGGCCGGTGGAAGCCGGGTATTCGATCTTCAGCTTCACCTTCTTGTCCGGGCCGATCACGAACAGCGAACGGACGGTCAAGGTATCGTCGGCATTCGGATGGATCATGCCGTAGGCGGTCGCGATCTTGCGGTCCGGATCGGCAATCAGCGGGAAATTCAACGCCGTGCCCTGGGTATCCTTGATATCTCCGACCCAGGCCCGGTGATCTTCGATCGGGTCGACCGAGACGCCGAAAACCTTGACGCCGCGCGCTTCGAACCTGTCCTTCAATCTTGCCGTGACGCCGAGTTCCGTCGTGCAGACGGGTGTAAAGTCCTTTGGGTGTGAGAAAAGCACGGCCCAGGAGCCTTCGATCGCTTCGTGGAAGCGGATAGGGCCTTCGGTGCTTTCGGCTTCAAAATCAGGTACCTGGTCGCCGATCAACAATGCGGACATGGATGCCTCCTTCGATATGCTTGCCCGGTCCGGGCACTGAAAAGCGACACAGACTTCCGCTTTTGCCGCGGTTTGTCCAGTGCGCGATCGAGACGCAGGGGTTGACGGCACACGTTTCCGGCACCAGCTTCACAGGCAAGAGTTCAGACGAGCGAAAGTGAGCAGATGCATAACTGGCACGTTTATCTATCCGGCGAAATTCACACCGACTGGCGCGAGACGATCATCAGCCGGACAGAAGAGCTGAACCTGCCGGTGACGTTTTCCGCTCCGGTGACGGATCATGAGGCAAGCGACGATTGCGGTGCCGTTATTCTCGGCGATGAAAGCAGCAAGTTCTGGTACGACCACAAAGGCGCAAAGGTGAACGCGATCCGCACCCGGACGTTGATCGAGACGGCCGATATCGTCGTTGTCCGCTTCGGCGACAAATACAAGCAGTGGAACGCGGCGTTCGACGCCGGCTATGCCTCCGCCCTCGGCAAATCCCTGATCGTGATCCATGATCCGTCGCTGACGCATCCGCTCAAGGAAGTTGACGCAGCTGCACTTGCAGTCGCTCAGACATCGGAGCAAGTGGTCGATATCCTCAAATATGTTATTTCCGGAAAGCTGGTACGCTGAGCCTTTCTTGACATTAACTTTTTAGTCACCATACTAAAGCAAGCTATAGAAAATCCCGGACTTGAATTCCGGGCTGTCAGATCCCAATTCACTCGGAGCTGAATTTCGACTTGGCGCGGTCAGATTAGACTGCGCAGCCGGAAATCGTTCCCGACGGGGTCAGGCAAGTTTTTTAGTATTATCAGCAACACTGTCATCAAGACGTTGGAAAAGACGGCTAGACATGCCGCTTGTATGCCTTGATGCGATTATTTGGAAAGTAACCTCCATGCACCATGGAAACGTTAAATGGTTCGACAACGGCCGAGGGATCGGCTCCATCGAGCCCGTGGATGGCGACGATATCCTCGTCGACCTTGCAGCCCTGCGCCGGTCAGGCATCAACACTCTGAGAGAAGGCCAGCTTGTGGCCTATGATCTGGAGTGGCGCCGCGGCCGGATGGTGGCTGAAGATCTGAAAGTCCTGTAAGCTTATCTGCAGGTCTTTCCGGTAACGAGGGCGGTTCGACCGCCCTTTTTTATTTTGGAGTGCGCGATGCAGGCCGATGCGAGGTTGCAGGAAGGGATCACCGCACACAGAAGCGGCGATCTGGAAGCCGCACTGGCGGCCTACAAGGACGTTCTGACGGCAGATCCGGACCATGCGGACGGGCTGCATTTTCTCGGACTGCTGCATTTCGACGCCGGCAAGCCGGACAATGCGATCATCCTGATCCGCAAGTCGCTTGAGCAGAACCCTGCCAACGCCGCGGCCTATAACAATCTCGGCAACATCCTGAAACTGTCCGATCGGTCCGATGAGGCGCTCGAGGCCTATGTGCGGGCGGTCGAGATCGAGCCGCGCCATGGCGAGGCATGGTCCAACATCACCGTGATGATGGAAGGGGCGACGAATGTCGACGACCTTCTGCCGATCCTGACGGAGGTCGTGCGCCTCGATCCGGACAATCCCAATGCCTGGCACAATTACGGCCTGTCGCTGATGCTCGCCGGACGAAGGGACGAGGCAGCCGATGCACTGGAGAGATGCCTGGAATTCGGAGCAGACGTGTGGAACGACCCCGTCTGGCACGCAAGGGTGCTGTGCTCACTGGGGCGCCAGGAGCGCGCGATCAGGCATCTGGAAGCGGTTGTTGCCGCCGATCCGGACAGCACGGTGGCCCGTTACCAGCTGGCGGCCGTGCGCGGCGACAAGCTGGACCAGGCGCCGAAAGACTATGTCAAAGCGCATTTCGACAGTTTTTCCGACAGTTTCGACAATGTTCTGAAAAATCTCGGATACCGGGCCCCCGAACTGGTGGCCGCCGAAGTCGATGCTCTTGCCGGCGAAAGATCCGCCCCCTTTGCGGACGTGGTGGACCTTGGCTGCGGAACGGGCCTTTGCGGACCGCTGATCCGCCGCCACTGCGGCAAGCTGACGGGGATCGACCTCTCCCCGGGAATGCTGCGCAAGGCGGCAGCGCTCGAGGTCTATGATTTCCTGGTGGAAGGGGAACTGGTCGGCTTTCTGAATTCCGACCTGCCCATACGGTTCGATCTGGCGGTCTGCGTCGACACGCTGTGCTATCTCGGCGATCTGCAGCCCTTCATGGACGCCCTTTTCTCAGCCCTCAAACCGGGCGGCCTGCTGATCGCCAGCGTCGAACATCTCTCCGACCCCTCAGGCCCGGACTACCGGGTCGACCCGACGGGCCGCTACGCCCACATGCCGGCCTATCTGAGACGAAGCGCGGAGGCCGCGGGCCTTGCCTATGCCCGGGAAAAACAGGTGGTGCTGCGTAAGGAACTCGGCACGGAAGTTCACGGCCTCATCTTCCACCTGCACAAGCCGCGGGAATAATACCGACCGCGACTGGCTGCGGCCGGATAGTTCGTTTAAAGACTTGAGAGAACCCGTCTCTGACATTTCATTTCTGCGGGAAGTAGAGCAATCTTGCAGTCCGGTCTGTCCAAACGCAGCGCGCTCGGATTCATCCTTGTCACGCTCATCATCAATTCCATGGGCATCGGGCTGATGATGCCGGTCATGCCGTCGCTCCTGACAGAACTGACGTCCCTGCCCGTGAGCGATGCCGCCCGCTGGGGTGGTGCCTTGAGCGTCGTCTATGCCCTTATGCAATTCGCCTTCGGTCCGACGCTCGGCAATCTCTCCGACCGGTTCGGCCGCCGTCCCGTGCTGTTGGTTTCCATGTTCACGCTGGCGGTGGACTATCTGATCATGGCCCTGTCCTGGCATCTTGCGGTGCTGTTTGTCGGGCGGATCCTGTCGGGCGTGGCCGGGGCAACCTTTTCAGCCGCCTCTGCCTATATCGCCGACGTCTCCTCCAAGGCGGATCGTGCCAAGAATTTCGGGCTGGTGGGTGCGGGCTTCGGCTTCGGCTTCGTACTCGGCCCGATGATCGGCGGCTTTCTGGGCGAGTTCGGCCCACGAGCCCCTTTCTGTGCCGCGGCCGCTCTCTCCTTCATCAATTTCCTGTTCGGCTATTTCATGCTTCCGGAAACACTCAAGGATGAAAACAGGCGCGGCTTTGCGTGGAAGAGGGCCAATCCGTTCGGCGCTCTGAAGCAGATCGGCGCCTATCCGGAGGTTCGCACTCTCCTCCTCGCCGTCTTCCTGTTCGACATTGCCCACTATGTCTACCCAGCCGTGTGGAGCTACTACGCGGAAGAGGTTTTTGCCTGGAGCCCGGGTGATATCGGCCTGTCACTCGCCTTCGTCGGTCTCGGCTTCGTTTTTGTTCAGGGTTATCTGATCCGGGTGCTTGAGCCAAAAGTCGGCTCCGGCCGCACGCTTGTCATCGGCCTTGGTGCGAACCTTGTGGCCTTTGCCGGCCTGGCGTTGGCAGATGCCGGCTGGATGGCCTATGCGCTGATTTCCTTTGCGGCGATTGGCGCCCTGGCGACACCGGCCTTTACCGGGCTGATGTCCAACCGCATCCCGGACAATGCGCAAGGCGAGCTCCAAGGCCTGATTTCCAGCGCTGCGGGGCTTTCCATGGTAGTCAGCCCTTTCGTGATGACGCAGACCTTCGCCTATTTCTCGGGGCCGGATGCGGCGATCGTCTTTCCCGGCGCGCCGTTTGCGTTGGCGGGCCTGCTGATCCTGGCTTCCATGCTGATTGCGCTTCCCTTCATCCGCCTCCGGGAGACACCGGATCCGGCTTCCGGACCGCAGGAACGGAAAACCCCGGCAGAGTGACTTGATGCAGACCTCCTCTCATTCGCAGCTTGCCGGTCCGCGTCTGGCGCCGGCTTCCGGCAGGCCGGCGAGGCAGCTTGTCGCGATCCTGCACGGCTATGGTGCGGACGGTGAAGACCTGATTGATCTCGGCCGGGCCTGGCAGGGACGACTGCCGGATGCCGCCTTCGTCGCCCCCGATGCGCCGGAGAAATTGCCGTTTGAAGCGGTTGGCGGCTGCCAGTGGTTCGCCCTCGATGAACGCTCGCCCATGGAATACCGGTACGGCGCGGAAGCCGCGCAGCCGGTCCTGGACCGGTTTCTGGATGCCGAATTGGAGAGGCTGTCCCTGGACGGGCGGTCGCTGGCGCTTGTCGGATTCAGCCAGGGCGCGATGATGGCGTTCCAGTGCGGCCTGCGGCGCAGGACCCCGCCGGCGGCTCTTATCGGCTACAGCGGGCTTCTGCCCGGCCCCGACCGACTGGAGGGCATCTCCACGCAGGCCCCGGTCCTGATTGTTCACGGCAACGAGGATGACGTGGTGCCCTGCTATCACTCAGACGCTGCCGCAACGGCGCTGCAGCGGGTCGGTGTGGCTGTCACGGTCCATCAACTCACCGGTCTGGGTCACACGATCGATGAACGCGGCATGGTGCTTGGCGGGCGCTTTCTGGAAAGAGCGTTTTCGCCGGAGACAGACTGAGCACCGACAGGCCCGGCGCCTGCCGGTAGCATACACGGCAGTTACAGCCTGGGCTTGGTTAATAGCCTGTTAAGTGTTTTGCGCAATCCTGAGAGGGAGCCGGACCAGGAGGGTCCGCGGCCGCCAGGAAGCAAGCGCCATGCAGATTTCGATCGAAACCACCACTCAAAGCTCAAGCCTCTTTTCGGCATCCTTTTCGAGCGGAGGTTCCCAGGGTCCCAAGAACGACCCCAGGGGGAACGCCTACGGGCACGAGATCGGCCAGCGCAACGGGCACAACAAGGCGCCCGCGGTCAGCCTTCTGGAATCGGCCAGCAAGAAAGCCGAAGAAGACGCGGTGATAATCGCCCAGCTTCAGGATGCGGTTGACAAGGGCAAGTCCGAAAAGAACGGCAAGAAGGAAAAAGACGGTGGCCTGGCGACCGTCGAGGACTACCAGAAAACCGCCAGCCAGCTGAAGGCGGCGCTCGGCGAGGAAGAAGAGAGCGGCGCGACCTCCTCCGTCGCCTATGAAAGCGCGTCGATTTCCACCACCACCATCGAAGCCGAAATCGACGGTGAGACGCTTTCCGCCCAGTTCGTTTCTTTCGAGCGGGTTTCCTTCAACGACGAAACCGGCCTCTCCGTCCGCACCGCCAACGCGTCGACGATCGAAGGCAATTTCGACGGTGGCTCCTTCAGCTACCAGAGCGCTGCCGTGAGCGAGCTTTATGCCGGCAGCAAAGAGCAGGTCTCCAATCTCTTCGGGCTGACCGCCTAGAGCATTCTGCGCTCTTCAGTTCCCTCATGCCGAGGAGGGCCAAGGGCCCTCCCCGATCCTGCGAACGCAGAATGACCGCACCGTCAAAGGCTGCGTTCTGAGCCTCAGGCCTGTTTCAGATAGGCCACCAGGATATCCTGGGCCGCCTGAAGGTCGGTCTTGTGGATCATCTCGGTGACCGTGTGAATGTACCTGGTGCCGACGACGATCCCGACCGCCTTTGCCCCGGCCGCGGCCTGCTGCGCGGCGGCGCCGTCCTGGCCGCCGGCGGCCAGCATGGTGCGCTGGAACGGGATCTTTGCCTTTTCGGCCAACGCTTCGAATTCCTTGACCAGGTCCCGGTCGGCGATGAAGCTGGAATCCTTGACATGCAGGCCGAAACCCTCGCCCTGAACCGTGGTGCGGTCCTGTTCCGGAACGCCCGGCGTGTCGCAGGACAGGGTCGTGTCGATGCCAAGGCCGACATCCGGATTGACGGCAAAGGCGGCCGTGCGCGCGCCGCGCATGCCGACTTCCTCCTGGCAGGTGAAGACGACGTGGATTTCACATGCGTGTTTCGTCTTGCCCAGGCCCCTGATGGCCTCGATCCCCAGCCAGCAGGCGATGCGGTTGTCGAGCGCCTTGGAAACGATCTTGTCGCCGATCTCGATCAGCGGTTCGTCCATGGTGACCATGTCGCCGACCTTGACCACATCCCGGGTATTCTCCCCCATTCCCAGATCGATCACGAAGTCCTTCGGCTCCGGCACTTTCTTGCGCTCTTCCGCGGAGGAGATATGGATGGGCTTGCCGCCGGGATTCATCACGCCCTTGAAATCGCCCTCGTCGGTGGAGACCAGCACCCGGCGGGAAAACAGGTTGCGCGGATCGAACCCACCCACCGGCTGCACGTGAATGAAGCCCTTGTCGGTGATGTGCGAAACCAGAAAGCCGATTTCATCCATGTGGCAGAGCAGCATGACCTTTTTCGGCGAACCCTTTTTCGCTGCCTTGCGGCTGTCCCGGCGGCACAGGAGCGACCCCATCGCGTCGACCGTGATCTCGTCGAACAGGTCCTTGATTTCGGCCTGGATCAAGTCGCGCACCCGGTGTTCGTGACCCGGCACGCCGGGGGTTTCGCAAAGTCGGCGGAGGAGATCGATGTTCATGGAGCATCCTGTAGAGGGTATGAAAGTCGGGCCGATCCTGTCCTGAATACCGTCTGGCGATCAGGAACGCGGGCAGCCGCAGATGGAGTGTGCCGGTAAAGGCACATGAAACGGCGCGCCTTTACAACCGGAATTAACCGCTTGGTCGCTATTTTTGCAATACGGGCGCGCTTTTTTCGCTTTGCCATTGCGGTGACGCATTTAGTGACAAACATTTAGGAACAGAAAAGCAATAAGTGTCCGACGCAACCTGCAAGTCGACACACTCCCTTCCTGTGTTTTCCGGGGACGAATGATGACCAAAAAACGATTTATACTTTCCATAGATGGCGGCGGTGTCCGCGGCCTCATTCCTTTACGCATTCTCGAAGCTCTGGAGAGCCGGCTGATCCATCGGGGCGTGGACGCGCCGATGCACCGGATCTTTGACCTGATGGCCGGCACCTCCACCGGCGGACTGATTGCCGCGGGCCTGTGCGCACCGCGCCCCGGCGGCTCTTCCGGCGAGGCCGCGGCGACGATTTCCGAGCTGCGTGCCTTCTATGAGCGCGAGGCCCGCAACATCTTCAGCCACTCGCTGAGCGCGCGGATCGGCCGCACGCTGACCAACCCGCTCGGGCTCTTTGACGAGACCTATGACGCCCGCCCGCTGGAAAAGCTGCTCAAGGAACGTTTCGGCTGGACCTCCATGGCGAGCGGCCTGAGCAAGCTTGTGCTCACCGCTTACGACATCGAGCAGCGGCGCGCGGTCTTCATGACCAACGGCCTTGAGGGAAACGGCAGCCGGCCGGACGATTATTATTTCTGGCAGGCGGTTCGCGCGACCACGGCCGCGCCGTCCTATTTCGAGCCAGCCCGGGTGGAAAACCTCAGCCGCAAGCGTGAAGAAGCGCTGGTCGACGGCGGTGTCTTCATGAACGATCCGGCAATCGCGGCCTATCTGGAGGCCGGCAAGCTTGGCTGGGGCGAGGACGAAATCGTCATCCTGTCGCTCGGCACCGGTCAAGCACCGGGGCGGGCCTTCCCCTACAAGGAAGCTGCCGGCTGGGGCGCTCTGGGCTGGATGCAGCCTTCCAAGGACGTGCCCATCCTGTCGATCTTCTCCGACGGGCAATCCCAGACCGCGTCCTACCAGGCCCGGCACCTGTTCGACGAGCTGCCCGGCGTTACCTTCCACCGCCTTCAGGCGGAACTCCCGCCGGAAGCCGAGGCCATCGACAATGCCCGGCCCGGCAACATCATCGCTCTCAACGGTGCCGCCGACCGGGTGATCCGCGACAACACCACGCTGCTGGACGCGCTTGCCGACATGTTGAAAGCCAATGTGGAAACGCGGGAAACGGATGCGCCGGAGCCGAATCTGGTGCATGCTGCCTAGCATCGGGGTGTGTTGAGAGCCAGGATACGCTCACACCGCCCCGGCCCTAGCGACGCACGAGGTTCCAAGGTGACCAAGCGCAGACAAGCGGTGCATGCCGCCGCGCCGAGAGACCGGAAACACGCCTTTGCCGGACTGGCCGGACTGTTCGCGGCCATCGTGATGACCGTGGACGCCGGAGCGGTCACCCCCATTCCCGACACCAAGCCGGAAACGGTGGAGGCGACTTCCAGCGATGGTGCCCGACCGGGCGCCGAATTGGCGGCCGGCATTCCCGTTCCGGTGAAAAAACGTGCCGTCCCGGAAGGCTATGACGCCCCCCAGGCCAATCTGGTGCTTCGCTCGGACCGTCCTGCCAAGGATTATTTCGGCGCCGCAGACGGCCCCGCGCCGCTCAAGGCCCGCGCGATCGGCTCCTATGCCAAGGGATGCCTCGCCGGGGGGTCGGTCCTGCCGCCGGACGGGCCGACCTGGCAGGCAATGCGTCTTTCCCGGAATCGCAACTGGGGCCACCCGGCCCTGATCGACTATCTGAAGGATCTTGCCGCCGACGCCCCAAAGGCGGGCTGGAACGGGCTGCTTGTCGGCGACCTGGCGCAACCGCGCGGCGGCCCGATGACCTCCGGACATGCCAGTCACCAGATCGGTCTCGATGCCGATATCTGGCTGACCGAAATGCCCAACCGGCGGCTGACACCAGAAGAGCGCGAGGAGATTTCGGCGATCTCCATGCTGAAGGGCCCCCTGGACGTGAAAGGTGCCGACCGGCGGGTCGATCCGGCCAAGTGGACGGACACCCACGCACGGCTGATCCGCCATGCGGCGTCGGACAACCGCGTTGCGCGGATCTTCGTCAGTCCGACGATCAAGAAGGCCCTGTGCGAATTCGAAACCGGCCGGGACAGGGAGTGGCTGCGCAAGGTCCGTCCCTGGTGGGGCCACCACTACCATTTCCATGTCCGGCTTTCCTGTCCGCCCGGCAGCACCGGCTGCAAGGACCAGAACCCGCCCCCGCCGGGGGACGGCTGCGGGGCGCACCTAACCTATTGGCTTTCCGACGAACCCTGGGTGCCCAAGGAGCCGCGCAAGCCGGGCGAAAAGCCCAAGGTCGTCAAGAAACGCCCGATGGCGTTGGCAGCTCTACCGCAAGACTGCAGGACGGTTCTGACCGCCAACTGACTGGACGCGGCATGGCGTCCCTGCGTGGCCGGCGTTTTCGCTGTGACTGTGATCACTTCTGCAATCGTGTCATTTCGCTCAAATTCCGCTCCGGACTTCCTGATTGGATCGAGCCGGGGGGCGACGATCAGGATGTCCAGGCCCCTCACGGCGGTTCGTGGGGGCTCCCATTCAATTGAGCGAACTGGATACACCGATGACCACGTCACGAAAAACACTCCCCCACCAGTCGGACCGAATGTTCCTGACCGATGGCGGCATGGAAACCAGCCTGATTTTCCTGGAGGGCCTCGACCTGCCGCATTTTGCCTCCTTCACGCTTTTGCGTTCGCAGTACGGCCGGGACCGGATCAAGGACTACTACCGGCCCTACGCCGAGACCGCGGTTGCAAGCAGATCGGGTTTCATTCTCGAAAGCCCGACATGGCGGGCCAACCCGGATTGGGCCGAAAGGCTCGGCTATTCCGCCATCGCGCTGGACGCCGCCAACAGGACTGCGATCGAGATTCTGCAGGAACTGGCCCGCGACTATCAGACGCCGGCAAGTCCGTTTGTCATCAGCGGCTGCATCGGTCCGTGCGGTGACGGTTATGCCGTCAGCGACCTCATGAGCACCGAAGACGCCTGCGACTATCATCGGCGCCAGATCGAGGTCTTTTCCGAAAGCGGCGCCGATTGCGTTTCGGCAATCACGATGACCAACATTCCCGAAGCGGCGGGCATTGCACGTGCTGCGAAAGCAATCGGGATACCGTGCGTCATTTCCTTCACGGTCGAGACCGACGGCCGTCTTCCGTCCGGCGACACACTTGGTGACGCGATCAAGGCCGTGGATGGCGCAAGCGCAGGCTCCGTCGCCTATTACATGATCAATTGCGCCCACCCGGCCCATTTTGCCGAAGTCCTCGAGCAGGGCGGAGAATGGGTCAAGCGTATCTGCGGCATCCGCGCGAACGCTTCGCAATTGAGCCACGCGGAACTGGATGCGGCCGAGGAACTGGACATCGGCGATCCGCAGGACCTGGCGAGGCGCTACAGCGCAATCCTCGACCATATGCCCTGGGTTCGCGTCGTGGGCGGCTGCTGCGGCACGGATCACAGGCACATTTCGGCGATCTCCACCGCCTGCTGCGGTCACGAAGCTGCCGCCTGACGGCGCCCGTTGCCGCGATCCCTTCAGGTCTTTTGCCGACGTCCGGCAGAAGACCTGACGGGCCCTACCGCTCGGGTGCCGGCGCGGACTGGAGGACCTTCGTCATCAGGACCAGATCCAGCCAACGGCCGAATTTCGTGCCTATTTCCGGCATCCGGCCGATCACCTCGAAGCCGTGCTTTTCATGCAGGGCAATCGAAGCGGCATTTTCGCCGTCGATGACGCTGACAAGAACGTGGACGCCGTTGGCGGCGGCGGCTTCCACCAGCCGCTTCAGCAGTCCGTTGCCGATGCCCTGCCGCTGCATGTTCGGATCGACATAGACCGAGTGCTCGGCGGTCAGCCGGTAACCTTCCTTTGCACGGAACGGGCCATAACTTGCAAAGCCGACAACCTCGTCTTCGCCATCGCACGCAACCAGGACCGGCAGCCCCTGCTTCTTCCGGCTCTCGAACCAGGTGAGCCGGTCATCAAGGGTTTCTTCCCTGGTCGTCCAGGCGGCGGTCGTCTCGCGCACGGCCAGGTTATAAAGCGCCAGTATGGCCGGAATGTCGCGGGGTTCTGCGTCGCGGATCTTCATAACTCGTCTCTTGGCAGCGGCGTGTCGGTGTGGTGCGACCTATCGCTAGCACAGGCGCCGGCACGCTTCGAGAGTTTTAAGCCGTTTCAACCAACCGGCTTTTTCCGGTCCGGCGTCACTTCCACGCGAAAAAACCACCTGAATTCCGCCGCGTGCGCGCGCAATGGTCTAGGCGAAATCGAAATGCGGTGGTAAACGGGCGCCATGACGACGAAGACGCTTTCCAACATCCGAAATTTTTCCATTGTTGCCCATATCGATCACGGCAAGTCGACCCTGGCTGACCGGCTGATCCAGATGACCGGCACGCTGACCGATCGTGAGATGACCGAGCAGGTTCTCGATAGCATGGATATCGAGCGCGAGCGGGGCATCACGATCAAGGCGCAGACCGTGCGGCTGATCTACAATGCCAAGGATGGCAACCAGTACAGGCTGAACCTGATCGACACGCCGGGCCATGTCGACTTTGCCTATGAGGTCTCCCGCTCGCTGGCGGCCTGTGAAGGCTCGCTGCTGGTGGTCGATGCCTCGCAAGGGGTGGAAGCCCAGACGCTTGCCAATGTCTATCAGGCCATCGACAACGACCATGAGATCGTCACGGTCCTCAACAAGATCGACCTGCCCGCGGCTGAACCGGACCGCATCAGGGAACAGATCGAAGACGTCATCGGCATCGACGCCTCCGACGCCTGCCTGATTTCGGCAAAGACCGGCCTCGGCATCGAAGACGTGCTGGAAGCGATCGTCCGCAAGCTGCCTGCCCCTGAAGGCGACCCGGATGCCACGCTGAAGGCGATGCTCGTCGACAGCTGGTACGACACCTATCTCGGCGTCATGGTTCTGGTGCGCATCATCGACGGCTCGCTGAAGAAGGGCCAGCGGATCAAGATGATGGGTACCGGCGCGGTCTACGATGTCGACAGGGTCGGCGTCATGACCCCGAAGTTCCTTCTGGTGGACGAACTGAAGGCCGGCGAAATCGGCGTGTTCACCGGCTCGATCAAGGAGGTTGCCGACACACGCGTCGGCGATACCATCACGCTGGAGAAAAAGCCCTGTGCCAAGGCGCTGCCGGGCTTCAAGCCCGCCCAGCCGGTGGTGTTCTGCGGCCTGTTCCCCGTCGATGCCAATGATTTTGAAGACCTGCGCACGGCCATGGGCAAGCTGCGCCTGAACGACGCCAGCTTCTCCTACGAGATGGAGACTTCCGCGGCGCTCGGTTTCGGCTTCCGCTGCGGTTTCCTGGGGCTCCTGCACCTGGAAATCGTCCAGGAGCGCCTGTCGCGCGAATTCGATCTGGACCTGATCGCAACCGCGCCGTCCGTGGTCTACCAGTTGAGCCTGACCGACGGGTCGGAAGCGGAGCTCCACAATCCGGCCGACCTGCCGGACGTGGTCAAGATCTCCGAAATCCGCGAGCCGTGGATCCGGGCAACCATCATGACGCCGGACGAGTATCTCGGCGGTATCCTGAAGCTGTGCCAGGAACGGCGCGGCATTCAGGTCGATCTTTCCTATGTCGGCTCGCGCGCCATGCTTGCCTATGACCTGCCGCTCAACGAAGTGGTCTTCGACTTCTACGACCGGCTGAAATCCATCTCCAGGGGCTATGCCTCCTTCGACTACCAGCTGTCCGACTACCGGGCGGGCGACCTCGTCAAGATGTCGATCCTGGTGAACGAAGAGCCGGTGGATGCCCTCTCGGTCCTGGTTCACCGCAGCCAGGCGGAACGGCGCGGCCGCGCCATGTGCGAGAAGCTGAAAGAGCTGATCCCGCGGCACATGTTCAAGATCCCGATCCAGGCGGCCATCGGCGCCCGGGTGATCGCCCGCGAGACCATCTCGGCGCTGCGCAAGGACGTGACCGCGAAATGCTACGGCGGCGACGCCACCCGCAAGCGCAAGCTTCTGGAAAAGCAGAAGGCCGGCAAGAAGAAGATGCGCCAGTTCGGCAAGGTCGAAATCCCGCAGGAAGCCTTCATTCAGGCCCTGAAAATGGATGAGTGAGAAACCGGTTGGCGCAGAGCGCCAAGCCAAAGATCCGGCGAGATCTTTGGCAGGTTTCGAACGGGCGGGAGCTGCTTCAGCAGCGGGCCCCGCCCCGGCGGTCACACTCGGCGTGATCAATTGATCCGGTGGATCAATTGAAGGAGCGAACGCCCATGAGAGTAAGGTGCAAAGCACCGTCGAAGGGGCAGGCAGCAACTTTCGTTGATTCTCCAGCGCTTCGGGGCGCCTGCAAGGAAGGTAACGTATATGAGCGTTGAACAGGACGTGCGCGGCCGCGCGGGAAATGCTTGCGAATGCTGCGGTTCCACCCAGTCGCTTGCCGTGCTCGATGTCGGCCCGGCGGCAGACGGCACGGCCGACGCGAAAATCCTCGCCTGCTCCGTATGCGCGGACCAGATTACCGGCGCGGCGGAGATGGATCCGAACCACTGGCACTGCCTCAACGACGCCGCCTGGAGCCAGGTCCCGGCCGTTCAGGTCACCGCCTACCGCCTGCTGGCAAGGATGCCGGACGAAAGCTGGGCGCGCGAACTTCTGGACATGCTCTATCTGGAAGACGAGGTTCTCGCCTGGGCGAAGGCGGGTGTCGACAATTCCGAAACGGGCGAGGATGCCAGTGCGCTCCACAAGGACACCCATGGCGCAATTCTCAAGTCCGGCGACACGGTTACGCTGATCAAGGACCTGAAGGTCAAAGGGGCCAGTTTCACCGCCAAGCGCGGAACGGCCGTGCGCAATATCAGCCTTGTCGCCGACAACCCGGCGCAGATCGAGGGCCGCGTGAACGACCAGCGGATCGTGATCCTGACGGAGTTCGTCAAGAAGTCCTGACCGGTCGGACGGGGTAGCCGAGCCGTTGGCCGCGTTGGCAGGACGCCTATCGAGACAAGCGTGACACGGCTACGGCACTCATCCGCGTTTCATTGGATCAAGCTTGAGATGATCGCGGTGCAGCGTGTCAGCAATTCCGCTGGAACGCTTCCAGTATCGCCGATCCGACAGCGCTCCTTTCCCGGGTAAATAACACCATTCGGGTCTTGGGCAGGCCGGGCAGCTGGTAGAGACTGCCGACATCCCGACAGTCCTGCGGCATGTTGCGCCTGTCAAGGCAGGCGATCCCGAGCCCGGCGGACACAGCGGCCTGGACGGCGCTGACGCCCGTACCGGTGAACGCGTCCTCGTATTCGATCCCGGCGTCCTTCAGCGCGCCGGTCGCAAGTCGTCTCAAAGCGCAACTGTGGGCCAGTGCGACCAGGGGAAGCGATCTGCCTGTCGCCCAGGCAAAGCTTCTGGAAGCCGCCCAGACAAGCGTATCCTCGAATGCGGTCTGCCCGGGCACGTCGACATCTTCCCCGCGAACCATAACGGCCCCGAAGAGACCGGCCTTGAAATCGCGGTAAAGTTCGTCGGAAAGACCGACAGACACATGCAGCCGGTGCTCCGGGAGCCTTCGTGTAAGCTCGGCGATGATCTCGGGAAGCTTGATGCCGGCGGCATGATCGCTGATGCCCAGATGCAGGCGCTGGCGGGCGTCCGCCCCGGTGGCCCTCATTGCCACCCGGTCGTGAAGGTCGATCAGATTGCGGGCATCGGTCAGAAAGCGCGCGCCCAGATTTGTCAGTCGCACGGAGCGCGGCGAACGGCTCAGCAAGGCTCCGCCGAGCCGGTCTTCCAGTTTCCTGATCTTCAGGCTGATGGCCGACTGGCTCGCGCCGAGCATCTGTCCGGCCCTGGTGAAGCTGCTGGTCTCGGCAACGTGGACGAAGGCACGCAGGAGATCCATGTCGAGGTTACTCATTTATCTATTATGATTTCAAATTTTTGAAATATCAAAGATTTGTTTTTCTAATCTTCGCTTGCCGGCTACCGTGCTTTCACCACCATCGCTTTCAATCGGGAGGAAGACATGCCGTTGACACACGTATCGCTCATCAAGGGCTCCAAAACCGCAGCGCAGAAGTCCGTCATTCTGGACGAGATCTATCGTGCCATGCGGGAGACATTCGACGTGCCTGAAGACGACAAATTCATGAGGATCACGGAACACGCTCCGGAAGACCTGGTTTTTGGCCGCCACTACATGGGAATCAGGCGGTCCGACGATCTCATCATCATTCAGCTGAC
Source organism: Roseibium salinum (assembly GCF_026240905.1). Taxonomy (NCBI): domain Bacteria; kingdom Pseudomonadati; phylum Pseudomonadota; class Alphaproteobacteria; order Hyphomicrobiales; family Stappiaceae; genus Roseibium; species Roseibium salinum. The sequence goes on from NZ_JAPEVI010000003.1 coordinate 2,859,076, forward strand.
CGTCAGCGATACGCGAACGACAGAGAAGAAAAAGGCTCTGTTTGCGCGGATAGCGGAGAAGCTGGTGCAGAAAGCCGGTGTCCGACCGGAGGATGTCTTCATCAACCTGGTCGAGACCAAGGCGGAGAACTGGTCATTCGGCAACGGCATTGCGCAATATGCCGAAAGGCAACCGGCGGCGGTCTGACGACGGCACACGCCCCAACGACGGAAACGCGAGCCAAACAGAAACGGCGCCGGGCTTGCCGCCCTGGCGCCGTTTTCTGATTGTGTCTTGGGTCCGATCGGCCGGATCGCTTCGGACGATCGATCAGCAGGTCTCGGGACCGGTCCTTCAACCGCCGGGTCCGATCAGCGCCGGTTGAACGGCAGATCGGCCAGTTCCCTTTGGCTCATGCGCATGATGGCCGGGTGGGACAGCGGGTCGGTCCGGTCGGAGCCGGGGGCCGGCCTTGCTCTGAGTTGGCGGCGTACAAACAGTTTCAACATGATTTTCATTTTCCTTTTTATTGCTTTATCCATGGCCAAATCCCTCTTTTGAATTTAGCTTGGCTTCACATATAACCGGCCGTTCTCAATATAAAAATCGACTTCTTCTGCTATTCGATTTAGCTTTCCTATAATGAAAAATCTGAACCGCATTCATCTGTCCGGCCTGAGGGCCGTTGAATCCGTCGCCCGGCTCGGGTCGATCAAGGCGGCTGCCGAAGAGCTCGGCGTAACGGTCGGCGCCGTCAGTCAGCAGGTGCAGAAAACCGAAGCCCAACTCGGCGTTCAGCTGTTCGAGCGGCGGAACCGGATGCTGCTGCCGACGGCGCATGTGCTGGCCATGCAGCCGCACCTGACGTCGGCCATGTCCTCGCTGTCAACGGCAATTGCCACCACGCAGCGCGGCCGGGAGGATTCCCTGACGATCTCGGTCGCGCCCGTCTTCGCCGGCAAGTGGCTGGTCTGGCACCTGAAGCACTTCAACAAGGCCCATCCCGGCATCCGGGTGCGGGTCGAGGCGACCGTCGAGCTGGTCGATCCGGACACCAGCGATGTGGATCTGTGCATCCGCGTCGGACGCGGCCCCTATCCGGGGGTCAATGCGGAAATGCTGCTCCGCCAGCGGGTGTTTCCGGTCTGCAGCCCGGCGCTGGCCGGGCAGATCATAAAGCCGGAGGACATCGGCAAGCTGCCTATCATCCGCGATCCCGGTCAGATGTTTTCCTGGAAGACCTGGCTGGATCTTTTCGGGCTCGACGAAACCATCCTGCAGGACGGCCCGACCTTTTCCGACGGCTCGCTCTGCCTTGATGCGGCGATCGCCGGTCAGGGTGTCTTCCTCGCCTGGGAAACGCTTGCCGTCTATGCGGTCAATTCCGGCCAGGTCGTCGCTCCCTTCCCGCAACGGCCCGCAACGGGGATGGCCTACTGGCTGATCGGCGGCCGGAATGCGCCCCGGACAAGGGCCAAACAGGCATTCAGCGACTGGCTGAAGCAGGAACTGCCGGAGTCGATCGGCAGGCCCAAGGGAGCCGATGCGGTTTCGGCCTGAAGGCGAACCTGCGGTTTTTTCGGCCTAGGGTGCGGATCCCTAAATGAGGACGAAATGGCATGAGAAATGGCGAAACGCCGTTAGGAAGGGTGCGCAGAGCGGGCTGTGTGCCCGGTCAAGCGCGCTGACGAAGCGGTGAAGCCATTTTCATGTCCTTCGGATTTGACCGGATTGCGCCTCCTCTACGTCGCGGAAGGCTTGAAAATGAACCACATTTCCTGCGCTTCCGCTTCTTGAGGACGCGCAATCCGCCTCAAACCATTTCATCCTCATTTATGGGTCCACACCCTAGTCTGACGCGGCAACGGATTTTCCGAGAACGTCGGCCTTGACCGCCCCGCGCAGGCCCATCGGCTGTTCGGGCCCGGTCGTGCTGTCCTTGCGTGTCTGCGCTTCCATCTCACCGTTTAGTTCCGCACCGAGCAGGACGATATAGGCCGACAGCCAGAGCCACATGAGAAGGATGATGACGCCGGCGAGGCTCCCGAAGGTCTGATTGTAGCTGCCGAAATTCGCCACATAGACCGAAAATCCGATGGAGGCGACCAGCCAGAGGACACAGGCAACCACGGCTCCCGGCGTGATCCACGTCCATCTTGCATCCGCGCGGCAGGGCCCGAAGCGGTAGACGAGGGAAAGGCCCGTGATCGCCAGCAGAGCCATGATGATCCAGCGGCCGACTGCGAGCACACCAGCCAGCCACGCCGGCAGCTGCAGGAAATTGAAGATTGCCGGCAGCACCAGGGCCGATATGACCCCCAGAAGAAGAGCGAGAACGAGAAGAACCGTCAGCCCCAGGTTCAGCGCAAAGCGCAGAATGAGTCCGCGGGTCTCGTATTCGTCATATGCAAGGTTGAGCCCCTCCATCAGGCTGGCCATACCCCTGGACGCCGAGAAGATGGCGAGGCCGAGACTGACGATGAAGGCGATGCCGAGGCTCGCTTCCTGCGAGCCTGCCACGCTGGCGGCCTGATCGAGAATGATGGTTGCCGCCTGCTGGGGAACAAAGGTTGCGAGCAACTCGAGCTGGTCGGCCACCTGGGCCGGCTCGATGACCAGCCCGGCAATCGCCATCAGCGCGGTGACCGCCGGAAAGATCGCCAGCAATCCGTAGAACGCGACGCCTGCCGCGACCAGGCTGATATGATCGGTCCCGATCGCGTCCCAGACGCGGTAGAGAATGTCTTTCCATCCGGCCAACGGAATTTCGGTCGGATTGTCTGCCGTCCGGCCTCGTGCCATTCAAACCTCTTCACGAAAGCGCCCGCCCGACCGGACGGGCTTTTGTCCAGCTTGAACCTTAAACGGCCGGAAGCCGGTCGGGTTCCCGGCCGAGGCCAGGGACCGTAAAGGAGTTGTGCCTCACGGCACATTTGGCCGCGTCTTCGACGCGAATGATTTCTGGATCCCGGATGTCAGCATGAGCGCAGCGAATTCCCTTCCTCTGAAAAACACAACCGATTCCGAGCAGCGCAGCATCCTGCCGCCTTTTTGCTTGCCTTCGTGCCGCGCTTGGGTAAATTGACGGCCATGAGCAGATGCAGCGTCCATATCGGCCGTCCGGGCCAAAGCCAGGCGAGCACCTTGTGCCTGCCTTTTGCCGCTGTGCGCTTCATTGAATTGCAGGGCCCTGCCTGCGGGCGATTTAGGCGCTAACGCGCTTTATTTCCGGCGCTTTTCCTTCCCGACGGGATCTCACGCAATAATGCGGCTGAGGCCGTGGCAATGTGCGCAATTATTCGCTAAAAGACCCCGACTTTCTCTTTCGATTTCAAGCCGCGCGACGCGCGCGAACCGGTACCTGAGCACGCATGTCCAATCTCGATACACTTGAATCCGAACTTCTGGCCGCCATTGAAGGCGCCGAAACCGAGGCTTCCCTGGAGGAGGTCCGGGTCGCGGCTCTCGGCAAGAAGGGCAAGATTTCCGAGCAGATGAAGACGCTCGGCAGGATGACCCCGGAAGAGCGGCAGGTGATGGGCCCGGCCCTCAACGGCCTGAAGGCCAGGGTCACCGACGCCATTGCCGCCCGCAAGGACGTTCTGGCAGAAGGCGAGCTGGAAGCCCGCCTTGCCCGCGAAAAAGTGGATATCACCCTGCCGCTGCGCCCGTCTCCTGCGGAAACGGGCCGCATTCATCCGGTCAGCCAGGTGATCGACGAATTGTCGGCCATCTTCGCGGATATGGGCTTTTCCATCGCCGAAGGCCCGGATATCGAAACCGACGAGCTGAACTTCACCGCGCTGAACTTCCCCGAAGGTCACCCGGCGCGCGAGATGCACGACACGTTCTTCTTCAACGAAAAGGAAGACGGCGAACGGCTGCTGCTGCGCACCCATACCTCGCCGGTGCAGATCCGCACCATGCGCGAGCAGGAACCGCCGATCCGCGTCATCATTCCGGGCCGGACCTATCGCTGCGACAGCGACCAGACGCACACGCCGATGTTCCACCAGGTGGAAGGCCTCGTCATCGACAAGGAGAGCCATTTCGGCCATCTGAAATGGATCCTCAGGGAATTCTGCAAGGCGTTCTTCGAGGTCGACGACATCAAGATGCGCTTCCGTCCGAGCTTCTTTCCCTTCACCGAGCCGTCCATGGAAGTCGACATCCAGTGCGACCGGTCCGGCGGCGAGGTCAAGATCGGCCAGGGCGACGACTGGCTGGAAATTCTCGGCTGCGGCATGGTGCATCCGAACGTCATCCGCAATTGCGGTCTCGATCCGGATGTCTATCAGGGCTTTGCCTGGGGCATGGGGATCGACCGGATTGCCATGCTGAAATACGGCATGCCCGATCTGCGCGCTTTCTTCGATGCCGATGTGCGCTGGATCCAGCATTACGGTTTCCGCCCGCTCGATCTGCCGACGCTGTTCGGCGGGTTGTCCAGTTAACCGCCGAGTTCAGGGGGCGAATATCCATGTCACTGCTGATCCGTCTACTTATTGCCGTCATCCTGTCTGCGGCGGCCCTAATGCCCGCGGTCGCCCAGACCGCGGACCGGGAGTCGCGCGCGCCGACGCCGACGTCGTTCATGGAGGCGTGCGCGGAAAAGATCGAGAGCCGCGGGCGCCTGCGCTTCTGCGACACCTACTTCCGCGACAAGCTCGGCACCGAGGCCGATGCCCTGCTCTACCTGCGTGACCGGATCACCCGGCTGCGGGCGGGCCATGAGGCCAGCTCGGCGGAAAAATACCAGAGCTTTCTCCAGGCGATCTATATCGTCGCCTTCCTGACGATCGCCTCGATCGTGCTGATTGCCAGCGACCGGCGCATCGGCGGCACTGCCAAATGGGCGGGGCTGACCAGTTCCGCAGCGCTTCTGGTGATGGTGCTGATCGTCGCCATGGGGTGGCTGGGCAAATACCGGGCCGAGTATTCCGCCCAGTTCGAGCTCGGCATCCTGCGCGACCGTATCGAAACGGAAGCGGCACAGGCGATCGCCACGGGCCAGCAGATCACGCCGGAAATCGTCCGCGGCTGGACCGCCGAGTTTTCCGAGATCGGCCGCCGGTTTGCGCAGAACTACAGCCAGGCGACCGTCCTGCCCGAGTTGGACCGGTTCAGCAACTGACGCGCCATTGGACCAGATTCGCGGCTTTGCGGCCGCATGACCGATAAAGAGTAAGTCTCATGAAATTCACGCTTTCCTGGCTCAAGGAGCACCTGGAGACCGACGCCGGCCTGGACGAGATCGTCGAGCGCCTGACGATGATCGGCCTGGAGGTTGAGGAAGTCACGAACCGCGCCGATCGCCTTAAACCTTTCAGGATCGCGAAGGTCCTGGAGGCCGAGCCGCATCCGAATGCGGACCGCCTGCGGGTCTTGAAAGTCGACAGCGGCGAAGGCGAACCGCTCCAGATCGTCTGCGGCGCGCCCAATGCCCGCGCCGGCCTCGTCGGTGTGCTCGGCAAGCCGGGCGACTATATTCCGGGGCTCGACGTCACCCTTTCCGTCGGCAAGATCCGCGACGTGGAAAGCTTCGGCATGATGTGTTCGGAGCGCGAGCTGGAGCTCTCCGACGAGCATGCCGGCATCATCGACCTGCCCGCGGATGCGCCGGTCGGCATGAACTATGCCGAATGGGCGGGGCTGGACGAAGCGGTGATCGAGATCGGCCTCACGCCGAACCGCCCGGACTGCACGGGCATCCACGGCATTGCGCGGGACCTGGCCGCCGCCGGACTCGGCAAGCTGAAGGAACGCTCGCACGAACAGATCCGCGGCAGCTATTCCTGTCCCGTCGCCGTCAAGCTGGACTTCGGCGACACCAAACCGATGTGCAAGGCCTTCGGCCTGCGCATGGTCAAGGGCGTGAAGAACGGCCCGTCGCCGAAATGGCTGCAGGACCGCCTTGTCGCCATCGGCCTCAGGCCCATCAACACGCTTGTGGACATCACCAACTACATCACTTTCGACCAGGGCCGTCCGCTGCACGTCTTCGACGCGGACAAGGTCAAGGGCGATCTCGTCGTGCGGCGCGGCCGCAAGGGCGAGACGCTCGACGGCCTCAACGGCAAGACTTATGAAGTCGACGAGACCATCTGCGTGATCGCCGACGAAAACGGCGTCGAAAGCCTCGGCGGCATCCTCGGCGGCGAGCCGTCCGGCTGCACCGCAGAGACCGTCAACGTGCTGATCGAATCCGCGCTTTGGGATGAGGACGACATTGCCGCCACCGGGCGCAAGCTGGGCGTCAATACCGATGCCCGTTACCGGTTCGAGCGCGGTGTCGACCCGAACTACATGATGCCGGGCCTCGAATATGCGACCCGCATGGTATTGGTCCTGTGCGGCGGCGAGCCGTCGGAGGCGATCCAGGCCGGCACGATTCCGGACAGCACCAACATCATCGATTTCCCCTATGCGGAAATCAAACGCCTTTCGGGTGTCGATGTCACGCCGGCGGAAGCCAATGTCACGCTGAAATCCCTCGGCTTCTGGATTTCCGGTTCGGGCGACACCATCAGGGTCGCCGCGCCGAGCTGGCGTCCGGACATCGAGGGCAAGGCGGACCTCGTCGAAGAAGTCGTGCGCATCCTCGGCCTCGACCGGGTTCCCGACACGCCGCTGCCGCGTCTGGGCACCGTGGGACGGAAAGTCCTCACCACGAGCCAGATCCGCCGCAACAAGGCGCGCCGGGCCCTGGCCGTGCGCGGCTTCAACGAAGCGGTCACCTGGTCGTTCATCTCCAAGGACGAGGCTGAACTCTTCGGCGGCGGAAGCAAGGCGCTGGAGCTCGCAAATCCGATCTCCAGCGAAATGTCCGACATGCGCCCGAGCCTGCTGCCGGGCCTGCTCCTGGCCGCACAGCGCAATGCCGACCGCGGGTACGGCGATGTCGCCCTGTTCGAGATCGGCCAGATCTTCGAAGACGACACGCTCGAAGGCCAGAAGATGGTTGCCGCCGGCGTGCGCCGTGGTACCGCGAAGCCTCAGGGCGCCGGCCGTCACTGGTCGGGGAGTTCGGGCAATGTGGATGCATTCGACGCCAAGGCCGACGCGGAAGCGGCCCTTGCGGCCATCGGTGCGCCGGTCGACAAGCTGCAGGCCTATGCCGACGCACCCGGAACCTTCCACCCGGGCCGTTCGGGCAGCCTGAAGCTCGGGCCCAAGAACACGCTGGCCATCTTTGGCGAGATCCACCCGCGCACGCTTGCGGCCCTCGACATCGAAGGCCCGCTGATCGCGTTCGAGGTCTACCTCGACGCCCTGCCGCAGCCGAAAGGCAAGGGCGGCCGGTCCAGGGGCGCGTTGAACGTGAGCGACCTGATGCCGGTGCGCCGCGACTTCGCCTTCCTGGTCGGAAAGGACGTGAGCGCGGAAACGCTGCTGAGGGCAGCACGCGGGGCGGAGAAGACCCTGATCACCGACGTCAACCTGTTCGATATCTACGAAGGCAAGGGCGTTCCGGAGGATCAGAAATCGGTCGCCATCGACGTGGTCCTCCAGCCGCGCCAGAAGACCCTGACCGACGAGGAAATCGACGCGGTTGCCAGGAAGATCATCGCCAATGTCGAAAAATCGACCGGTGGTGTCTTGAGAGGCTGAACCGGCCTGGAACCGGTCGGCGGACAGCGCCGGCCGGAAACAGGCGAATTGTCGTTATCTGGCGGATGTCACGCCCGCCAGGCGCCGGCAGAGGGTGTTCCGATCCGGAGCGTTTCTCGATTGAATTCGATCACCTTCCCTAGAAACGCTCGAACTGGAGGTCTATCGCACATCGTTGCACGTAGCACCTGTCGTTATCCCTGGCCGGTACGTAGTCGCGTTCCAGTACCTCGCCGTGCTGGCAGAAATTCCGGTTGGCGACGTAACGGTCGAACGTGTGCTGTCCGGTGCTCATGACCACCGCACCGCGCTGGTTGATCAATGACTGGACCTCGCCGCAGGTCATGGTCCTGGTATCGGGCCGCCGGGATTGCGCTGTTGCCGGCAGAACGGCTGCCAGGATCAGCACGGTTGCCGCAGCAGCGGCGAAGGCCGGTTTGCGGTGAGCACAGTTCCAGAGAAATCTGTTCATGGCGACCCCCGGCAAGAGCGAGCGGATTGACGTGTTTCGACATGGAAATGGCGTCGATTGCCATCCGGTCAAGAGTGGCGGCACACATGCGGTGCCTGTGGTGATTTCACCACCGGGGCGGGAGCCCGTGTCGATTGCACTTCCCGGGTCACCGGAATCGGATAGTCTGACGCATTCATGCACAAGGCTGTTTCATGACCGATCATGCGCTCTCGCCCGCCCCCTGCCCCCGGCTTGGCGACCCTTATGCCGCCTCCGAGACGGACCGGATCGCGCGGCTTGAGGAAATCCTCCTGACGGTTCCGCACGTGATGCGGATCCTTGAGGCCATCAGGTCCATGGACCTACCCGACGCCTGGCTCGTCTCCGGCGGCATCTATCAGACGGTCTGGAACGTGATGACCGGCCGGCCGCACTTTCACGGCATGAAGGACTTCGACGTCATCTATTTCGCCGGCACGGACCTTTCCTACGAGGCGGAGGATGCGGTCATCACGCGCGTCAATGCACTGCTGCCGGATCTTGCCAGCCTCCTGGAAGTGCGCAATCAGGCGCGTGTCCACCTGTGGTACGAACAGCGCTTCGGCCGGCCCTATCGGCCGCTGGATTGTTCCATGGATAGCTTGACGACCTATGCCGCCCGCACCCATGCGGTCGCCGCCCGGCTGGACCGGCAGGGCAGACTTGTCGTCAATGCGCCGTTCGGCCTGGCCAATCTTTTTGGCATGCGGCTTGTGCCTAATTACGGGCAGCCGAACAGGGAAACCTACGTGGAGAAGGCCAGGCGCATGAAGGCGCTGTGGCCGGAACTGGAGATCGTCGACTGGGCGGAAGAGCGCGGCCCGGACGTGCTGTAAGGCTTGAGGAGTTTGTCCCCGATCACGCCCTCGTCCGGACGAGTGCCTTCAGGTCCGTCCCGAAGGACGGGCGGCGTCTTTCGGGCGCATCCTTCGAGACGCCGCTTGCGCGGCTCCTCAGGATGAGGGCGCAGGGTGCATATTCACTCATTTCAGGGTGGTGCTGCCGAGGGGGGATCTGTTGCAATGCCGCTGCTAGCCGGCCTCACGTCTTTCCTCGATTGCCGAGAGATCGCCGGCATCCTCCAGCCGCGTATCGCTTGCAACCAGGCGCGCGCGGACCAGGCCGCGAACGGAATTGCCGACAAAGATTTCCTCACCGGAGTCCAGATCAGCAGGGGTCAGGTCGGCCTCAAAGGCTAGGCCGCGCTCCAGGAGCCCGGCGCGCAAGGTGCCCGGCAGCAAGCCGTGCTTCAGCGCCGGGGTCAGCAGCCGGCCGTCCTTCCTGATGAACAGCGTCATGTAGCTGCCTTCGGTCAGAAAGCCGTGCTCGTTCCGGAACAGGACCTCCTGGGATCCGGTTTCGGCCTGATAGCGCGTGCGCGTGTCGTCCAGGAACGCGCGGTTGGTGGTCTTGTGATAGAGAAAGCGGTTGGAGGTGTGCACCGGCTCGTCGGCGAGAGCCAGGTTGAAGACCGCGCGCTGACCGGCCGGGGGCAGGTCCGTCATGGTGATGGAGAGATCGCCATCCGCACTCAGGAGCAGGCGCACGCGCTGCGGGGCATGAAAACCCTTGGCGCGCAGCTGCAGGGCGGAGCGCACCGCCGCCGCGTCGAACCGGAAGCCGAAATAGGCGGCCGAGGCCTGCAGGCGCTGCATGTGCCGCTCCAGCAGCAGATAGCCCTCTTGCGGGTCGAAGGCCATGGTCTCGATGAGATCGAAGTCCGGCGTCTCCTCGCTCATGAATTTCAGCTTCAGGATGCATTCGTCATATTCGGGCGCTGCGCCGGAATCGAACACGACGCCTGAGCCCGTGCCGGCCTCGCCCGAGCCGTCATTGCGCAGCACCAGCGTGCGGATGGCGACGTTGAAACGGAAGTCCCCTCCGGGAGCCAGATAGCCGATGGAGCCGGTATAGACGCCGCGCGGTCCGCTTTCCAGGTCGTCGGCGATCTGCATGGCGCTCAGCTTCGGCGCCCCGGTGATGGAGCCGCAGGGGAACAGGTTCTCGATGATCGCGGCAAAGCCGACCGTGGCGGGAAGCCGGGCTTCGACGGTCGAGGTCATCTGGTGCACGCTCTGATAGCACTCGACCGCGCAGAGCTTCGTCACCCTGACCGAGCCCGTCTCGGCAATGCGCGAAAGATCGTTGCGCATCAGGTCGACGATCATGGTGTTTTCGGAGCGCTGCTTGGGGTCGCTGGCCAGGTCACGGGCGATCAGGTTGTCTTCCGAGGCGTAGCGGCCGCGCGGGGCCGTGCCTTTCATCGGCCGGGTGCGCAGCAGACTGCCTTGCCGCTCCACAAACAGTTCCGGCGACAGCGACAGGACCGACCGGTCTTCCAGGGAAATGAAGGCGGCATATTCGACCGGCTGGCGGCGCATCAGATCCAGGAACAGGCGTTCCGGCGCACCGTGATGCCGCAGCCGCGCCCGCATGGTCAGGTTGACCTGGTAGATGTCGCCTTTGGCCAGATGATCACGCACCTGTTCGAAAGCCGAGCCGTAGGACGACCGGTCCATGTCGAAGGCGGGCTTCGTGACGAAAGCGCTGTCGCTGCCTGAAGCTGCCGCAAGCAGAGCCCTCGCCTCTTCCAGCTCCAGTTCCTCGGCCTCATCATAAAGTCCGAACCAGAGCAGCGGCTCACCGGTTTCGTCAAAGCGCTTTTCGAGCTTCGGCTCGAAGGCAAAGCCGAGTTCATAGGCCAGGAAACCGGCCGCATAGCGGCCCTCCGCCTGCGCGGCCTCCAGCCGAGCCAGACAGTGCGGCACATCGGCGAGCTTTGAACAGGTGACGATCTCGCCGGGCGCCTCGAACAACAGCGCCGAGCGCTGCTTGAGGAGGTCCAGCAGCAGGACCGTTCCAGGGCTGACGGTGCCTTTCGTCATGGCGCCACCGAGTGCCGTTGCCACGTCCCGACCGGCCGAGTTTGCGGCCTGTGCGGTGCGGTGCAATGCGCCGGTGCGGCGCGCAGACAGGGTCCCATCAGACGGATCATGATCAACGACAATTGCGACGAGCCGGTTGGCGGAGCGAGCAGAAGCATCGGCCCGATCGTGCCGGGAATCCCCTCGCTTGAATGGCACGAATTGGGCGGCTCATGACATCCATGCGACATGAGGTCAAGGGGAAGGGGGCAAAAGCTGCGCCAGAAACGAAGAACCGGGCACCGGCGGGCAGGCCGGTGACCCGGTTCGAAGTGGGCCGCTCAATGGACGGTCGGGCTAAGCTATCGGGCCATACCCTAAGCGCTCTGCCCGAGGCCGGTGGGACAGGCAACGCCCGTGCCGCCGATGCCGCAATAGCCGGCCGGGTTCTTGGCCAGATACTGCTGGTGATAATCCTCGGCAAAATAGAAGGTATCCAGCTGGCGGATTTCGGTGGTGATCGAAGCCGTCTTGCCCGCCTGTTTCAGCGCGTGCTGATAGGCGTCCCTCGACCGTTCCGCCACCTCCAGATCCTCAGCCGAGCTCACATAGATCGCCGAGCGGTATTGCGTGCCGGTGTCGTTGCCCTGGCGCATGCCCTGGGTCGGGTCGTGGCTTTCCCAGAAAACCTTCAGAAGATCGGCAAACGCGATTTGGTCGGGGTCGTAGACCACCAGCACGGCCTCCGTATGGCCGGTGCGCCCCGTGCAGGTCTCGTGATAGGTGGGATTGGGCGTGTGCCCGCCTGCATAGCCGACGGCGGTGACATGGACGCCGGGCAACTGCCAGAACAACCTTTCGGCCCCCCAGAAACAGCCCATGCCGAACAGGACCGATTTCGTGTTCGCCGGATAGGGACCGGTGAGCGAACGGCCGTTGACGAAATGAGGCTCCGTGGGCGTGATCGCCGCGTCCCGGCCCGGCAGGGCTTCATCCTCGGACGGCAGTTTGAATTTCTTGGTCAGCATGGTCATGAACGACATGGCAAATCTCCCCGCCTGTGCCCGGGCTGTCCCGGCGTATCCGGAACGGCGGCCACCCGGGTGCGCTTGTTCGGCCTGGCCCCTAATGTGGCGCAGCGCCCGCGGCTTTCCAAGAGGGAGCTCGCGAAGAGGTGTTCGGGTGTGTTCAGGCGAATTGCGCGCGCTGTCGCCGGCGACTGGCGCCGAGCCACAGGAACAGCAGGCCAAGCGGGGCGAACACCGCCCAGACCGGCCATGTCAGCACGGTCTGCAGGGCCGGATCCCAGAGCGCCGGATGAATGTGCCGCTGGATGACCGCCTGGGCAAGATTGAGCGTATCCGGCGACAGATCGAACCAGACCTGCCCAAGCGGGGCCAACAACACCTGCGATTGCGCAATGGACGTGCTGGCGTCCGAGATGCCGGCAATAATCGCCACGGCAAGAAAGCCGTATCCCAATATACGAAAAAAGATTTTTATGATGCCAATCATGATCTAGCCTTCGGCCTCGTCATATTTTACAGGAGAAAAACCAACAAACGCTGGTTTTCGGCAATAACGCCTTTTGGGGAACTATCGTTCCTTAAAGTAATTACTCGAAAAATAACGAACAAGATTTTCTGTGAAACACATTGCTGTGATGACGGCCGTTGGCCGCCCCTCGATACCCACATCCCGCGTGGGCAATTATCGTGATTTTATCAAAAAAATCCACAATTTACATACACCCCAAAAAAACCCGTTCTACCGCTTGCGCTCGAACGCGTCATGAGTATATTGCGCGGCACTCAAGCGGGTCCAACGCTTGGAAACGGACAGGTGGCCGAGTGGTTGAAGGCGCACGCCTGGAACGCGTGTATACGGGCAACCGTATCGAGGGTTCGAATCCCTCTCTGTCCGCCATAACTCAGCGATTTGAGACACTTCGCCAGGCTTCGGCTCCATTCAGGGCCGGATCGGTTCCTCGCCTGTAAGTTCCCATCTCCACATGGCGATAATGAAATCACTCAACAAGAGCGCTTCGTCGAACCAGTGAAGGTTCGGGTCGGCGACAACGGCGACGCCCTGCCAGACCTGCGGGTCCGTGGCCCCCGAGCGCGCGGCACCCCAGAAGGCGCATTCCTGTTCCTCGGCCAGGAAGACCAGCCGGCCGTCTCTTATCGCCAGCGCCTCCGGCGGCAACAAACGGTTCCGCAACCGATTGATTTCATGCAGGCCGCAGATTTCATAATAATCCCTGAGCGCCACGGGCGCGGCGAGCCTGTCGAGGATGCCGGCATGCGGCGCCAGATCCATTCCATGTTCAGGCTTGAGATCAAGACCAAGGCCGGCAAATGCCTGGCGATACTTTTCGGCGAACATCGGCGGTCCCTCTTCCCCTGCTATCGCTATGGCGCCGCATTCCGTTCCGGCCTCAGACGTTCGAGGAAATCGGCGAAGGTTTTTGCCGCGACGACATCCTGACGGACTTCGACGTCGATCCAGGTCACGGACGGATCCGGACTGCTGCGATAGTCGAGCGTGATCCACCAATGCCCCTCGCCCGACAGCAGGATCTGACTTTCCGGCAGGCCCCATTCGCGGGTCATGTAATCACGATTGTAAATGTTGTGGATGGCGGTCGGTTCGTCGGGAGAGCCGATTCCACTCAATTCGAACAGGGGAATACAGTCGGATGCCCAACTCGTGGGCATGGCCATGGGACACTCAAATCGCTTGGTGTAGCCACCATTCTGGATACGCAGCAGGGCGAGATACGCGGCCGGCAGCCGGACCCCAAGCCGCTGCTCGGCGGCGGCGATCATTGTGTCCGTAAGGGGCGGATTGTTGTCGTGATTTTCTCGCCAGAAATCGTTGGGATCGATGGCCATTGGCGGTGTCCTGTCTTATGCGAAAATGGAACGACCTTGTGCTGCGCGCCCTGTTTCTCATCCCCCCGGAAAGCAGAGCCGCAGCGTGAGTTTGCCGGGTCGGCGCCGTCGGAGCAACGTGCCCGCGGCTGAGTTGGCCGGTGCGGCACGGCCCAAGGCCGGTTTCGGCGCCGTTTGCAACCGGCCTCTCCGGGACGAAAACCGGTCCGTATCACCCTTGCCTTTCCGCGTGATCCGGCGTATTTCGCACGTCCATTCCATTTCCCGCCCGTTTCCCCTGCCAGGATGACCGTGTCGCCGGCTGTCCTGGCACGTATTCCTTTTCGAGGATTGCCGCCATGCCGCTGACGATCGGACTTGATTTCGGGACGTCAAACACCGTCGCCGTCTCGGCAAACGGCCTTTCCGCCACCGAACCCGTTTCATTCGCCGACGGCAACGAGACCTTCACGTCGCTTGCCACGGTGCTCAGCTTTCTGGACCGGGGGCCGGCGAAGCGGCCGCATCCGGAGGTAGGCCCCTGGGCGATCCGGCAGTTCCTGGAGAGTTACGGCGATGTCCGTTTCATCCAGTCGCTGAAAAGTTTTGCGGCGAGCGGCGCCTTCAAGGGAACCGGGATCTACGGCGTCCGCTTTGGTTTCGAAGACCTGATGGCTGCCTTCCTGCGATGCGCCTTCGAGCACGCGGGCACGGTGTTCGATCCGTCGTCGGTCCGCCTCGTCGTCGGCCGGCCGGTGGCGTTCGCCGGGTACAGTCCGGATGACGATCTTGCCATGGCCCGCTACCGGACGGCGTTTCAAAAGCTCGGCTTCGAGGACATCCTTTTCGTCATGGAGCCGGTGGGTGCCGCGTTTTCCTATGCGCAGTCGCTGGACAAGGACACGACCATTCTGGTGGCGGATCTCGGCGGCGGCACGACCGACTATTCCCTGATGCGCTTTGAAACCCGGGGCGGTCACCTCTCGGCAACGCCGCTCGGCCGCGGCGGCATCGGCATTGCCGGCGACACGTTCGACTATCGCATCATCGACAATGTAGTGCTGCCGAAGCTCGGCAAGGGCTCCATGTACAAGAGCATGGGCAAGGTGCTGGAAATCCCGCCCAATCTGTTTGCCAATTTCGCCCGCTGGCACATGCTGTCCATCTTCAAGACCTCCGACGATTTCAAGGAACTGAAGAAGCTGCTGCGCTGGTGCCTGGAACCGGAGAAGATCGAACTCTTCATCGACCTGGTCGATGAAGACCAGGGCTATCCGCTCTATAAGTCGGTCTCGGAGACGAAGGCCCGTCTGTCCTCGCAGGACGAAGCGGAACTCGCGTTCGCGCCGCTCGGAGCCGATTTCAAGGTGGCGGTCGCGCGGCGGGATTTTGAAGACTGGATTGCGCCGGATCTCCAGAAGATGGACAACGCGCTGGACGAGACGCTGCAGTCTGCCGGACTGGCGGAAAAGGACATCGACCGGGTGTTCATGACCGGCGGCACGTCCTTCGTTCCCGCGGTCCGCAGGCAGTTTGCCGACCGGTTCGGCCATGAGCGGATTTCCGGCGGCAACGAACTGACCTCGGTTGCGAACGGCCTGGCGTTGATCGGGGTGCGGGAAGACGCCGCCGAGTGGACCGTCTCGGCCTGACGGCTAACAGCCGGGCTCCTCAAGCAGCGTGAGAGATACTTCGGCGTTGTCGCCGGACGCGATCTTTTGCGATCTGCGGACTGCCGCCTTGACGGGCAGGAGAAACGATCCGGACGGCTTGTCCGGCCAGATGGTCGTGTCCCATTCGCTTGAGCCGATCCGCGCCCTGACCCTGATCATGCCCCAGCCCCGGCGCTTGCCGCTGCCGAGATAAAAGCGGATCTGGTCGGCGCATCCGGCCGGTAGCGTCACGAAGGTCCAGCCGCCCGGGCCGGCCGACAGCCACAATTCTGCGCGGAACTCCAGTCGGTCGAGCACATCCTGCCATCCAGGGTCTGTTGAAGAACGGGCCGCATCGGCGGCCGGAAATCAGTTTTCCGTCGGGGACGTCACTCAACCAGGTTGATGTCCGCCATCAGGTCGCCCGCCGTCTCCTGGAGCGCTTCGCTCAGCGCGGCGGGGGCGAGACCGGGGGAAGGCGCAGGTCCGCTGACGCCTTGAACAGAGCCTCGCCCTGCATGGAGCCGGGGGCGACTTCCGTTTCAAGATGCTCGATGCTGACGCCCCGGTCGCTCAGGACGCGGGTAATGTCGCGCAGGATGCCCGGATGGTCCTGGGACACAAGATCGAGATGGGCGAAGACGCCTTCCAGCTCCTGCGGGCCCATGACGTCGGAGCGCAGCGTGATGTCGATGCCGTCGGCCGCAAGCGCCTGGAGTTCGGCAATCAGCTCGTCCGACCGTTCTCCGGCAATGCCGATGCGCACGATGCCCGCGAATTCGCCGCCGAGGCGGGCCATCGAGCTTTCGATCCAGTTGCCGCCCAACTCCGCGATGATCTCCGCGATTCGCTCGACGAGCCCCGGCCGGTCCTTGGCAATAACCGTGAAAACGAGATGAGTCTGCATGATGCCCTGCGCGTGGTTCAATCAACGTGCCAGTACTAGACAATTGCGGCGTGTTGAAAACAAGTCCGCAAATTGTCCGCAGGCATCAAATTGGCGGTAGCAGGCAGCCGGAATATGGTCCGTCCCAACAGCTGATATGCCGGTTCTGGCCAGCCGGTGTCGCATTCGCGCTTGATCGATGAGATGGCCTCCCATAAGGTGCGCCCACCTGACGGCGTCCTTTTCAAGGGACTGAGAGCGATTCCGGATGCGGTTGACCCAAACAGGGGACCAAGGCCGGAGCTGTCCAAGGCATTTGCAAGAGTGACGGGTGTTGCCCGGCTTTTGCGCATGTTTGCTTTCATCTCCCTTGGCGCCCGCAACACCACCTGCCGACCCGGCACCTGCCAATGGGGGAGATACATGATCCACCGCACCATCCTTGCCGGCCTTGCCGCCGCCGTCCTGCCCACATCCGCCTACGCCCATGGCGGCCATCTGGGTGAGCTTGCCGGCCATTCCCACTGGGTCGGCGTTGCAGCCCTTGCCGGCTCCGCCCTGGTTGCCGGCATCATCGCGCTGAAAGACAGGAAGCGTAACAAGGAAGACGAGGCTCCGGAGGCCCGTGCGGACGACGAAGAGACGGCCGCAGAGGCCGGCCGATGAGCGAGAAACTCGGTCTGATGATCTGCGGCCACGGCAGCCGCAACAAGGGCGCAGTCAAGCAGTTTGCACAACTGGCGGACGGCCTGAAGGCGCGCTTCCCGGACTGGCCCGTGGAATACGGCTATCTGGAATTCGCCAATCCGGTCATCCATGACGGGCTGAACAGCCTGCGGGAACAGGGCTGCACCCGTGTGCTGGCCGTGCCGGGCATGCTGTTTGCCGCCGGCCATGCCAAGAACGACATTCCGTCCGTGCTCAACACGTACCAGGCGATGCACCCGGAGATGGAAATCTCCTACGGGCGCGAGCTTGCGGTCGACACGCGCATGATGAAGGCCGCCGCCGCGCGCATTCAGGAAGCGATCGACGCCGCGGACAGCGATGTGCCCTTGCACGAGACCCTGCTGATGGTGGTCGGGCGCGGGGCGTCCGATCCCGACGCCAATTCCAACGTTTCCAAGGTCACGCGGATGCTGTGGGAAGGCTTCGGCTTCGGCTGGGCGGAAACCTGCTATTCGGGCGTCACCTTCCCGCTTGTCGGCCCGGGCCTGGAGCACGCTGCAAAGCTGGGCTACAAGCGGGTGATCGTCTTCCCGTATTTCCTCTTCACAGGCGTTCTGGTGCAGCGGATCTACTCGACCACCGACGAGATCGCCGCGCAGCATCCGGACATCGAATTCCTCAAGGCCGGTTACCTGAACGACCATCCCCAGGTCATCGACACGATGGTCGACCGCGTGCAGGAGATCCTGCAGGGCGCCAACCTGATGAACTGCCAGATGTGCAAGTACCGCGAGCAGGTGCTCGGCTTCGAGGCGGAAGTCGGCCAGGCGCAGGAAAGCCATCACCACCACGTGGAAGGCCTGGGCGCGGAAGCCGAATGCCGGCTGTGCGACGAAATCTGCACCGGCGCCTGCGAGAAACAGGTGCAGGCCGGCGGCCATCACCATCATGATCACGGGCACCACCATGATCATGGGCATCACCACCACGGTGATCATGATCATCATCACGATCACGGGCATGGTCATTCCCATGATGACGGGCACCATCACCATCCCTATCCGCATGCGGATCACCCGCACGGACCGAAGTCGCTGATCCGGGAAGGGTAAGGACCGCCCGTGAGCACCGACATGCCCCTCAGCTATTCCTACGAGAAGGACCCGGCGGCGATCTACCGCCAGTCCTTTTCCATTGTCCGCTCGGAAGCCGAGCTGTCCCGCCTGCCGGAGGCCCTGCATCCGGTCGCGGTGCGCCTGATCCATGCCTGCGGCATGACCGATCTGCCGCAGGACCTTGCCTGGTCGGACGGTGTGGTTGAGGCTGCCCGCGGGGCGTTTCAAGAAGGCGCCCCGGTCTTCTGCGACGTGGAAATGGTGGTTCACGGCATCATCCGCTCACGCCTGCCGCAGGCGTGCGACGTGGTCTGCACCCTCAATGACCCTTCCGTTCCCGCGCTTGCGCAGCGGCTCGGCACGACCCGTTCGGCCGCTGCGGTGGAGCTGTGGCGCGAGCGGCTGGAGGGCGCGATCGTCGCCATCGGCAATGCGCCGACCGCGCTCTTCCATCTCTTGGAAATGATTGCGGCGGGTGGGCCGAAACCGGCACTCGTCCTGGGATTTCCCGTCGGCTTTGTCGGTGCGGCCGAATCGAAGGACGCGCTGGCGGAAAACCCGTTCGGCGTTCCCTATCTGGCCGTAAAGGGCCGGCGCGGAGGCTCCGCCATGGCGGCGGCTGCGGTCAACGCGCTCGCCGCCGGCCTGCCGGAGGAAGCTTAGTGGCGGACGGTCCGAAGAAAAGTGGCCTGAAATCGGCCGGCGGCAACAAGCCCCTGCGCTCTCGGGGTTTCCTGTCCAGCCCCGGCGGCCAGATGCGGGCGCCCGCCGATGGCACCGGAGAGGCACCGGGAGAGGAGCTTCATCACCGCTCCCGCGGCAGCCGGCAGGTTTCCGCGACGCCCGGCGGCAAGCCGCAGGCGCTCTCCTCCAAACCGAAAATCAGACCCTATTCGCTGGACGAGAAATGACATCCTCCTGGCTCACACTGATCGGAACCGGTGAAGACGGCCGTCTGGCTCCGGGCGGCGGCGATGTCCTTGCCCGGGCGGACATCGTCTATGGCGGAACCCGGCATCTGGAGATGGCGGGCCCGCTGAAGGCGGAAAAGAGAAACTGGCCCAGCCCGTTCTCATCCGTCTTTGGGGATCTTGAAAAACTCAAGGGCAGGAAGGTGGCCGTGCTGGCCACCGGCGATCCGATGTGGTTCGGCATCGGATCCTCGCTCCTGAAGCATTTCTCGGCCGACGAGATGACGATCCTTCCGTCGCTCTCCGCTTTCCAGCTCACTGCCGCCCGGATGGGCTGGGCGCTGCAGGATGCCGAATGCCTTTCCGTTCACGGGCGCCCGGTGGATCTCCTGCGCGCCGCGCTTTACCCCGGTGCGCGCATCATCACGCTCACCAGCAATGCGGATACGCCGCGCCAGGTGGCCGACCTGCTGGCCGACGAAGGCTATGGCCGTACCCGTATCACCGTCCTGGAACACCTTGGCGGCGAAAAGGAGCGGATCGTCTCCGGCACAGCCGAGAACTGGAGCCAGGACGTCGCCCCCTTCCACACGCTGGCCCTGGAAGCTGTTGCCGATCCCGGTATCCGGTTCCGCGCGAGAACACCCGGCCTGCCGGACGAGGCTTTCCGCCACGACGGCAAGATGACCAAGCAGGACATCCGCGCGGTCACGCTGGCGGAACTGAGGCCCTGTCCGGGCGCGCTGTTATGGGATGTGGGTGCCGGCTGCGGTTCGGTTGCCATCGAATGGCTGCGCGCGGCAGACCGCACACGGGCGATCGGGCTTGAGCCGCATACCGAGCGGCGGCAGATTGCGGCGGAAAATGCCGCCGCGCTCGGCGTACCCCATCTTGAGCTGATCGACGCGGCCGCACCGGAGGGCCTTCAAGGCATGCCGCAGCCGGATGCCGTCTTCATCGGCGGCGGACTGACCGCGCCCGGCGTCATCGACACGGCGCTGCAGGCGCTCGGGCCCGGCGGGCGGCTCGTCGCCAATGCCGTTACCCTGGAAAGCGAGGCGATCCTGCTTTCCGCATACCAGACATTGGGTGGAACCTTGAAGAAACTCTCCATACACCGGGCGGATGCCATTGGCGGTCTCACCGGCTGGCGGCCGCTGATGCCGGTCACACAATGGAGCCTGACCAAAGCATGAGCGGAATTCTCTACGGCATCGGTCTCGGCCCCGGCGATCCGGAGCTGATGACCCTGAAGGCGCACCGGCTGATCTCCACCGCCCGGGTCATTGCTTACCCGGCACCCGATTCCGGCGAAAGCTTTGCCCGCTCGATCGCCGCCGGCGCGCTGCCCGGCGGCGTACGCGAAATCCCGATCATCGTGCCGATGCGCGTTGACCGGTTTCCGGCGCGCGAAATCTACGACAAGGCGGCGCACGAGATCGCGGCGGTTCTGGAAAGCGGCGAGGACGTCGTGACGCTGTGCGAGGGCGACCCGTTCTTCTACGGCTCCTTCATGTATCTGTTCGAGCGTCTGTCGGACCGCTTCCGGATCGAGGTCGTGCCCGGGGTCACCTCGCTGACGGCCTGCGCCGCACTGCTGCGCCGGCCGCTGACCTCGCGCAACGACGTCATGACCGTGATCCCCGGCCCGCTGCCCGATGACGAGATCCGCGCCAGGATCGACGCGGCACAGGCCGTCGTCATCATGAAGGTCGGCCGTCATCTCGGCCGCCTGAAGGCGCTGCTCGCCGACATGGGCCTTCTGGAGAGGGCCGGCTATGTGGAGCGCGCCAGCCTGCCCGAACAGAAGGTCCGCCGTCTCGCCGACCTTGACGCCGAAACCGCCCCCTATTTTTCCATGATCCTCATCTACAAGGGAGAAGAAGCGTGGACGCTTCCCCTATCCTATTCGTCCTGAACCAGGCCGGACTCGACACCGCCCAGGATGTTGCCCAACGGTTTTCGACCGCGCGCATCCACGGTCTTGCGGGCCGCGTACCGACGGCCGACACCCAGTTCAATGAAACGATCGAGCACCTGCAGCTGCTGTTCAAGGCCGGTCATCCGATCGTCGGTTTCTGCGCCAGCGGCATTCTGATCCGGGCCCTGGCGCCGGTGCTGACGGACAAGCGCAACGAGCCGCCGGTGATCGCCGTTTCCGAGGACGGGTCCAGCATCGTGCCCCTGCTCGGCGGCCACCGCGGCGCCAATGAACTGGCGCGGCTGCTTGCCAAGGCACTCAACGGTCACGCGGCCATCACCACCGCGGGCGACACCAAGCTGGGCGTCGCCCTCGACGTGCCGCCGAAGGGCTGGCGGCTGGCCAACCCGCAGGACGCCAAACCGGTCATGGCAGAGCTACTGTCCGGAGCGTCCGTGCGAATCGAAGGCATGGCCGACTGGCTCAAGGAAGCCAGGCTCTTCCAGGAGCCGGACGCCGCGCTCTCACTGGTGGCGACGGAACATCCAGCCGAGGGCGGCCCGACACGGCTGGTCTACCATCCGCTGAAATATGCGGTGGGCGTCGGCTGTGCCCGCGGCTGCGCCCCTCAGGAACTGATCGATCTGGTCGAGAGCAATCTCGAAGCGGCCAAGATCGCCAGGGGCGCCGTTGCCTGCGTTACCACCATCGACCTGAAGGCGGACGAGGCGGCCGTCAACGCGCTGGCGGCGTATCTGGGCGTTCCGCTGCGCGTCTACTCCGCCGAAGAGCTGCAGCGGGAGACGCCGCGGCTGAAAAACCCGTCCAACGTGGTTTTTGCCGAGGTCGGCTGCCACGGCGTCTGCGAGGGCGCGGCCCTTGCCGCGTCCGGCCCCTTCGGCACGCTGAAGATAGAAAAGCAGAAGACCGACAACGCAACATGCGCCATTGCCCGCTCGCCCAAATTCATCGATGCGCAAGCGATCGGCCGGGCCCGCGGCCATCTCTCCGTCATCGGCATCGGTCCGGGCAAGGATGACTGGCGCACCCCGGAGGCGACCAGGCTTCTGGCGGAGGCGACCGACGTCGTCGGCTACTCGCTCTATCTCGACATCGTGGCCAGCCACATCACCGGCAAGACCCATCACAATTTCCCGCTCGGCGCGGAAGAGGACCGGGTGCGCTTCGCGCTGGAAGAGGCGGGCAAGGGCAAGAACGTCGCGCTCATCTCGTCCGGCGATTCCGGCATCTACGCGATGGGCGCCCTCGTCTACGAGCTGCTGCACCGGGAAGAAGCCTATGGCGGCGTCTCGGATGCGGCCAAGCGGGTCAGCGTTACCAACGCGCCGGGCATCTCCGCGCTGCAGGCCTGCTCGGCCCGGATCGGCGCACCGCTCGGCCATGACTTCTGCACGATTTCCCTCTCCGACCTGCTGACCCCCTGGGAGGCCATCGAAAAGCGCCTGAAAGCGGCGGCGGAAGGCGACTTCGTCGTCGCTTTCTACAACCCGGTTTCCAAACGCCGCCGCACGCAGCTGGCCGAGGCAAGAGAAATTCTCCTCAAGCACCGCTCGGCCGCGACGCCCGTCATCCTGGGCATCAATCTGGGACGCCCGGAAGAAACGCTGCGGGTGACGACGCTCGGAGCGCTCAGCGTCGACGATGTCGACATGTTGACCACGGTCCTGGTCGGCTCGTCGACCACGAGAACCGTGATGCGCGGCGACGGCAAGCCCTTCGTCTATACGCCGCGCGGCTATGCCAAGCGCATCGACGCCCCTCGGAGCACCGACACGGTTCAGGACACGCCGCCAGGCAAAACCGCTCCTGAGGACAATGCTCCGCAGCAGGCCCAAGACCTGCCGGAAACCCGAAACCTGGAAGACAAAGCATGACCGTACATTTCATCGGCGCCGGACCCGGAGACCCGGATCTCATCACCGTTCGCGGCCTGAAACTCATCCAGTCCTGCCCCGTCTGCCTTTATGCCGGCTCGCTGGTGCCCGAACAGGTGGTCGCGGCGGCGCCGGAAGGCGCCCGCGTCATCGACACGGCGCCCATGACGCTGGACGAGATCATTGCCGAGATCAAGGCGGCCCATGACAAGGGGCAGGATGTCGCCCGCGTCCATTCCGGCGACCCGTCCATCTACGGCGCAACCGCCGAACAGATGCGCCGGCTCGACGGGCTCGGGATCGACTACGACGTCATCCCCGGCGTGCCCGCCTTTGCCGCGGCGGCCGCCGCCCTCAAGCGGGAGCTGACGATCCCCGAAGTCGCCCAGACGATCATTATCACCCGCACGGCGATGCAGTCGTCGGCAATGCCGAACAACGAGGATCTCGACACGCTCGGCAGAAGCGGCGCGACGCTCGCCATCCACCTGTCGATCCGGAACCTGCGCGAAGTCGAGCGCCAGCTCACGCCCCATTACGGTCCGGACTGCCCGGTGATCGTCGCCTACCGGGTCGGCTGGCCGGACGAGGCCTTCATCCACGGGACGCTCTCGACCATTGCGAAAAAGGTCCGCGCCTCCAAGATCACCCGCACCGCCCTGGTCTTTGTCGGCCATGCCCTGCGGCCGGACGAGAACTTCCGCGACAGCGCGCTCTACGACGCGGACCATGTGCACGTGCTTCGGCCGAAAAAGAAGGCGAAGGCGGTTTAGGTCCGAACATCCTCTGCGATTTGCATCTTGCCCCTCGCCTGCCCTACCCTTTCGCAAAGCGATCAACTGTTGCGCATTCGGGCGAGCCTACCTGAATGCGGGTTGATCGGGCAAAGGAGACCATGATGAGCGAAGAGAACGAGCAGCTGGAACAGGCCCTCGCCCTCGGCGGCGATCCCGATGCGATCCGCAAATTCTACGAAGACTGGTCAGAGAGCTACGACAAGGATCTCTTGCGCGACATCGGCTATGTCGGTCCGGAAGTCGCCGCGGAGGCGCTCAGCCGGCGCGTGGCCGACAGGGCCGTCATCCTCGACGCGGGTTGCGGGACAGGACTTGTGGGGCTCGAACTGGTCCAGCGCAGGTTCGAACTGATCATCGACGGGATCGACCTCACTCCGGCCATGCTGGAGCAGTCGAGGCAGAAGGGCGTCTACCGCGACCTTAGGATCGCCGACATGTCTTCCACGCTAGACGACTTCGGCGACGACAGCTATGACGGGGTGGTCTGCGCGGGTGTCTTCACCAACGGCCATGTCGGCCCGGACGGGATCGACGAGCTCGTCCGCGTTGCAAGGCCCGGCGCTCCGATCGTCCTGACCGTTCGCGACAGCGCATGGGAAGCCGATGGTTTCAAGGACAAGATCGACGAGTTGGAGGCGTCGGGCAAGACCCGGACCCTGGAGATCACCCACAGCCCGTATCACACCAAGGAGGACGTCTCCTGTCAGCTCGTGGTGCTGGAGGCGGCTTAGGTCCTACCAGCCGCATTTACCATGGCGAACTGAAGGTCAGCTCCGGCGTGAAATCACATGCGCGAAGGAACCCATCACCGAGCCGATGCGCAGACCCATGTCCGGCACCGTGTTGCCTTCCGCATCTTCCGCGGAAAACAACCGCTCCGCTGACCCTTCCGAAACAATGGAAGCGTAATGGAATTCATGGGCTGCCAGGCGCCCCTGCCACGGTAAACCCCCAAGGACCTGCACCTGCCGGTAACCCAGATGGCGCTTGCGGGTCTGGAATGAGGTTTCCAGCGGCAGAAGGGCGAGCATTTCGTGGCGCGTGCCGTCCCCGTCGATCAGTCCGGTGCCCAGGGTCATGTAGCCGCCGCACTCGCCGTAGATCAGCTTTCCGTCCTCCGCGGCCGTCGCCATTGCGGCCTTGAACCGCCCGGCGCCGGCAAGACGCCCGGCATGAAGTTCAGGATAACCGCCCGGCAGAAAGACGGCGTCTGCATCCGGGGCCGGGGCTTCGTCCGCAAGCGGTGAAAAGAACGACAGCTCCGCGCCCTGCCGGTGCCAGAAATCGAGCAGGTGCGGATAGGCAAAGGCAAAGGCGACGTCCCGGGCAATGGCGATCTTCTGCCCGAGCGGGTCTGGCAGTGCCGGGTGTTCACCGTCTGCAGGCGCCAAGCCGCCTGCCGCCCCGCTCAATCCCGCCAGATCGACGTGGTGCGCGCAAAGCGACGACGCCGTCTCCAGGAAGGTTTCCAGATCAACATGCTCCTCCGCCTGGACGAGCCCCAGATGCCGCTCCGGCAGCGTCAGGTCTGCCGAGCGTGGCAGGGCGCCCAGAACGCGGGTCCCGAGCGGTTCCAGCGCCGAGCGCAACATCTTTTCGTGACGCGCGCTGCCGACCCGGTTGAGGATAAGACCCGCCAGCTTCACATCCGGCCTGAAGGACTGGAAGCCGTGCACCAGTGCGGCGACGGACTGCGCCTGCTTGGCGCAATCGACGACCAGAACCACGGGCAGGCCCAGGGCAACCGCCAGATCGGCCGCCGATCCCCTGCCATTGGCGGCGCCGTCGAAAAGACCCATGGCGCCTTCCACGACCAGCAGATCCCGCCCCTCGGCCTGCATTGCCGCCAGAGTTTTGAGTGTCTTTTCCGGCATCGCCCAGGCATCAAGATTGATGCAGGGCATGCCACTGGCGGCTTCATGGAATTTCGGGTCGATGTAATCCGGGCCCGACTTTGCGGAGGCAACGTTGCGACCCTGGTTCCTGAACGCCCTCAGGAGCGCAAGGGTCAGGGTCGTCTTTCCGGCTCCGGAAGACGGAGCTGCGATCAGGACGCCTTTGGCCCCTGCGCGTGCCGGCTTATCCGGCATCAGCCGAACGCTTGCTTGCGCGAAGGCCAAGCGGGTCGGGCCTGAGTACCTTGCCCGAGAGCGCGCCGAGCCAGTCGAGGCCGCTGCGCAGGCGCACCACCTCACCGACGCAGACCACCGCCGGCGGCTCCAGTCCGGCAGCCTGCGCATCCGTGAAGCAGCGGCCGAGGGTCGTCTCCAGCACCTGTTGGCCGGCCAGGGATGCATTGCACACGATGCCCACAGGCTCGTCCACAGACCGTCCACCGGCAATCAGTTTGCCGGCTATGGCTTCCAGATGCTTCATCGCCATGTACATGACGATGACCGGCGAGCCCTTGGCGATGCCGTCCCAGTTGATCGCGTCCGGCGTCAGGCCTGTCTGGTCATGGCCGGTCAGGAAAGTGACCGCCTGGTTGCAGTCCCGGTGGGTTGCCGGGATGCCCGCATAGGCAAGGCCGCCGATGCCGGCCGTGATCCCGGGAATGATGCGGAACGGCACGCCCGCTTCGACAAGGCCGAGAGCCTCTTCCCCGCCCCGGCCGAAGACGAACGGGTCGCCGCCCTTGAGGCGCAGGACACGTTTGCCCTCGCGGGCATAGTCGATGAGCTTCAACGTGATGTCGCGCTGCTTCGGGCTCGGCTTGCCGCCGCGCTTGCCCGCATAGTCGGTGACCGCGCCGGGCTTCACCCAGTCCAGAATGCTCTGGTCCACAAGCGCGTCATAGACGACCACATCCGCCTGCCTGAGGCCATTGAGCGCATGCAGCGTCAGCAGGCCCGGATCCCCCGGGCCGGCGCCGGCAAGCCACACCCAGCCGGGCTCGAATTCAGGCAGATCGTCAGGCAGAGAGTTGTTGCGTTCTGTAGCGTTCATGGTTTCCTGTTTACCCGCAGAGCCGGGCAGCGCCAAGCGATTCCCGATGCGAAACAAACGGATTACGACATTTTGGCGCAAAGCCGGGAAACATCCGCTATAGAAGATTCATGTCGAAGGACGAGCCAAAAGAACTGCGGCGGGGATGGACGACGGGAGCCTGTGCAACGGCGGCCGCGAAGGCCGCCTATACCGCGCTTCTGACCGGCACGTTTCCCGATCCCGTCGAGATAACGCTGCCGAAGGGCGGCACGGCCGCCTTTGTCCTGACCGGGCACAATCTTTGCGAAACCGAAGCTTTCGCCACGATCACCAAGGATGCGGGAGACGATCCGGACGTCACCCATGGCGCGCTGATCACCTCCACAATCCGCCTGCTGGCGAAGGGGGCCGGAGTGACGTTCAGCGCCGGGGAAGGCGTGGGCACGGTCACCCGGCCCGGACTGCCGATCCCGCCGGGAGAACCAGCGATCAATCCGGTGCCGCGCCAGATGATGCGCACCGCCATTGAAGAAGTGGCCTCCTTGTATGGTGGGTCCGGAGACGTCGAGATCAAGGTCTCCATCGAAGGCGGGGCCGTACTGGCGCAAAAGACCATGAACTCCAGGCTCGGCATTGTCGGCGGGCTTTCGGTGCTGGGAACCACCGGCATCGTGCGGCCCTTCTCCTGCGCGTCCTGGATCGCCTCGATCCATCGCGGCGTCGATGTCGCCCGGGCGATCGGGCTCACCCACGTGGTGGGTGCCACGGGCGCGGCCTCGGAGGATGCGGTGCGCGCCCGCTATCAGCTGGACGAGACGGCTATGCTGGACATGGGCGATTTCGCCGGCGGGCTTCTCAAGTATCTGCGCAGCCATCCGGTCGAGAAGCTGACGCTCGCCGGAGGATTTGCCAAGTTCACCAAGCTGGCGCAGGGGGCGCTCGATCTTCATTCGGCCCGGAGCTCGGTCGACTTCGCCTTTCTTCAGGAACTCCTGCGCGAGGCCGGAGCGCCGAACGACCTGATCGAAGCCGCCGGGTCGGCCAACACGGCCAAGGAAGTGCTCGACCGTGCGCTTGCCGAGGGCATCGACCTCAGCGCTCCGCTGGCGCGGCGGACCAAGGACGCAGTCCGTCAGATGCTGCGGGACGCCCCGGTCGATGTTGAAATCCTGATCACCGACCGGCAGGGCAAGGTTCTGGGGGAATGCGGCTTTGGCGGCTGAGCGGCACCATATCCTGCTGCTTGCCGGAACCCAGGAAGCACGCCTGCTGGCAAAGGCGCTGGCCGATGCCTTCCCGGAAAGACGGCTGACCGTGTCCTTTGCCGGCGCCGTGCGCGACCTGCCCGAGCTTGATGTGCCGGTGCGCGTCGGCGGCTTCGGCGGCGTGGCGGGACTGATCGACTATGCGGGACGGGATAAGGTCTCGCTCATCATCGATGCCACCCACCCTTTCGCGGCCCGGATGAGCGGCAATGCGGTGGAGGCAGCGCGGGCGCTCGACCTGCCGCTGATCCGGCTGGAGCGCCCACAGTGGACGTCTGAGCCCGGTGACAGATGGCATCCGGTCGCTTCGACGACCGAGGCTGCCGCACGCCTGCCCGCCGGCGCCCGCGCCTTCCTGGCGATCGGCCGCAAGGACATTCAGCTGTTCTGTCGCCGGACGGATATCTTCGGCCTGGTCCGAATGATCGAGCCGCCATCGGCACCGCTTCCGGAGCACTGGAAGCTCATCCTCAAGCGCCCGCCGCTCTCGGCAGAAGAAGAAATCGCTCTCTTCCAGACCCACCGCATCAGCCATGTCGTCACCAAGAACAGCGGCGGAATGAGTTCCTACGCCAAGATCGACGCAGCACGCCGTCTCGGGCTGGATGTGATCATGGTCGAACGGCCGGTGCTTGCGGAGACGGAAACGGTGCCGGATATCCGGGCGGTGATCCGGGCGCTAGGGTCCGCACCCTAGAGGCGCTGTAACCTCATGACGCTCGGGCACGGGCAGAGGACCGATGGAACTTGAGCTTCAACAGCGCAAGAAAAAATCGCGGAATGCCAATAACATAACGCTGGTACAGCCGGCGGGGCTCCTGCAGAAGGCGGAACAACCATTCAAGCCCCATGGCCTGCATGATCCTCGGTGCGCGGACGACGGAACCGGACATGAAGTCGAAGAGCGCACCGACCCCAATGGCGACAGGAACGTCCAATTTGGCCCGGTTCTGCACGATGAAAGCCTCCTGATGCGGATTGCCCATGGCAACCAGCAGGAGATCCGGGCGCGTATGATTGATATCCGCGCAGATCCGGGAGATCTCCTGCGGCCCGAAATAGCCGTTCCGGTACCCGACCACCTCATGTACCGGGTAGGCCGTCTCGATATGCCTTTTGGTCCGAAGAACGTGTGGCTCCCTGGCGCCGAGCAGGAAGACGCGCAGTGGCCTGTCGATATCCTGGAGAATACGGGGAATGAGATCCGTCCCGTTGAGGTTCTCCGGAAATCTCTTGCCCTCCAGGAACCGACCGGCGAGATTGACACCGACGCCGTCATTCAACAGCGTCATCTGCTTCAGCATCGCTGCGTAGTCCGGATTGTCCAGCGCTGTCAGAATCGTGTGTGCGTTACAGATCGCAATGTCCAGCGGCTGCCGCCCTTCGACCGAGGAGCGGACGAGGCCGGTCACTTCCTCACTCCGAAGCCGGGCGATCATGAAGGGGCCGATATCCGCCGTATCGATCCGGCTAGACAATTTCGGTTCCATATTGTTCATATCAAATGAGCTTCCAGCTGCGTCGTCGAACCGGCATTGTTCATGCATTTCTGGAAATAAGCTCTAACAAGCTAAACATTAAAACACTTTCATTCAAAAACAGGTTTAGAACTGGTTAATCTCGCCATGAAGCGCTGTTTTTTCATTCATCGACGGGACAAGCGCCGCTTTTCTTGACAGATAGTCGGTCGGCCGCTCAATGGCGCCATTTGCGATGCGTTAATCATGTTTGTTTACTGATGAGTTCGTGCGCAACAGCGCTCGCGCCGAACAATATTGAAGACAGAAGCATGATTGATATTCTGGATATTCCATCAATTTTACGGCGGCATGTCGGCTGGCTGCTGGTGGTTCCTGTCGTTTTCACGGTTCTGGCGCTGGTGTTTCTCGTTTTGAAGACGCCCGTTTACCGGACGAGCGCGGAACTTATTGTCCAGCCGGACAGTGTGCAGGTTCTGGCCAACGAACCGACGGGCTCCGGCACAAATCAAACGTTGCAGGGGATGGAGCTCGACAGCCAGGCCTATGTCATCAATTCAGCACCGGTTCTGAACGAGGTCGCCAACAGACTTGATCTGGATGAAGCCCCCGGCTTTTTCCAACAAGGGTTGTTGGCGAAGCTTTTCGGAAACCTGTCCGGCGCCAAACGGTCCTCCAGCGAAATACGTGAGGCGACGCTCCAGACATTGCGCGAAATCATTCAGGTTTTCCGCCTCGACCGG
The DNA here is from genome assembly GCF_026240905.1 of Roseibium salinum. NCBI lineage: Bacteria > Pseudomonadati > Pseudomonadota > Alphaproteobacteria > Hyphomicrobiales > Stappiaceae > Roseibium > Roseibium salinum. The sequence goes on from NZ_JAPEVI010000003.1 coordinate 2,889,157, forward strand.
TCCATGGTGTTCATGATCCGGGTCAGCCATCCCGATCCGCAACTTGCGGCGGCGATCGCCAACGAGACGGCAAACGCATATATCGACCAGGTGCGAAACAGCCGTGCCGAAACACTGATGAGGGCTGGATCCACGCTTGGCAAACAGGCGCAGCAGTTGCGGGCGCGTTTGGATGAGGCGGAAGCGGCCGTGGAAGCCTACAAGGCAAAGCAGGGCCTGATCAGTACGAATGGCGGACTGGTTCTCGACCAGCAATTCGAAGCCCTGAATACGCAAATCACGCAAACGCGCCTGGAACTCGAACGCGCCAAGGCTGCCGACGAAATGACTGCCTCATTAACACTGGCGGATGTTGAGGCGGGCACACTGCCCCAAAGCGTGACCAGTTCCGTTCTCTCGGCCTTGAGACTTCAATATTCCCAAGCGTCCCAGCAGGAAGCCGAAGCGGCAACGACTTTGGGTGCCAATCACCCGAAGCTGCGTGAATTGCGCTCGCAACTTGCGAACACGGAGCGCCAGATCCGAGACGAACTTCAAAGAATAAAAGCCAATGTGCGTAGCCAGTACGAGCAAGCACAGTCGACGCTCTCGGCGCTGGAGGAACAGTCGAAACTGCTGCAATCGCAAAACGGTCAGCAAGGCAAGGCGCTTATCGAGCTACGTCAGTTGCAAAGTGAAGCCGATGCGAGCCGGACGGTCTACGAGGCCTTTCTCCAGCGCTCGCGCGAACTGGAGGAACTGCCCGGCCTGGACGTGAATGCATCGCGCGTACTGTCCGCCGCGCCGGTACCGACCTCACCAAGCGGCCCGAGAAAGATCGTTGTTCTCGCTGCTGCAATGTTGTTCGGGTTCGTGGCAGCCGCGGCGGCAATCATCGGCCTGACAATATTGAAGGGTCCCGTTCTTTCGGAACGACTGCTCGTTTCGCAGACCGGCGCCCCAATCCTGGCAAACCTGAATTATTCGCATACCAAAGCCAATTCCCTTCTTCCGCACAGCCTTGGCGATGGGACGAAAAGCGGTCCCGCGATTGGAAACATCGCACAGACCCGCGTCGCCTATACGATCCGCCAGTCCTCAATAGAAAAACGCCCGGCCAATGTTCTTGTCCTGTCCATCGGACAGACCGGGGACACATCAGAGTTTGTCCGAAGCGTTGCCGAAGACCTTCACGATATGGGCGAGGAAGTGCTTTTTGCACACACCACCGGGGGCGGATGCTCCGCAAATCGGACAATCCCGCAGCCAAGTTCACAAGTTTCGACGCCCGAAACGCAGAGCAAGGTTATCTCAAGAGACACGCATGACGTTGAAGTGGTTCGGCCCACGATGCACGCCGATCAGCCAAAAGGGCTCGGCAAATACCTACGGGTCGAGCAAATTGATCCGCGCAGGAAATACGCCTCGGGCGGAGATCTCAATTCGGTCAAGGAAGACTATCTGCTGGTCGATGCCGGAAACATCGATACGAGCCCGCTTCTTCCGGTCCTCCTGCGCCATTGCGACGGCATCATCCTGATCGTGGCGCTCGGCAAGACCAACTCCAGCGATTTCAAGCGGACCGTCACATGTCTCGAACCGTGGCAGGACAGGATCCTAGGGAATGTTGTCGTCCTCTAACCCTACGACGAGGCAGACCCTGCGCCTTGAGCTGTCTGCGCAAGATCAGAACAGATACAAGCTCTGGCTCAATGCGGTCTATGCGGTCGTCCTTGGCACGCTGACGTTCAACCTCGCACTTGCCTTCGCAAATACCAACGCTTTTCGCATCTCGGAAAGCCACGTCATTCTCGGAGAAATGATCCTTCTGAGCACGGCAATGTTGCTCGTGCTGAGCCGCAATGCTGTCTTTTACCTCATCGTCGCCATGTATCTCAGCTACATGGCCTTTATTCTGGCCTTGAGGCCGGAACTCGACCTGAAAGCAATTCGGGATTTTCTTATCCCGATCGTGTTTTATTTCATCGGCCGGAGATTCAGACGTATCGAAGATGCCGACCGGTTGATCTGGATCAGCACGACACTCGTCCTGACCATCGGTTTCTTCGAATTCTTCTTTCTCGATATCTACGCTCAGTTGGTGAACATCTTTGACTATTACGTCGCACGCGGTACGTTGGCCGCAGACGACAATTTCGTCGAAGGATCCAATCTTTTCATTTCCAGTACGCGCATCGGCGGCCGGAATTTCTTCGGCTTCCTGGGGGACCTGCGTGCCTCCTCGGTGTTCCTGGAACCGGTGACCATGGGCAATTTCGGCGCCTTTCTGTGTCTGTGGGCCCTGTTCCGCTCCGGCATGCGTCATCGCGCCTTGATATTCGTCGCCGCCTTCGTCGCCATCGTGCTGCCTGATGCCCGGTTCGGAATGTTCGTCTGTGTTGCCCTTTTTGCCGCTGCGGCGCTCGGCATGATCATTCCCAGAATTATCTGGTGGAGCCTGCCATTGCTGACCGCCTTTGCCCTGGCGATTTACGGTGCGTGGACGGCGCAATTACTTTGGGAAGATAATTTACTCGGGCGGATTCTGCACGCTAGCCTGCTGCTACAGGAAATTACCTGGGAAGCGTTCTGGGGAGTGAGGCCCGATGCGCCGTTTCTTGCGGATAACGGCTTTGCTTATTCCATCGCGCAAATTGGCTTTATCGGCCTTGTAGGATTGTGGACGTTATTTGTTTTTGCACCCTACAAGAACAAGAGGGCACTGCAATTCAAGGCGCTGGCTATCACGTACATTTCGCTGCTGATGATCGTTTCCAACTCCTTCTATTCCATCAAGTTAGCAGCTCTTTTCTGGATCGCAGCCGGCGCGGCCGACGCAATGGCAGCAAACCGGCGTTCCGCCGTAAACCCGGCGGCAGGTCAATCCAGAAGCGCCTTACGGTAAAGTTCATCATAAAGGTGCGCGGTATGCTTCCAGCCGAAACGCTGCACGCTGTCGATGGCGTGCGTCCGGATGTCCGGGTCCTGCCGCAAATCCTGCAGCGCGCTTCTCAGCGCATCCGCGCTAGTTGGCGCGTCCGCATAATCCGTCAGACGAATGAGCGGGTTTTGCCGCGCCAGCGCAACGAAGGCATCGTTTGCCTGAACGACGGGAACAAGCCCGGCGCTGAGAGCTTCTATCAGCGCGAGACCAAATCCCTCGTAGTCGGAAGCGCTCACGAACAAACTGCATTCAGTCATCAGCGCCCTTAGCTGCTGATCGGAAAGGCCGACGTGAACGCAGACTTTTCCACCAAGACCGGCCGCATCCGCACGTTCGAGCAAATCGCGTTTCGTCAGGTCTGATTCCACACCGGCGATGTGCAGATGCCAGTCGGCATCGGTGGATATCAGGTTTGCCATGACGTCAATCAGGCGGTCGAGCCGCTTGTTCGATGAAAACCGTCCCAGCGTAATCACATGTTTTTGTGGCGAGCCTGCCGCAGCGCCGGCAAACTTGCGGAGATTGACGCCGTTCTCAATAAGGCTGACGCGCGCCGGCGCAATCTTCTGAAACAGATTGAAATCGCTGTCGCTGCAGCATGCCAATGCCGAATACCGGTTGGCGGAATAACGGGTCAGCGTGTTGAACCAGGCCGCTTTCAACGTCGCGAAGCTGGACGTGTGAAAGAAACCTCCGTGCGTGGTCGCAACGAGCGGCTTGCGGTGCCACCATCTTGTCAGCGCCAGCGCGTCGAAAAAGAAATCGACGGCATGAACGTGCACAAGATCCGCATCCATGATCTCCTTCACGATGGACGGCGCGATCGGATACCGCGAACTGCCCCGGAACGGGATCCGGTGCACGGCAACACCGTCAATTCTTTCACGCCCGGCAAGTATGGTGCCGGGGTCCGCGAACAGCCGGTCGAGCGTTATGACTTTCACGCTCGCAAACCGGCCCTTTTGTTCCGAAACCAGATTGCGAACGACGTCCTCCAGTCCCCCGACATTCGGAAAATATTGCCGGACCACGTGAACGAGGTGCACGTTGGAAAAGTCCGAATGCTCAGTGACGTCGGCACTGGTTTGAAAGATCGAGTTCATATAGGCTGCCCAGCGGGTTCCGATTGTGCCGGTTTCCGAAAAGATACCATTGCGGCTTTCAACAAGACCTTTACGACCGATGCTTTCCTCAAGGTACCCACTTCTGCCGGCTTCATGATGACCCCACTTCCTTCGAAACGTCTTTTCTTCAGCAAGGTACGGTCTGCGCGCTTCGTGAAAACGCTGTGCATCGTGACTTCGATGGCTTTCACGCCAACGCTGCTTTCCGCGCAGGAGCAGGAATGCTTGCGCGGGGTCAACGTCTCTGGAGCCGAATTCGGCGGCTACCAGGGAGAGTATGGCCAGAAATACATTTACCCCTCCGACAAGACGCTCGACTGGGCGGCTGCGCGGCACATGACGGCAATTCGCCTGCCCTTCCGGTGGGAACGCCTGCAGCCGCGATTGTTCGACGGTTTCGATGCAGCGGAACTCGAACGGCTGAAAGATACGGTGGCGCGCGCCAATGCCCGCGGCCTTACCGTCATTCTGGATCCTCACAACTATGCAAAATACCGGGATCAGAAACTCGGGAGCGGCGACGTTTCGCCGGAGGCGTTTGCTGACTTCTGGAAAAGACTTGCCTCCATGTTTGCCGGCAATGATCGGATCGTGTTCGGATTGATGAACGAGCCTTCGGGCATCACTGCAATGAGTTGGTTTGACTCGGCTCAGGCCGGCCTGAGCGCCATAAGGGAAGCGGGTGCGCAAAACCTGGTACTTGTGCCGGGAACGATCTGGACGGGTGCGTCGCATTGGTTCGAAGCTCAGGAAGGAGGCTCCAACGCGGAGATCCTGCAGCGGATTTCGGACCCCTCAGACAATTTCGCGTTCGAATTTCACCAATATATGGATGCGGACTTTTCCGGCACGAACGAGACCTGTCCACGCGTTGACGACGCCCTCTCAGCCCTGGAAGATGTGTCGAAATGGATGCGGAATAACGATTACAGGGGGTTCCTCGGAGAGTTTGGCGGAACGTCCGCTCCCGAGTGCCTGAACGGGCTCATGCAGATGGCCGGATATATGAACCGGAACAGTGACATATGGATCGGATGGTCGGCGTGGGCCGCCGGTGAATGGTGGGGAAAGTACCCATTGTCTCTACAGCCGGTGGGTTCTGTCGACAAACCGCAAATGCGGGTCCTGTTGCCGTATCTCACGAATGCCGGTCAGGTACCCTTATGCAATTTCAGGTGACGTCTTCCGTGCAGTTCTGTTTGTTTTTGCAAGGGATTGGAGGCATTCGACAATGCGCGCCGAGACTTCATCCCAGCCGAAGATACCGGCGCTGTAGTCGTCACTCTTCGGTAAAGACAACGCTGCGGCGATTGTCCCACGCCAGTCTTTCTCATCCATAACCGAGTAACCGACGAGATTTCCTCGGGTGTTCGGGATCAGATCAGGCGTCACGACAGGTAGTCTGCAATAGGCATATTGCAGAAACTTCAGGCTGGTCTCGGCAAGATAGACGTCTTCCTTGCGCATCTTGTACGGAGCCACACCGAAATCTGCGTGTCTGATGAACGGGACCAGTTCCTTGAACGGCTTCTCGCCGTGCTGGACGGCGTTTTCCGGCACCGCTCCGCCAAACCTCGCCCCGAAAATGTGGTAGGTCACATCTCGGCTCGCTGCGGCCATTGCGCGAACGGCATTTTCATCGAAAAGCATGTTTCCGATCGAAACGGCATTCTTTGTGCCAGCCGCATAAGGCGAGTGGACAGGCTCGTCCAGTGCGGCTTTGTCGATCCCCTGCGGCAGGATCTGCGTGCGGCACAGTCCGGACGTTGTTTCCGCGATGACCGACGAGGGGGTGATGACCAGATCGAACTCGGAAAGGATTTCCTTTTCAAGCTCCTGCAGGTAGGGGCCTGCCCCGATCGTCGTCAGCCAGTCCCGCTTGATATAGACAAATGCAGCATGTGGATTGATCTGCCGGGCGGCGTGAAAGAAACAGAGGCATGTTCCCGGTTCAAAAAATACGGCGTCCGCAGCGGCAAGAGACGCCCGAAGATACTCCGGGATGTGTCCCCCATAGACCTTGAATATCGGACGATTCAGCAAATTCAGCAGTCTGTTTCGCGAACTGAAGGCATGTAGCGGAGGGATATAAGCAGACACGTACAGCCCCGGCGCCAATTCAAGAAACCGATTTTTTTGATCTTCGGCCAAAGCCTCATAGAGCCCCTTGTCTTTCAGCTTCGAAAGCAGGCTCAGTCCCACTGTTGCCACATGCACATCATGGCCGGCGCGTGCCCATTCCTCTACGATAAAGTGCGTGCTCACCTTTCGCGTTGACGGCAAGAATGGCTGAGCTGTCCATTTGAAGAGCTGCATAGTGGTACTTTCCGTCTCAGCCTGAGGTCGTGAGGACAACACCATTGGGGGACCGGTCGCACCAGTAGCCGGCGAGCTCGATGTCGTAGCTGTCGGGCACGAAGGTTTCAAATCCCCCACTGGGGTAGAGCGTAATCTCGCCAACAAACGGGCCTTCTTGCGTATCGTACAGATCAATACGAGCAAACCGTATCCCGGATCCGATTTTCCTGACAATCTCCAGCATCTTGTCCAGTCTTGCGGGTCGGGGCAAAGGCTCCCGCAGGAGAGGATAGAAATCCATATGGATATCCAACAGTTGCCAGTCCGGCGCGTATACTGCCTCAAACATGCGGTCGCTTTTCGGGGTCCTTATCTCAATGTGAGCCGGTTCACCATCAAAACAGTAGAAGCGGTAGTCTGTGAGTCTCTCACCCGGACAGCCAAGCATCTTTTCAATGATGATCTGCCGTGGCACATCTTTGTAGGCCCATTCCCGGTTGAATTTGTAATGGTCCAGTGCCAGCCATTCCTTTTCAGGACGACGCTTCATCAGGACTTCGATATCTTCCTGAGAGTTCAAGAAATACCCTGCCCCGCTCGCATGGGTGGGTTTGACCACTGCCGGCAATGGTACGGTCGCCCAGTCGACGGTGGTCAGATCCGTGCCGACCCAATATGTTGGAATGACATGCTTCGGGCCCACGCGCTCCCCGATGAAATCTTTCACCCGGTCCTTATCCACGAGGACCGGATAAAGGGGATTTCTGTCGTGTAATTTTCGTAAATTCTGAAGCTCGGAGAACCGGCTCGGATGTTTCAGCTTGGGAACGCGGCCAAAAATCGAAGTATATTTCAGGTAGAGGTACGGACCGTCCGGCAGCGGAGAGATGATACGCCAGAACAGGTTGCGCAGACGAGACAGTATGCCGCCTGTACGCTTATTCAATTGCCCTATCCCATCCATATTCTTCTCTTACGATTTGTACTTCTGCAAAGCCCTAACTCAAAATGTGTTTAATAGCCGTGAATCGCTGCACGGCAAGCAATGCCGCTGAGCGTGAAACACTGTTGGCCTCGTCCCCGAGATCCCTTTTGCGGGTCTGAATTAGGAATTTGCCAATGTGTTGATGCTACGAGGTGCGGTTATCTGCGACGAGAAGGCACTTCGCACGCCTGGATCAAAGGGCTTTGCATGCAGTCACTCTTTCAAGCTAGCATTATCAACACGTTTTCCGGCATCGCATCGATGGCTGCCGGTTTCGGAAGCACGGTACTGGTTGCACGTCTGCTCGGCGCCGAAGGGACAGGTCTGACGGCCTTCGCACTGTGGCTGGTTTTTTCAGCTTATGCCCTTGCCGACCGAGGCATCCCCGCAACAGTCTTGCGCTATGTGGGTCAAAGAAACGGAAAGGAGAACACAGAACAGGATCTTGTTCGGCAGCTTTACCCAAAGTTTATATGGCCGGTTCTGCTTCTGACGGTCGCCTTCGCGGCATATTCCTTTTGGCACAGCGACAACCCTGTGGACGGTTCCACCGGGTTTTGGCTGGTCACGTCCTTGCTTTTTGTGACCTATTGCCATTCGCAACTCGCCATCGCAGCCGATCATGGTCGAGGTGACTATGTCGGTCCGGCCACGAAAGTGGTTATCGGCTGCCTGTTGCAATTGCCCGTCATTGCGGTTGGTGCCTACTACTTCGGCGCGGCGGGCGCAATGGCCGGCCATTTTGCGCGTCATGTCCCGCAGAGCCTTGCGATTGTCAGACATCTCAAACATGGCTCAAGTCTGGATACGCCGGTCAATAAACAGATCATCCGATACAGCAGAAACTCCTGGATCTCCTCGACCCTGACCGTGCTGGTGCGCACCCGAGTTGAGTTCATATTCATTGGAGTCTTTTTTCTTTGACCGAAGTCGGCTACTTCGCTGCGGCGATAACGTTTTCAAGCCTGATCTTCCAGCTTGCCCTTGCCATGACCGCGGGGCTGTCCGCCAGGTTTGCGCGCCTACGCGAAGCCGGCGAATTGGAAAGAATGGGCAATACCTATCAGCGAGCATTGAGATGGATGGCCTTGCTGCTTTTTCCAGTCTCCTTTGGCGGGGCAGCGGTGATTCAGGAAATTCTACCAATGGTTTTTGGCGATGAGTTCCGTCCCGCTGTTGCAACGGCTTCCGTTCTGATTGCCCTAGCATTTGCACAATGTCTTGTGTCGTTGCCGCTCTCAATGATGCTGGCACATGAGCGGGATAAGACTGTCATGATCATGAATGCTGTTTCCGCTGCCGTTTTGCTGGTTCTCAATCTGGCGATCATTCCATCTTTTAGCGGGTTCGGAGCCGCCTGGGTCAAGAGCATCGTTGCATTTGCCGGGTTCTCTTGGGCACTTTGGTACTGTCAGACGCGCCTTGGGCTAGTACCGGGTATTCGCTCGTTGTTTGGACTGGCTGCTTCTGCCGGCACCTGTGCCGGCGTTGCGTGGCTCGTTCTTGTTGAAGTTCAAGGTCTTCCTGGTCTCCTGAGTGCTATTGCCGCCGGCGCCCTGATCTATCTTCTGGGAATCCGGTTGACCGGCGCAATGCTGCCCGATGACGTTGATAGTTTGCGAACAACTCTGCGCAAAATTTTGCCCGCTGCCATGGTGAAACCAGCAATCTGGATAGTTTCCCAACTTGCCGTCAGGCGCGTGTGAATGCAGCCAGCGACCTAGTTTGATTTGTATTGGGAATAAAGTGATGGACCATCCGCCCGCCCTGCCCGTCTCCTTTGGAACGGGCTTTGCGTTCTATCATCCCGCGAATAGCGATATCGGCTACGTGTTTTGCAGCAGCTGGGGCTATGATGAGATGTGCAGTCGCAAATTCCTGCGACTGGTTGCACATGACCTGGCCGATCAGGGTGCGCCTGTCCTGCGTTTTGACTATCCGGGCACCATCAACATGCCGGACGAGCCAGACAGAATGACCCTGCAGGGTTGGGTCGAGACAGCATCGGCTGCGGCCGATAGGCTGAAGGAGCTATCGGGATGCACCCAGATTGTTTTCGTAGGCGTTGGCATTGGCTCTGCCATTGCCTTTCTAGCCGCTGAAAAACGTCCTGATATCGCCGGGCTGGTGCTTGGAGCGCCGGCGGCGAGCGGCCGACGGTATATGCGGGAGCTGCAGATCCAGGCGCTTGTTTCCGATGAGAACCTGGGGCTCGCGCTTCAGGATAAGAAGGGCGATACCGGCTTCACAGGCTATTCCATGCCGGGTCAACTCTCGTCCACGCTCAAGTCGATCAAGCTTTCACCAGAGCAATTCCAGACGAAACCTCAGTGCCTGATTGTTTATCGGGAAGGCAACGACGCGGAAACGAGTTTTGCCGAGACGCTTGCAAACGCAGGCTGGCCCATCGAGTGCGCGCCGTTCACCGGCTACCTGAAATTGCTGGCAACGCCAACAACGTCGGTCCTGCCACGCGCCGTAATGTCCAGAATCAGCGAATTCGCATCTTCTCGTTTCGGCGCCGGCAACATGAACGCGACAAAAGGTCTGTCAATGGCTGTAGCCGAGACCCCTGTTGTGAGCACCGAGTCCTTCACAGAAGAGCCGGTCCTTTTTGGTCCGGACAACCGAATGTTCGGCGTCGTGTGCGAGCCAATTGGCAACAGACGAGGTCCGGTTATGGTCTTTCTAAACACCGGATACTGCCACCACATTGGATGGGGCCGGATCTATGTCCGAGCGGCGCGGCATCTGGCTAACCTTGGAATTGCGTCATTGCGCTTCGACATGGCAGGCATCGGTGAGAGCCCCTCGGTGACGGGGCGTGCGGAACAGGTCCTTTATACAGACGATCAGTTTGAAGATGCAGAGGCCGCTGTGGACTACGTGAAGCAGCGCTTCACCGGCCCCGCCTATCTAATCGGCAGGTGCAGTGGCGCCTATGTCGCCTTCCACACTGCGGCCCGCAATCCAAACGTCGACGGCGTCATGATGATAAATCAGCTTCGGATGATCTGGGATCCGGGGGAGGACATCTTCGATGCCCTGAATTTCGGGGCCCGGCCCTTGGAGGAATACAAGCGGCGGGCTCTCAGTCTGACCACTTTCAAGCGGCTCCTCCGCGGCCAAGTGGATTGGAGAAAGGCTGCCAGTCATATTGTCAATCATGGCCGCGATCGGCTCGCGCGCAAGGCGTCGCCATATCTGGGACGATATACAAGAATGGGCCGTTTCCGGATCGCCTGCCACAATCAATTCCGTGCCATGGCTGCCCGGAACATTCCCGTTGCACTGTTAAACTGCGAGCATGACGGCAGCCTGGACGAACTGGCAAAGTACTTTGGAGGAGACCTGTCCGGTCTTTTGGCCTTTCCGAACGTTACAAGAAAGGTCATTCCAGATGCCGATCACAATTTAACAACCGAAGCTGCCCAGAAGTTTTTGATCGACCGGTTGGTGGCGGTGGCCGAGGACCCTTACTGGAGAAGCAAAATTCCGGCGAACCGTGCACTTTAGCCGGTGTTCGCCGTCACGTCTTGAGTGTTATCCGGCTGACGCAATTCAAGGCACTGATCACGACCTCGGGAGTGTTTGCCTTCGACACCTGCGATTTTGGTAAAGGGGTCAAAGTGACGACCCTCGCAGCCGCGGGTGTCAAGGAGAACCAATTGTCGGACGGGCAATGATCGGCACAATGCAGATGCACTCCCCGCAACACATGTGCACTCTGAAGCGTCAGCTCAATTCCGCCGTTTGGCAATGCATCATTAATGCGCGCATCGACATTCAGGGGACAACGCCCGAAATCTGCAGGGTTCGCGAATTGTGTTGCCTCCGCCAAGATCTCCCCCGTCTCCTTGTCCACCAGCCGAACCACAGTCACATCATGCGACGGCGGGCCGAAGCGGTAGGCGTAGGTGATGTCGAAGAAGGCGCCGATCAGTTGGGCGGCGTTGAGTTCGTGGGCGCTGTGCGGATCTAGCACGAGATCGGTTTCGCCCGAGACCACCGGCACGTGGCCGTCCTTCAGGCAAGTCAGCGTGAGCGTGACGGCCTTTTTGTTCGGCAGGTCGTTGATCACGTGAATGGCTAGGCCGTTGGTGCCTTCGTCGCTCACGGTGACCTGCAGCGGGCGGAAGGCTCTCTTCAGGGCGTAGTAGGCCGGTTTCGGCCGGCCGTGCGCGTCGATCAGGCCCCAGCCTGCGCCCAGCGCCAGATCCTGAAAGGTCCAGACAAGCGCGCCCCGGCAGGGCGAAGCCTTGCGCCGCCATTCGGCAAAGGTCTGCTCCATGACCTCGCCGGTCACGGCCCGGCCGAGATCCAGATACCGGTCGGGATCTGCGTAGCGCAGCGCGGCCGGATCGACGCCGTAGAGCGTTTTCAGATAGTGGTCGCGGACGTCTTCGAAGTCCCAGCCGGCGCCGCGGTCCCGCGGAACGCGGGCTTTCCAACGCGGGTCGTGGCCGGGCTTGACGGCCAGTCCCTCGTCCAGGCTCCGCTGGTCGGGGATATTGGAAAACGCCAGGCACTCGGCGGCAAAGCGGACGTTTGCGCGGCGGGCGTCCTCCAGCGGTCTCAGGTAAGCGCCGACACCGTAATAGTGGGCAACGCCTTCATTCGGCGAAAATGGCAGGACGCCGCCGCAGGGCGCGTTCGGGACGTACGGGATGTCGGGCCGGAAACGTGCCGCCAGTTCCGGCAGGATCTCCTCGCAAAGCGGGCCTTTCCAACGCTCTTCGGGCAGGCCCATCATGGCGCCCTGCTGATAGATCTCGCTGCCGCCGCACAGGACTGCAAGCGAGGGGCAGCCCTGGCTGTCGGTCAGCTGATCGCGGATTTCCGCGCGAACCTCTTCGACGAACCCCTCGTCCTTGACCGGATAGTCGTAATTGGCGAACTGGAAGTCCTGCCAGACCAGGAGGCCGAGTTCATCGCAGAGTTTGAAGAAGGCGCGGCTTTCGTAAAGCATCGTGCCGCCTATGCGCAGCATGTTCATGCCGGCATCGCGGGCCGCTTCCAGCAGGGGCCGATAGGTTTCGCGATCCCCGGAAAGGCCGAGCAGATCGGCATTGGTCCACACGGCGCCGCGGCAGAAAACCGGCACGCCGTTGACCTGAAGGCCAAACCCTTTGCCGTCCTCTCCAGGATCCGCCTCAATCCGGCGGAACCCGGTCTTGCCAAGGTCGAACTCGTGTTCCCCGGCCTTGATCCTGACGTCGTAAAGCGCCGGGTCCCCATGGGTGTGCGGCATCCAGGGAGTGATGTTCCCGGGCCTCAGCGTCGCGGCAAAGGTCCCGCCGTCCTGACGGGCCATTTCCGCCGAGACGCCCGCCGAGGTCAGCACCGGCGTGGCGCTGATGTTCTCCAGCGCTGCGGAAACGGTCAGCGTCGCACTTCCGTCCGGAGCCAGGTCGGCCAGGATGCGCTTGTTCTTCATGCGGGGGCTGGAGGCCTTTTCAAGCCGGATCGGCCGGTAGGGGCCGACCGCATGGATTTCCGGGCACCAGCCGGGCATGTGGCCCAGAACCGTCGTCCGGATAAGGCGCAGTCCTTGCGAGGTCGCCAGTTGGGGCTTCCAGCGCGCCCGCGGCCCCTTGGCGTTCAGATGCGGTTCCAGGGCGCGGAAGCAGATCTGCAGCCGGTTATGGGCGGCAAGCTCGACCTCGACATTATATTTCCGGAACATGTTCCGGCTTTCCAGCACGGGCGCGCCGTTGAGATAAACCTCGGCGATCGTCGCCAGACCCTCGAGGTCGAGCCGGTAACGGCCCGGCTCGGCGCCGAACGACGCCTCGAACCAGACGTCCTTGTCGTGCAGCGGCTGTGGATTGTCCGGGTCGTAGCGGCCGGCGGCGGCCAGGGCCCCGGCGGCGGTTCCCGGAACCCGTGCCGGGACGCGCCCGGACAGGCCATCGGCTGCTTCCGGTGTTTCGACCGCGCCGGGTTCGCTCAGCGCCAGGGTCCAGTCCGCAGCGGTGAGGTCGATCATTCAGGCACCGGCAACGCTTGCGACGGACGCGAGGCGGATTTCCGCGTCACCATAGTGGCGGTCCAGCAGTTGCATCAGGGTGTCCCAGGCATTGGCGGCCGGGACCAGGCCGTCCCCGAGACCCTCGAACTTCTTGCGCATCACTGCCCGGGCGAGCTTGAACTGAACCGTCTTGCAGGTCGACGAAATCGTCTTCGCTTCGGCAATGGCAGGGGTCAGTTCGTCCCGTCCCTGGCCAGCAAGCCACTCCAGATAGGTGGAGAACAGCTCGAAATTCGCGCCCAACTGGCGCAGCGTGTTGAAGGCGTAGAGGTGGAAAAAGCTGAAATCCCGCTCACTCACCTTCTCCACCTGCGCCGGGAAGACGCGCGCAAAGGCGGCAACTGGGTTTTCCGCCGGACGGCGTTTCAGATGACGGCGAAGCAGATCCTCCGAGACCGCCAGAATGTGCTCCGGCGACGGTTTTACGTCCGGAAACTTCACGAACTCGGTATAGGGCAGGAAAGCAATCGGTTTTTCGTGGACGCCGCGTTGGAAGATCCCGTCGAAGTCATCGCCTTCCAGCCGGTGCAGGCCCAGCCCATGGAAGTACTCCATGGTGCGGTTTTCGAAATCCATCCGGTTGACGGCGATCGTCGTCTTGCCGTGTGCCTCGTGATATCCGATGCCATGGGTATCGGGGAGGAAATAGCTGTCCACCTCGACCAGCGACAGGCGGCCGCGGTCGATCTGATGGCGGATGTGGGTCTCGACGCGATCGTAAATGGCCAGTTCCGTGACCTTCAGTCCGTAGAGCGCTTCCAGGTCTTCCAGGGGAACCTTGAAAAAGGTGAACTGGTCGCCCTCAAAATCCTGGGTGACGGAATAGGCAAGACACGCCTCGGGCGGCAGCCCGAGCGACGGCAGCACCTCGATCCAGACATCCAGATAGCAGTTGGTTTCCGGCCAGTCCCGATCCTGCGCGTGGAGCGGGCTGCGGGTATAGGTCGCCGCGCGGAGGCGGTCGAAGACGGCTTCATTCATGGCGTGCTGACCCTTCATCCCCAAAGGGCTGATCTGACGCCGTCAGGCCATCTGGATGTATCCAAACCGTGATGCCGGAACAGGGCCAGCGCAAGCCGCTCAAGGCCGAACCCGACGCAGGCGGTGTGTGCGGGCGAACCGTCCGCCTGGCGGATATCCCAGGCCTTGCCGAAATTGTCCATGTGATAGTTGAAGCTCATGCAGGCGGTCGGCTTTTCCTCCGACGTGATCGGCACCAGCATTTCGAACTTCAGTTCCTGTTCCCGCTGGCCGGAGGCCATGATCTTGCCCGCCCGCCCGAAGAAGGGATCATTGGCAACGTCCACGTGGTGGGGCAGTTGCAGCCGCTTCATCATGTCCTGGCCGCGCTCCTTCCAGAGCTCGCGGAAGGCCATCGTCTGATCCTCCGAACCGACGCGTACATACTCGCGCTGGCGGAACATCTGCATCCGGGCCGGGTCCCTGGAGGGCTCGTGGCGGAAGCAGTAGGACTGCAGCGCCACATAGGCGCCGTCCGCCGGCAGGGCTCCGCGTTTTGCCAGGATCGGGTAAAGTGGATAGCAGGCGGCCGGGGTCAGGGCGACCTGGGTCCGTTTCTGGTCCTTGGACCAGTCCTCGCCCGCGGCCATGCACTGCAGCAGGCCCATATGGTCGTGGTCGTTGCCGCAGAAGGCATGCACGGTGCCGGCCAGTTGCGGAAAACTCTTCATGTAACCGCTGGTCTCGAAATCCTGCATGCTCATGCCCGGAGGAAAGACCATGGCTTCGGAGATCTCGTCCTTGCCGTAGAACAGGGCAAGCGTTTCAAAGCGGGCAATCACATCCTCGAATTCCGCGCTGCGGCCATAAATGCCGTCAACACCGGATTCGTGCAGAACGCGTGCGGAAAACAACTGATCGAGAAAAGAAATTTGCGCGTCCATAACTTACCCCAACAGGCTCGTGTCTTGCTTGTTCACCAGGAGCATGGTCGACGTGTTGCCCAGGATCCGGTCATTGGAAATCATGAGCTGTGCCGAATGGGCATCGCGCAGATGACGGCCGAGGCTGAACGGCGTGCCGTTCTTGTAGCCGGCGATCCCGCAGATCAGCATGCAGTGGTTGATGATGGTCAGGATCGTCTGCGACGTGCCTATTTTCACGTTGTTCATGGCAACGGAAAAGCTCATGGCGTTGAGCGCATCGCTGTCGCCCTTGCAGGTGTCGAACTGCTTCAGGCCCGCCACCACATTGGCCTTGACCAGTTGCAGCAGGCTGGAGGCTTCCGCAAGCCGAAGAGCGCCGGGAGGCATCTGGCCGGGCGATTTGCGCGCCGCGCCCTTGACGAAGCTCTGCGCCCGGGCGAGCGCATCGGCCGCAATACCGTACCAGAGCGCTCCCCACAGAAGGTGCGAGACCGCCAGCATCGACTGGGCAGCGATTTCCGCGAAGGGCCGCGGCAGGATCTGCTCGCCCGGAGCTTCCGCCTTGAGGATGTAGCCGTCGGAACAGGTGCCGCGCATGCCCAGCGTGTCCCACACGCTGGTCTGCTCGAGCGTGTACTGGTCCTTCAGGAAGACCGTCGCGACCTGGTCGGAATGCGCGGCATCCGGATGGCGGCGAGAGGTGACCATGATCGCATCGGCATGGGCGCCGTAGGAGATCACAGTTGCGTCCTTGGTCAGGCGGGCGGTTTCGCCGTCTACTTCGATCGCGCAGATGGAATTGCGCAGGTTGCCGCCGATACCCGCTTCGCTGGTTGCCGAGGCAATCAGAAGCTGCTCGTCGCAAATGCGCTTCTGGAAGGCTTCATGCCAGCTGCTTCCGACCGCGTAATCCGCAAGACTCGCGATCTGGATCTGGTGCATGGCGTAGGTCATGGCCGTCGCGGCGCAGGCCTGGCCCAGAATCGCGCAGATATCGGCGATCTCGGTCAGGTTCACGCCCTCCCCGCCGAATTCCGGACGGATCATGATGCCCATCAGGCGTTCGGCCTTGAGTGCCTCCATGCCCTCGGAAGGAAACCGGCCTTCGATATCCACCTTGTCGGCAAACCCGGCCGCTATCTTGGCAGCCCGTTTTGCCCGCTCGGTCAGGCCCAAAGCGGTGATCTTGCTGGCGGCGGTCATGGGTCAGGCCGCCTGCTCTTTGAGGATTTCGCTCAGAGCCGCTTCGATCGCTTCCACGGAAGAGAAGGACTTGCGGTTGAGGAATTGCTCCGGAAATTCGATGTCGAATTCTTCTTCCAGGGCGAGCATGACCTGGACCGATGCAAAGGAAGACAGGCCTGCATCGTAAAGATCTGCTCCGTCGCCCACGGAATCTATAGCAACCGGCAAGTTACCGTGTTTCGCCAGGAGGGTCCGAATAGTCTGTTTCATGTCGATCCTTGCCACTTATCTTTACCGGCTCAAGATGAACCTCTGATTGCGCTCCGACCGCCATGTAGCACAAAAAACAATAAACTGCGCTTAAGGGGTATGGTAAAAAATTACGAAACCTAATTTATTAAATTTTATTAAGTTAATGCTTGATGAATGCTTCTGGCAAGCAACCAACTGCAGGCAAATGCAATGCTTTTCCCGGCTGTCGCCAGGTCGACGCCTGTCCCCATGGAAATGCGATCTCAAATCATCCGGCTCAGCACGCCGTCCCGGCGCACGATGCCGTGATAGAGGGCCGCGCCAATATGCATCAGGACGGCGGCCGTGAACAGCAGTCCCAAAGTTTCGTGAACCGTGAACAGTTGCTCCGAAAGCTCGCGGTTCTTCTCGACGATCGCGGGCATGGTGAAAAGGCCGAAGACGGAGATCTGCGCTCCATAGGCGGAGGTGGCCACCCAGCCGATGAACGGATTGACCAGCAGAAAGCCATAGAGGAAGGCGTGGGTCGACTTGGCCGCATATTGCTGCCAAAGCGGCATTTCGGCCGGCAGGGGCGCAGGCTTGTGCGTGAGACGGTATCCCAGACGGATGACCGTCAGGACCATCAGCACGACACCGACCGATCGGTGGAAGTCGAAAAGCTGGTTCTGTAGCGGACCGCTGCTGATCCGGATCATGGTCAGTCCGGCAGGCACCATGGCCAGAACCAGGATTGCCGTCAGCCAGTGAATAATGCGTGCCGTCAGGCCATAGCGTGCGTCACTCTCAGCCATTCCAATGCCCCCTCTTGCCAATTCACCATAGCGTTCGATACCGACCATGGCTCATTCAATACGACCGTTCCGGTTCCCTTGAAGCGGGTTTACGGGAAAGCCGCGAAATCGATATGGCCGACCGTGACGGACAACCGTCGGGCGGCGATTTGCCCCTGGCGGTCCTGCCACCATGCCTCCAGCGCAGCCTCTTCGAGCCCGGCCCGCCGGCCGACCCGCACCCAGCCGCTGAGGAACTCCCGCAGGAAGCCGTCCGAACCCGGACCTGTCCGCCAGTCGGATGTCCCCCGGACCACGCGGTAACCCATTGCTTCAAACAACTCAATCGCCCTGTCGGCGGCGTCCGGCCCAAGGGCCGGCCCGAAGCCCTTGTCGGTTCTCTGGTCGTCGTTCAGCGCCCTGCACAGGTCAGTGTCCAATGCAGCCGGTGGTTTGAATTCTGCCCGGCCGTCATAGGTCAGGCTCGCCAGAAACGGCTTTCCGGCCTTCACCAGTTGACCGGCGAGCCGCCTGAGAAAGTCTTCGGAAACGAGATCCAGGAAAGCTGACGTGGTGACCGCGTCCACATCAGCGAACGGCAGGGTTTCCAGGTCACTTGCAAGGTCGACCTGACGGAGGGCCACCCGTCCCGGCGCGGCCTCCCGCCAGCGCAGCCCTGCTACCTCGAGCAAGTCCGGATCATGGTCGCTCAGCAGCCAGCAGGCCCGCTGGCGAAACTTGTCGTCAAGCGCGGCTGGCGTCGACCCCGCGCCGCTGGCGAGGTCCAGGATGCGAACGGGGCCTGCCGGCAGGCGGTCCAGGAAAGCGGCCTCCACATCGCCATTTCTGGCGGCAAGATCGAGCGGTTCGCGCAGGGCAAGCCATTGGGATGAGAACCCGCTCATTCTGCAACCTCCCGCAACATTCCGGCAAATTGCGCGGCGGCGTCCTGCCAGGTGGGAAGAACTGCGGCGGCAATACGTGCCGCGTCGGTCATTCGCACCCGTTCGGCCTGGTCACAGATCACAAGCTTCAATGCCTCCTGAAGCGCATCTACATTTCCGGTTCCGCAATAGATCGCGGCGTCCTTCGGCAAGGTCTCCCTGACGGCACCGCCACCGCTGCCAATGACCGGCAACCCGTAGGCCAGGGCTTCGGTATAGGCCATCCCGTATCCCTCGTAGCGGCTGGCGAGCACGAAGATATCGGCCCGTTGGTAAAAGCCGGCAAGGTCAGCCGGCCTGACCGCTCCGCGAAAGGTGACCCGCGCGGCAAGATCGAGATCCTGCGCCTGCCGCAACAGGGCGCGATAGCAGGCAGGATCGGCTTCCAGTCCTCCGACGATTTCCAGGTGCCAATCCAGATCCGCCAGCCCGGCAAGCGCCTCCAGCAGCAGGTCGTAGCCCTTGCGGGGCACGACGGTGCCGACCGAAAGCAGTCTCGCGGTTCCGGACGGCCGGCGCTCGAAGGCGTCGGGCTTCGGCGTTCCGGGAAAAACCACGGCGATCTTGTCCGCCGGGACGCCGATCAGGTCGCTGACCTGCCGCGCCGTCGCCGGGCTGGTCACGATGACCTGCCGGGCATGTGCCAGCGCTTCGGTTTCGCTCACCAACAAGGCATTTTCCCGGTCTTCAGCAAGGCCGTTCTCCTGACACAGCGGATGATGAACAAGGGCGACCAGCGTCAGATGCTCCGATATCGCCGCGGCGGCCTCCGGCATCACGCCCAGGGCCAGGCCGTCGACGACCACGAGCGCCCCTTTCGGAAGCGCGAGAAGTTTCCGCTGCGCGCCGGCCAGTGTCGCGGCCGACGGGAAGGGAAACCCCTCTCCCAGGGAGAGCAGTTCTACCCGCCAACCGAGCTCGCGCAGGCCGGCAACGATATTCCGGTCGTAACCGTAGCCGCCGGTCGGCGTATCGATGTCGCCCGGATAGGCGAACCAGAGCCTTTGCATTGTCTCCTCAGATCCCGGCTTCATACCAGGCACGGGCCACATGGGACTCCGAAATGGTCACGCGGATCGCGCTGAGCTCGGATCCCGGCCGGCCCAGGCGGTCGTCGCGCGCACTCCGGGCCAGGTGATCGTGAATGTGTTTGGTCAGGAATTCCGTGGTCGTGTTGACGCCGGCAAACTCCGGCATGGCGTCGAGGTTCTTGTAGTTCAGCGGCTCCAGGACCTGTTTCAACGCCTCGTGGGCGCGGCCGATATCTATCACCACGCCGTTCTCATCCAGCGTTTCGGCCAGAAAGGCAGCATCGATGACAAAGGTCGCACCGTGCAGCGCCTGGGCCGGGCCGAAAAGCTCTCCCTTGAAGGAATGAGCGATCATCACGTGGTCACGGACTTCAACAGCAAACATATCTCGGGGTCCTGAAATTTCTGATTGAAAGGTGGTGGCCGGTCAGTCTGGTGCCCCGTCATACAGGACGAGCGCGGCCAGTACATCTGACGACCGGTTCAACAAATCGGGAAGTCGGTCCGGCAGGTCGTGGAAGGAAACCCGGTGACTGAGCAGCCGGTCCAGAGCCGGATCCGTCAGCAGGGATACGGCCAGCTCGAGCCGGCGGCGGTATGTCCAGCGCGACTGCCGTTCCGCGGCGATGGTTCCCACCTGGCTGGAGACGAGCTTCAGCCGCCTGGAATGGAAGTCCGCCCCCAGGGGCGCCAGAACCCTGGTGGTGCCATACCAGCTCATTTCGATGACCGAAGTGCCGTCGCCAGCGGCGGCAAGGGCGGTTGCGAGGCCGTCCGGCGTTGCACTAGTGTGGAAGACGAGATCCTGCCCCCCGGTGCATCCGGAGGAAGCGCGAATGCCAGGCCGAGGGCGCCGGCAAGGGCGGCCCGGCGCTCGTTCAAGTCGACCAGCGTCACCCTGGTGCCTGGAATCCGGCTGCCAAGATATGCCGTCAAAAGGCCGACCACACCGCCGCCGACCACGCAGATGTGATCCCCGGGTGATGGTTTTCCGTCCCATATAGCGCTAATTGCCGTTTCCATGTTCGCTGCCAGGACGGCTCTTTGCGCCGGCACGCCGTCGGGAACGGGAACGCAGGATGCCGAGGGGAGGGTGAAGACGCTTTGATGGGGAAAGAGCGAGAATACGATACGGCCGGTGAGGTCGGGATCGCCATCGATGACCCGGCCCACATTGGCATAACCATATTTGACCGGATGGGGAAAGTTTCCGGCCTGGAAAGGGGCTCGCATACGTTGCCACTCGCTCTCAGGGACTTCGCCACGGAATACCAACCGCTCCGTTCCGCGGCTGATACCGCTGAACAGCGTCCGCACCAGAACTTCACCGGCTTGCGGCGCGCTGCATCCGACAGATTCGATTGCGCATTCCTCAACGCCGGTATACCAGAGCGCCTCAGAATTGCCTGTGTCGCGTGTCACTGCCGCGTCCGTGCTCATGCCGTAGCGTCCCCGTTCATCACATTGCCACCCAAATACGTCAGGGCATTCTGACATGCGCACTATTGCGATCATGGCCCTGATTGGAAGTCAAAAAAATGTTCAAGGTCTTTGACATGCCGATACCCGCCGAGACATCCGCACGCATGACCGCAAGGCGCATCTTCTTCGCCGGCTTGCTGATAACCAGTTTCGCCGGCCTGTGCGCGCTGATGGCCGCAACGCTGTCGCCGGGCGGCTATGGGGCGCTCGATGTCTTCATCCTGCTGTGTTTCATGGTTACCCTGCCCTGGACCATCATCGGCTTCTGGAATGCGGTCATCGGGCTTGTGGTCATGCGGTTTGCCGCAGATCCGATCAGGAAGGTATGCCCGATTGAGACGGGCGATGCGCGCAGCCCCCTGACGAGTTCCACCGCCCTGCTCTCCTGCACCCGGGACGAAGACACGGAAAGCCTGGAAACAAACCTCGGCACCATGGTTTCGCACCTCATCCGGGCAGGCCAGGCGGATCATTTCACGCTCTACGTTCTCAGCGATACCTCCATGGAGGATATCGCCGACGAGGAACAGCAGATGGCGGCCCGCCTTGCCGCGCGGTTCCAGGGCCAGGTGGAGATCGTCTGCCGGCGGCGGCCGCAGAACACCGGCTACAAGGCCGGCAATATCGAGGATTTCTGTGACCGCTGGGGCGACAGGCATGATTATGCCCTGGTGCTGGATGCCGACAGCTACATGTCCGCCGGGGCGATCATCGGCCTGGTGAAGCGCATGGAAGCCAACCCCAAGCTGGGCATCCTGCAGAGCCTTGTCGTCGGGTTGCCGACCGACAGCGCCTTTGCGCGGATCTTCCAGTTCGGCATGCGGCTCGGCATGCGCTCCTACACGATCGGCAGCGCCTGGTGGCAGGGAGATTGCGGACCTTACTGGGGCCACAACGCAATCCTGCGCCTGAAGCCGTTCAAGGAACACTGCCGACTGCCGGTCATGCCGGGCAAGGGGCCGCTGGCGGGGGCGATCCTCTCCCACGACCAGGTGGAAGCCGTGTTGATGCGGCGTGCAGGTTACGAGGTGCGGGTACTGCCGCTCGAGACCGGCAGCTACGAGGTCAACCCGCCCCATCTGCTCGAATTCATCCGCCGGGACCTGCGCTGGTGCCAGGGAAACCTGCAGTACCGCCGGCTGCTGACACTGCCGGGTCTCAAGCCCGTCAGCCGTGCGCAGCTGGTGCTGGCTATCCTGATGTTCCTGGGATCTCCCGCCTGGATCGGCTTCATGAGCGCCGCCGCCATCCTCGGCATGGCAAGCGACCATACGCCGTACCGTACCGATACGGGAGTGGTTCTGTTCTTCACGATCCTGACGATGGTCTTTGCGCCCAAGCTGGCAACGGTTGCCGATGTTCTGGCGCGGTCCGACCTGCGCAAGGCCTTCGGCGGACCGGTGCGTGTGCTGATGAGCGTCGGCGCGGAGATCGTCTATGCCGCGATGCTGGCGCCGATCATGGCGGTGGCGCACACCCTGTTCATGGGCGGGCTCGTGTTCGGCAAGACGACCGGATGGGGTGCCCAGGCAAGAGGCGTCGCACGCCTGCCGGTCCTGCTCGCCATCCGCAAGCTCTGGCCGCAAACCCTGTTCGGGCTGGCCGGGCTTGCCTGGATTGCCGGGCAGCCGATCGAACTCGTCTGGCCGGTTATTCCCGTTGCCATCGGCCCGCTGCTGGCGGTGATGGTCGCCGTGGCGACCTCGACGAAAACGCTCGGGACCCTTGCGATCCGCTCGACCTTGTGGCGTATTCCCGAGGAAACCGCCCCGCCCGCCGAACTCGGCGAACTCCGCCTGGCCGCGCTGTCCGACGGGCACGTTTCGTCGGCGACGCAGGGTCTCGTCCAGGGCGACGCCAATCCTGTCGAGGCGTGATACGCCGAAACCAAGTGTGACGCCGCGTCTCCCCGGTCCGCACACGGACCTGGGGCATGGCCCTGGTTTTACCCTGATTGCAGAGCATTCAAGATTGGGGCGGGACGCTCCCGGTAGGCCGGATACGCGCGTTTCCAGGTGGTTCAGCGCGGGCCGGACCCGGCTTCCGCGCCGGTGCATCGCCGAGGGGGCGGCCTTGAGCATTCCGGCCGTCCCGGGCCGGTTCGCCATGCCGGTCTTGAATCGATTAAGCCGCGTTGGACGAGGTCAGGGGCTGGGTCAGGAGATCGAAGATCTCGCGCGCATCTGACGATCCCCGGATGCCCTTGGTCACCGAACCATCCCTGAGCTGGCGGGCGATTCTGGCAAGGGCCTTGAGATGATCGGCGCCGGCGCCTTCGGGCGCCAGCAGCAGGAACACCAGATCGACCGGCTCGTCATCGAGGGAATCGAACTCCACCGGCTTGTCCAACTTGGCAAATACGCCGACAAGGCGGTCCAGGCGGGTCAGCTTGCCATGGGGAATCGCGATGCCGTGGCCGACACCGGTAGATCCAAGGCGCTCGCGCTGGAGCAGCGTGTCGAAGATTTCCCGTTCAGAAAGACCGGTCAGCTCTGCCGCCTTGGCAGAAAGTTCCTGGATTGCCTGTTTTTTGCTTTTGGCCTTCAGCCCGGCAACGACCGCATCTTTACCCAGAAGATCACTAAGATCCATCAGTTCGCCTACAAGTTTCAGAAGCCGGCTTCCGCAAGGAAGCCGACCCTGTCCGACTCATTATTCGGCAGCCTGAGTGGCTACCAACGCCGGATCTATCCAGCCTATATTGCCATCCGACCGGCGATAGACAACGTTGACACCGCCATTTGCCGCGTTCTTGAACATGACAACAGGTGCTTCGGTCAGATCCAACTCCATGACCGCCATACCGACAGTCATTGTCTTAACTTTCGCCGAGGTCTCGGCGATCACCAGCGGATTGAAATCCACCGGCACTTCCTCGTCTTCTTCCGGTGAGGCCAGCACATAATGGGAAGCTGCCTCGAAAGCCTCACGGCTGTTGGCGCCGTTGTGGCTGTAGTGGTCCTTCAGCTTGCGCTTATAGCGCCGCAACCGTTTTTCGATCTTTTCAGCCGCGAGATCGAAGCTGGCGCGCGGGTCCTGATCCTGTGCGGACCCTTGTAACACGATTCCGGTGTCCAGGTGCAGGTTGCACTCCGACTTGAAGCCCGTGCCCTCCCTGCTGAGCGTGACGTGGCCGTTGAATCCGCCTGTGAAGTACTTCGACAGGGCATCGTCGATTCGGTCTGTAACGTGGAGGCGCAGTGCATCGCCTACATCGACATTCTTTCCCGAAATCCGCAAAGCCATGGGGACCTCTTCTTCTTCTATTGACCGTAGGGTCATCGGCTCCACCGCCGATGCTGAAACGCGGAACGTTTCAAGCCTACAGAATGGACCAGTCGACGCCGAAGCGCCATCCCCTGTTTACGCCACGAGCGCGGTCCTATAATTGCGCTATCGCAAAGAGTCAATTGATTATGAACACCGGTAGCTGTTGCAAAGAACAGAAGTCAAAACCCGTCGTATTGTTCCAGTGGACATCCTGAAATCGATATTAAATTGCGTCCCACTACCACAGCTGGACGGACGAGCGGGCCGTCAAAGCCGGGCGTTTTTCTCCCGCCGGCGCTGAACAGACGAGCCGATCTTCATGGCTTCACGGTATTTTGCTACCGTCCTGCGCGCGATATCGACGCCCTCGTCCCTGAGAATTTTGACAATCGTGTCATCGGACAGGATCGCTTTGGGATCCTCCGCCTCGATCATCTGCCTGATCTTGTGGCGGACCGATTCCGCGGAATGGGAATCACCGTCCACCGTCCCGGAAATGGCGGAGGAGAAGAAGTATTTCAGCTCGAAGATGCCGCGGGGCGTCGACATGTATTTGTTGGACGTCACCCGGCTGACCGTGGATTCATGCATGCCGATGGCATCGGCAATGGTTCTCAGGTTCAGCGGCCGCAGATGCGCGATGCCGTAGCTCAGAAAACCATCCTGCTGGCGGACGATTTCGGTCGACACCTTCAGAATCGTCCTGGCCCGCTGGTCCAGGCTCTTGGCGAGCCAGTTGGCTGTCTGCAGCGAATCGGTGAGGTATTCCTTTTCCGTCACGTTGCGCGCGGTCTTGATGATCCTGGCATAATAGGTCTGGTTGACCAGGACCCTTGGCAGGGTGTCGGAATTCAGCTCCACCGTCCAGCTGCCGTCATTGGCCGGGCGGACGAAGACGTCCGGGACGACCGGCTGGACCGGCGAGGAGCCGAACGCGCTGCCGGGCTTGGGATCCAGTGCCCGGATTTCAGCGATCATCTCGACGAGATCCTCGTCATCGACGCCGCAGATCTTCTTCAGGGCGGCCAGTTCGCGCCTTGCCAGCAGTTCTATGTTGTCGATCAGCGCCGCCATTGCCGGGTCGAACCGGTTCTTGTCGATCAGCTGGAGTTTGAGACATTCGGCAAGGTTGCGGGCAAAGACACCTGCGGGCTCAAAGGTCTGCAGCACGGCGAGCACGCTCTCGATCCGGGCGAGATCGACACCGAGAAGCTCCGCGGTTTCCGCCAGATCCAGATAAAGATAACCGTTCTCGTCCAGCGAGTTGATCAGATGCCCGCCGATCAGCCTGTCGGCTTCGCTGCTCAGCGCCAGATGCATCTGCTCTTCGAGCGAGGCTCCGAGCGATGCTTCCTCCGCCACAAAGGCTTCGAGATTGTAATCCTCCGAAGTGCTGCTGCTGGTGGCATTCTTGTAGCTGTCGCCGGCCTTGAGCAGGGCCGGATCGGGAGAGGCGGGTACGCCGGGCTCGTCGGGAAAGACGTTGCCGAGATCCGTATCCATCCGGGATGCGATGGCTTCGGCCCCGGTTTCCAGATCGTTCTGCATCCAGTCGGACGCTTCCGGCCCGTCGCCCGCGGGCTCCCGAGGCTCCGGCTCCTCGTCGCCGCCCGGGCCGGCATCGGCTGCATCGCCCTTTTCCAGCAGTGGATTGCGTTCCAGTTCGGCCTCGACATAGGCCACGAGATCGAGATTGGACATTTGCAACAGCTTGATCGCCTGCATCAGCTGCGGCGTCATGATCAGCGACTGGCTTTGCCGCATCTCCAGCTTGGTTGAAATGGCCATTAATTCCCCGGTCGCCCGTTTTGGTCTGCTTCTTGCTTATCTGTCGCAGACCGCATTTATAGCTCAGAGCGTATCCCGATCAAATTGAAACATTTGACCGGGGTGGTTTTGCTCGTCAGCCGGGTAATCGGAGGGTTTCCCGGCTAAATTGAATCGCCGGGATCCGCTGCCGTTTGCCGTCAAAGCGTGAATTGTTCGCCCAGATAGAGCCGGCGCACGTCGGGATTCGTGACGATTTCGTTCGGCAAGCCCTCCGTCAGCACTTCGCCGGAGGCAATAATGTAGGCCCGGTCGATCAGCCCGAGGGTTTCGCGCACATTGTGGTCGGTGATCAGAACGCCGATGCCGCGCTGGGTCAGGTGACGCACGAGTTCCTGGATGTCTCCCACCGCGATCGGGTCGATGCCGGCGAAGGGTTCGTCGAGCAGCATGAAGGCCGGGCGGCTGGCAAGGGCGCGGGCGATTTCCACGCGCCGGCGCTCACCGCCCGACAGGGCGATGCTCGGCGACTTGCGCAGGTGGGTCAGGCCGAATTCAGCCAGCAGCGAGATCGAGATCTTCCCGGCGCCTGCGGCGGTTGGGTTCGATCACTTCAAGGACGGCGCGGATGTTCTCCTCGACCGTCAGGCCCCGGAAGATGGACGCCTCCTGGGGCAGATAGCCGATACCGAGCCGCGCGCGGCGGTACATCGGCATGCGGGTGATGTCGAAGCCGTTCAACAGGATCCGGCCCTGGTCCGGACGGATCAGCCCGGTGATCATGTAGAAGGTCGTGGTCTTGCCGGCGCCGTTCGGCCCCAGAAGGCCGACGGCTTCCCCCGGCTTTACGGACAGACTGACATATTTCACCACCTGACGGCGGCCGTAGGTCTTGCCGATGCCTTCGACGACAAGCGCCTGCGACAGATCCTCTTCCTGGTGATCCGGTTCGGGCATGCGTCCCTGCAATCCGTTAAAATCCGAAGAGTTTCTCTTCAAAGGAATGTCGTCCATCCAAACAATGCCGCCGATCACATAGGATCTGTGACAGATACTGTCGAGTCAGATCCGCAAAATACGCCGTAAACTCATAAACCGGGCCGAAAAGATACGAGTTACGGATTGGGGTTCTTTTCCTGCACGCTGTTGGGCAGGATCCGGACTTTCACCCGTCCGCTTCCGCCGGTCTCGCCGGCAACCTGCCCCTGCCCGGCCGTCAGGTTGGCCTGACCGGATTTCAGGTCGACGGTGAGCTTGTTGCCGACCACCACGTTCGGGCCCTGGCTGAGGACGACTTCCTTGCCCGTCATCACCATGAACTCCTTGTTCATGTCGAAGCTGGCTTCGTCGCCCTTGGCGGTCTGGTCCTTGGAGGTGATGTGCACGCCGCCGGAGGCCTCCAGACGGGAGATCTTCTGCTGGACGTCACTTTCGGCCTGCTGCGCGCCCGAACCGACGTAAAAGACCTTCAGCCGCTGCGTCTTCAGGCTGGTCTCGCCCTGCGTGACCACCACGTTGCCGATAAAGGTCGCCGTGCTGTTGTTGTCTTCGACGCGCAGCTCGCTTGCCTCGATGTCGATCGGTTCACCGTCATTGGACCCGAAGCCCGCAAAGGCATCCGAGAAGGTCTGCGCCTGCGCGGTGCCGGCCAGGAGGACCGCCACCGATGCGATCAATGCGCGTTTGAAGAAAGTCATTGCGTACCGTCCTTCCGAGCCGGATTAATCCTCATCTTGATCCCGTCCGTGAAGCGGACGAGACCCTTGTTCTGGTCATAAGAGAGTTTGCCGGCCCTCACCTGCCCCTGATCCGAACGGATCGAGACCGGCTGCGACGTCGTCAGTGCGCCGCTGTTGAGGTCGATCTCCACTTCGGACAGATCCACGGTATAGCCTTCGCTCCACTCCAGCTGAATACCCTCATAAAGGCGGAGCGTTTCCGCGCCGTTATTATAGATGCCCTTCACGGCCACAATTTGAGCACTCTGATCCTTGCTGAGCACGATGTCCGCGCGGATGGTCTCCAGGTCGATGATCTTTGGATCGGTCAGCCGCTGAATGGCGCGGCGCGCCGTCACCCTGTATGAGCGATCGCCATCGTGCCCGGAAAGCTCGGGCTGGTCCATTACCAGGCCTTCGCTGGTCAGCATCATGTTGGACGCGCCGAAGCCGCTCAAGATGTTGAAGAGAACGATCAGCCCGATCATGCCGGCACAGATCAGAATGCCGAGGGCGGGAAACAGCCAGCGGAGAATGCGGACAAACACGCTGTGCCGGCGCGCAGCCCGCTGCGCCCGGCTCAATCGCGGCCGACCGGGAGACCTGCCTCCCGCATATTCGCTGACAACGCTCAACGCACTCTCCGAAATCCAGGGCCCGCCAACACTCATGTATCGGCGTTTGACGGCCCCTGAACAGCTGCCATGCCGACAGGCCGGGCCCGTGCCTCACGAGTGGGCGAAAATATCCGCCTCTTCCCACCCTTTGAGGTCGAGTTCCGCACGAACCGGCAGAAATTCAAAACATGCCTTTGCAATATGCTCCCGCTCTTCGCGAGAGAGCATGTACTCAAGTTTTTCCTTCAATGCGTGCAGGTATAGAACATCCGAGGCCGCGTAGGCCAGTTGCGCATCGGACAGGGTCTCCGCCGCCCAGTCCGAACTCTGCTGCTGCTTGGACAGTTCCACACCAAGAAGTTCACGCGTAATATCTTTCAATCCATGCCGGTCGGTATAAGTGCGAACCAGCTTTGAAGCAATTTTGGTGCACCAGACCGGGGTCACCTGAACATTCAGATAGTGGCGGAGCACCGCAACATCAAACCGGGCGAAGTGGAATATCTTCGGCTTGGAAGGATCAGTCAGGAGAGCCGCCAGATTGGGGGCGTCCGCCTGGCCGCGGGCGATCTGCACCACATCCGCCGTTCCGTCGCCGGGCGACAACTGGACGACGCACAGGCGGTCCCGGTGCGGGTTGAGGCCCAGGGTTTCGGAATCGACAGCCACCGCATGCGCCGCTTCATAGGCTTTCAGGTCTGGAAGGTCGCCTTTGTGGTAGCGGATGGTCATCTTAAGTCGTCTCCTTAGGCCGGACATGCACATATCACATCAGGCCGCGGCCCTGATGCATAATCTGACCGTCAGGTAGACGATGCCGCCTCATGAGGCAAGCGGATTGGCGCAAACTTCGCACGCCGGCCGGCCGGCGGGATTGTTTCCGATACGGACGGCCTCGTGGCAGGTCTTGCCGGGCGCTTTCCGCCTCCCGTGGTCTGTGCCGTCAGTTGATACCATTCGCCCGCTGGAGTTCGCGGACATAGGCAACGATTTTTTCGACGTCTTTGTCGGTCACATTTTCCACCGGCGGCATATCGCCGAACGGCCAGTGATGGGCACGCACGCCCCGCATGACAGCCAGGAGGAAAGCGCCGTCGGCATGGTGACCCGGTTCGTAGATCTTGTGAACCAGCGGCGGCCCCATCCCGTTGCGGCCACCGGCCTTTTCCCCGTGACAGGCGGCGCAGTTCTCCTGAAACAGCGCGCGGCCCTCAAGGGCCCTGGAGGAAAGGTCCGGCACGGTGACGGCAACCAGCGCGGCCCCGTCGCTGGCGGGCTGCTCGTCCTCAGACGTCAGGAAGCCCCAGACAAGAACGCCCGCCACGAGCACGGAAAGACCGGCGGAGATTATCAGAAACGGCTTGCTGTTCACGTCCACTTACCCCTTGGCTGTCTCATGCCCGCAATGATGTCCTGACAGATTGTCGAGGATCGGGCAATCCGGACGCCCGCTCTGTTCGGTAGCCGTACCGATATTCATCGCTTCATCCTCATTTATGGGGTCGCACCGTTAACGCGCCATGAGAGCGGCGACCTTCCTGCCGGCCCGCGCAAGAAACTCCGCCCGGCTTTCCGGCGTGGAACTGTCCATCTTGTACTTCGCCAGATACATGGTCCTGCAGCGGCGCCGGCACAGGAACCTGATGCCGCGCAGAAGGGTCTTGCGGCCCGGTTCGCCGATCAGCTTGGATTGCCACCAGGTGGCGCCGCAGGTGGTGATCACCGCCATGTGGGAAATATGCTGCATCCTGGGCTGCATGGGCCGGTCCGCCGTCGGCATGTCAAACGTCTCGTAGGGCACCCAGACCCGCTCCAGCCAGCCCTTCAGCATGGCGGGCACGCCGAACCACCAGGTCGGATAGATGAAGATGACCGCCTGGCACCACATGATGTCCGCCAGATGACCGGCGACCGGCAGCGTGTTGGCCTGGGGCGTGTGGTAATTCCGCCGCTCCTGCGCGCTCATCACCGGACCGAAGCCCTGAGTGTAAAGATCCGTCAGCTTCACCTCATGGCCTTCCGCCTCCAGGGAGCTCACGACGGTCTTGCAGATCGCCGCGTTGAAACTCTCCGGGCAAGGATGGCTGAAAACCACGAGAACGCGCATGGGGTCTGGCCTTTGAATATCTTTGGGTCTGCTGCTTCCACTTTCACCCGGCGGCCATACCTCCAGCAACCCCGCCCCACACTGCGAGCCAGCCGGCGTGGCGAAGCCAACGCCCAAGAGGTGTCAGTGCGGCTCTCCCGCCCCCATCGCCGACCTGAGGGCCCCGGAAACCTCGCGGCAGAAGCCCGAATAGACAGCCGAGGTGCGGAAGTCGTCGCCCCGCGGATAGGGCGCGTCGATCGCGCTGTCGCTGACGATCCGCCCGGGCCGCGCGGCCATCACCACGATGCGGTTCGAGAGATAGACGGATTCGAAAACGGAGTGGGTGACGAAGATCACCGTCCAGCCGAAGGTTTCCCACAGATGCAGCAGGTCGTTGTTGAGCTTGAACCTGGTGATTTCGTCCAGCGCCGCGAAGGGCTCGTCCATCAGGAGCACCCTGGGCCGCGTCACCAGCGCCCTTGCGATGGAGACGCGCATTTTCATGCCGCCGGAAAGCTCGCGCGGATAGCTTGCGGCAAACGGCGCGAGACCGACCGTTTCCAGCGCTTCCATGACGCGCTCACGGGCCGATTTCTTCGAGATCCCCTTGAGCCGCAGCGGCAGCCAGACATTGGAGAACACCGTTGCCCAGGGCATCAGCGTCGGCTCCTGGAACACGAAGCCCAGCTCGTGCTCCGCCTGGCTCGCCTCCTCCTGCGGCCAGCCGACCCGTCCAGATGTCGGTTCAATGAGCCCGGCAATGATCCTGAGCGCCGTCGACTTGCCGCAGCCGGAGGGACCAAGCAGCGAGACGAATTCGCCCTCCCGGACATCCAGCGACAGGTTGTTGAGCGCGACCGTACCGTTCGCGAAGGTCTTGGAGATTCCCTTCAGCGAGACGATCGCCGGGCTTTGCACCGGAGCATTCTGCATTCGTGTCTGGACCATGGCCGCAAGTGATTCCGTTTCGGCCATGGTTGCATTTTTGGGCCTGTTACGAACCCGTGTCGCGACAGGAGACCAAAAACAACAAAACCGGCTCGAAGGCCGGTTTTGTTGTCTCGGAGAGATATCTCTGAGGGAATTTGGTGCCCAGGAGAGGACTCGAACCTCCACGCCCGTTAGGGCACTAGCACCTGAAGCTAGCGCGTCTACCAGTTCCGCCACCTGGGCTGTGAGGGGGCTTGTAAGGGGCGGTCGATGCCTTGTCAATCATAGAATGCGACTTTTTTCACTCATGCACACGCGCCCCTTCACACACCGGGCACAAAGGGCTAAGACACTGGTAATTACTCCGGCAATTCCCTTTGACCGGACGCATATTCCGGACGCGAAAGAAGGCATTTCAGGATGTCCACACAACTCAACGGCAAACTCGTCACGGTGTTCGGCGGCTCAGGTTTTATCGGCCGCCATATCGTCCAGGCCCTGGCCAAGCGCGGCTACCGGGTGCGCGTCGCGGTGCGGCGTCCGGATCTGGCGACCCATCTGCAGCCGCTCGGCGCCGTGGGACAGATCATGGCGGTTCAGGCCAACCTGCGCTACCGCTGGTCGGTGGACCGTGCGGTGCAGGGCGCCGATGCCGTGGTGAATGCGGTCGGGATCCTGGCGCCATCCGGAAAGCAGACCTTCGATGCGGTCCAGGCCTTCGGCCCGCGGGCCATTGCCGAAGCCGCGCGCACGGCCGGACTGTCCGGCATCACGCACATATCCGCCATCGGCGCGGATGCGGCGAGCCCCTCGGCCTATGCCCGCTCCAAGGCGGCCGGCGAAGCCGGCGTTCTGGAAACGCTGCCGGAAAGCATCATCTTCCGTCCGTCCATCGTCTTCGGTCCGGAAGACAGTTTCTTCAACCAGTTTGCCGACATGGCCCGCCTCACCCCCGCCCTGCCGCTGATCGGCGGCGGCGAGACGAAGTTCCAGCCGGTCTATGTCTGTGATATCGCCGAAGCCGTGGCGCGCGCCGTCGATGGCGAACTGACGCCGGGCACGACCTATGAGTTGGGCGGTCCGGAAGTGAAGACCTTCAAGGAATGCCTCGAAGACATGCTGAAGGTGACCCGCCGCTCCCGCGCCCTCATACCGATACCCTTTCCGGTCGCCTCCCTGATGGCCCGGGTGCTGCAGCTTCTGCCGGGCGCGCCGCTCACGGTCGATCAGGTGGAAATGCTGAAGTCCGACAACATCGTCTCCGCGGCCGCCACTTCCGAAGGCCGGACCCTGGAGGGCATCGGCGTCAAACCGGGAACGCTCGCAACCATCCTGCCCACCTATCTCGACCGGTTCCGTGTGCGCGGCCAGTACGACGCGCACCGCATCGCCTAGAAGCCGCCGGCAGCTGCGTGAAGAAAACGGGTCCGGCGGGCCCGTTTTTTTGCATTTGACTTCTGCATCTGATTTCCTGAAGGCAGCCCCCTCCCCAGCCAGCTTGGTCGTTGCCGTTTTGGCTTGCTTTGCCTACGCTCTTTTGTCGAGGGGGAAAAACTGATGCCATTTATTGCCAAAGTCACTTTGCTGTTCGTGGTTTTTGTAGATCTTCTGGGACAGGGGCTGGTCTTTCCGATCATCAATACGCTGGTAATGGACCCCGGCACATCAATGCTGCCGAGGGATACCACCGATGCCATGCGCCACTTTGATTACGGTCTGATCATCGGCGTGTTCTTCATCTGCTGGTTCTTGGGCGCTCCCTATATCTCCAAACTTTCGGACGTGATCGGCCGGAAGAACGCCATCCTGATTTGTCTGTTCGGCGCGCTCGGCGGCTACGCGCTTACCATCGGCGCGCTCTACATGAACAGTTTTCCGCTGCTCATCCTGGGCCGGGCAATCACCGGGCTGACTGCCGGGAACCAGCCGATCGCCCAGGCTGCGATGATCGACGGCAGCGCCGACGAAGAAGACCGGAACCGTAACATGGGCTACATCATCACGGGTGTCAGCTTCGGCCTGGTCGGCGGGCCGATCATCGGCGGTTTCCTGTCGGATCCGCAGTTCCTCGGCAGCATCTCCAGTGTAAAGCTGCCGTTCTACGCCTGTTTCGCGCTAGTGGCGATTGCCATTGCCTTGGTGCTGTTCACGTTCAGGGAGCCGGATGAAGGACCGGCCGAGCGACAACCTTTCGTATTCCGCCCCGCGGAGATATTCGAATTGCTGTGGCAGATCCGGAAATACCCAAAGGTGCTGCGATTGACGATGGTGTTCTTCTTCTTCCACATCGCCAACATGTCCTTCTACATTTTCGTCGACAATTACCTCACCAGCCGCTTCGACTATGGCACGTTGGGCGGCAGCATGGTGATGTTGACGATCGGTGTCGCCCTTGCCTTTTCCAGTACCTTCCTGGTGGTGCCCGCGCAAAAGCGCTTCAGCAAGCAGGCGATCCTAGGCGGCACATTCGTGGTCTGGGCGGTTTCCGCGGCAGCATTTGTCGCATCTCCCATCGCTCTTTTGACCTTCGTCCCGGTGTTCTGCTTCTACTTCGTGTTCGGCATCGCCTACCCGACCTTTCTCGGACTATATTCGGCCGCCGTCAGCGATGAGGAACAGGGCTGGGTAATGGGGGTGACAATCGCGGTTTTTACACTGGTTGCCGGAATTATTTCCCTTCTCGGCGGCGATCTGATCGGTGTCGACCTCAATCTGCCCTTCTACGGAGTAATCGCCGCGGCGCTCATCGCGCTCCTGGTGATGTTCCTGGCCTGGAACAGGCCTGATATCAGAGTACTCACACGCAAATCAGCCGGCTGACAAGCGAACCCGTCAGCCGGCCGATGATGTCATCACCAGTAATGCGCCCCGTATCGGTCCCGGTGGATCTGCCGATAGCCGGTTTCCGTGCGCGCCAGGCCAATATCCCTCAGCTCCTCTTCGCTCAGGTTAGCCAAAGCCCTGGCAGTTGCCCGGCGACGGAAATATCCGCGAAGTGCAGCGGCACATAGACGAAGGGCAGACAGGACAATGCCGCGATTGCGCGCGCGGCTGCGGAAAATGGTTTCGATCTCAACGCTCATCTCTCTTCTCCGGGAGCATGCCGCGTCCGGACGAACGCAGGGTGCTCCAATTGCTTTGATGACGGCCGGCTTGCCGCATTCCGGTAATCAATCCGGAACGCGCGCCGGTCCTGGGAGGAACATCGCCCCAGTTGCCTGGGACGACCTCAAGATGGCAGTTCAATCCTGACAGCTGGGAGTCATGTTTGATCTCGTTCTGTTCCCGGAGTAAGATTTTTTTCCGACAACCCACGATGGGCCATCTCATGAACCCGATTGAACGCGCGCTCGGCATCCTGCTGCTGCTGACCGGCGGCAGGCTCGTTCCCGCGACAGTGCTTGCGGAGCGCTTCGAAGTGTCCCTGCGGACGATCTACCGCGACATCGACCGGCTGATCGCGCTCGGCGTGCCGGTGGATGCTGAACGGGGCGCGGAGGGTGGATACCGGCTGGCCAGCGGCTACATTCAGCCGCCCGTCGCCCTCTCCCGCAACGAGACCGCCGCGCTGCTGGCGGCAATGGCGCTGGTGCGCAGCAGCCGAACCGTGCCGCTGGCGGGCGAACTGACCTCGGCGGAGAAGAAGCTGCTGGCCTCCCTGCCGAAGAACGTTCACGGGCTGTTGAAGGACGCCGAGCGGATCGTCGGCATTGAGCCGATCCCGCCCGACATCTTCCATGCCGGCACCAAGGCGGAACCGACGGAAGACTGGCAAAAGGCCCTGGACGGCTTCATGGCCGGTATCCTGGACAGCAGGCGGGTCCGGTTCGAACACGTGAACCCCGCCCGCCAGACGGTAAAGGCCCATGATGTCGAGCCCTATGGCGTCCTGTTCGACCGGGATCTCTGGTATCTCGCCGGGCGCTGCGTGGATACGGACTTGTTGAAGGTCTACCGGGCGGACCGGGTGCGGAACCTGGAAATCAGCGGGCTGTTTTTCCGGCCCGACAAGGCGTTTTCGATCCAGAGCCTGCTCGGCGGCGCCTGGCTCTCCCAGGCGATGCGCCGCTGGGAGCAGGAGGAGGAGATCGCCGAGATCCTGATCACGCCCCGGCAGGCGAAAAAGCTGAGCGCGGACTGGTACTACCGCCACGCGGTGTTCACGCCGTCCGAAGACGGCAGGATCCTGGTGAGCATCCCGAGCACCGACCGGGCGCGTATTCTGCCGCTGGTGCGCTGGCTCGGGCCCGGGGCGGAACTGCTCGGCCCGCAGGACCTGCGGCAGGAACTGGCAAGCGAGCTTGCCGACCTGGCGGCGCTTTATGCCGCCAATGCGAAGCTCGAACGATCAGCCTAGGGTGCGGCCCCATAAATGAGGACGAAATGGCATGAGAAATGGCGAAACACCGCTAGGAAGGGTGCGCAGAGCGGGCTGTGTGCCCGGTCAAGCGCGCTGACGAAGCGGTGAAGCCATTTTCATGTCCTTCGGATTTGACCGGATTGCGCCTCCTCTACGTCGCGAAAGGCTTGAAAATGAACCACATTTCCTGCGCTTCCGCTTCTTGAGGACGCGCAATCCGCCTCAAACCATTTCATCCTCATTTATGGGTCCGCACCCTAAGGTACGGCCCTAGAAAAAGTAGAGCCCCGCAAAACCGGCCAGGCCGATGAAGATCCGCCACCAGGCAAAGGGGGCAAAGCCGTGCCGGGAGACGAAATCCAGAAGCCCCCGGACCACGAACACGCCGGCGATGAAGGATGCGACGAAGCCGATCGTGATGATCATGGCATCGTCCATCGAAAGCACGTTGCGGTTCTTGTAAAGGTCATAGGCAAAGGCGCCGGCCATGGTAGGCATGGCCAGGAAGAAGGAGAATTCCGCCGCCGAACGCTTGTCGGTGCCCATCAG
The DNA here is from genome assembly GCF_026240905.1 of Roseibium salinum. NCBI lineage: Bacteria > Pseudomonadati > Pseudomonadota > Alphaproteobacteria > Hyphomicrobiales > Stappiaceae > Roseibium > Roseibium salinum. Next base: position 2,925,371 of record NZ_JAPEVI010000003.1, read on the forward strand.
CAGCGCGCCGGCGATGGTCGCGCCGGAGCGGGAGACGCCGGGCACCATGGCCAGGCACTGGAAAAAGCCGATCTTGAGACAGAGCGACAGCGGATAGTCCATGACGTTGGTGTAGCGCGGCGCGAGCGGCAGCCGGTCGATCCACAAGAGGACGATGCCGCCCAGAAACAGGGTGGCGCAGATCAGGGTGGGCGTCTCGAAGAGGACTTCCTTGATGAAGCTGTGCAGCAGGACGCCGATCACCGCCGCGGGCAGGAAGGCGAGCAGGATGCCGGCGACGAACCGGCGGCTGGCCGGATCGCTCGGCAGGGCCACGGCCAGCTGCCACAGCCTGCCGAAATAGACGGAGAGAATCGCCAGGATCGCCCCGAGCTGGATCAGAACCTCGAACGTCTTGCCCGTGCTGTCAAAGCCCAGAAAATGCCCCAGCAGCAGGATGTGTCCCGTGGACGAGACGGGAATGAATTCGGTGAGGCCTTCGACAATTCCCAAAATAAGTGCATTAACAATCGTTTGGCCATCCATTGTGTATCTTGTCTCCAAATGGCTTGATGACGGGCAACCGGAACCGGTATGTCACGCGGCTCGGGAAACCCCCGGCCGGCGCCTATTTGACGGAGCGAGGGCAGCCCGTCAAACCCTTTGCTAACCATATGTAAGGCAAACTGTCCGTTAACGCGGTTTTCCCATACGGCCTGGGTCGATGACCTAGTCTTGCCACAGTTCAGGCTCTAAACCCTTATATGCTCACGCTCTACCATCATCCGTTCTCGCCGTCGTCCCGGTTCGTGAGACTCATCCTGAGCGAATACGGCGCGGCCTTTGAAGAACATCATGTCGAACCCTGGCAGCGGCCGCAGCAGCTGCTGACGCTGAACGCGGCCGGAACGGTTCCCGTCATCGTGGAGAACGAGGGCCCGGCCATATGCGGTCCGGGGCCGATCATGGAGTATCTCGACGAGACGCGCGGCTACGCCATGGCCGACCGGCGCCTGATGCCGGACCATCCGGATATCCGCGCGGAAACGCGCCGCCTGGTGGAATGGAGCCTGACCAAGTTCGACCAGGAAGTGGTCGGGCATCTGGTGCGCGAACGCATCTACAAGCAGATCATGCCGAAATCGGCGGGCGGCGGCGAACCGGACTCGGCCGCGCTGCGTGTTGCCAGAGCCAATATCCATCACCATCTGAAATACTTCGGCTACCTTGTCGCCTCCCGCCGGTGGCTTGCCGGGGACCGGTTGTCCTTTGCGGATTTCGCCCTTGCCGCCAGCCTTTCCTGCGCCGATTATCTGGGCGAAGTGCCGTGGGGTGATGAAGAAGACGTGAAAAGCTGGTATGCACGGGTGAAATCCCGGCCCAGCATGCGTCCGCTCCTTGGTGAAAAGGTGCTGGGCATGCCGCCGGCCCCGACTTACACCGATCTCGACTTTTGAGGCTTGCGCCCAACCGCGCTGCAATCTGTCTTGGACACGAAAACCAAAAAGCAGCTGGCCGCCTTTGAGGAAAAGGCATCGAAGCTCGGCTTCGACGCGGTGAAGATCGCGCCGGCCGACGGCATTCCCCTGGCTGAAGAGCGCCTCAAATTGTTCCTTGAGAAAGGATTCCACGGCACCATGGGCTGGATGGCGGAGACCGCCGAACGCCGCGCCTCCCCGGCGGCGCTGTGGCCGGAGGTGAAATCCGTCATCATGCTGGCTATGAATTACGGCCCGGACGACACCGCGGAGAATCACCCGCTTGCGCATCTGGAGAACCCGGCCAGCGGCGGCATTTCCGTCTACGCGCGGCACCGCGATTACCACGACATCATCAAGGGACGCCTCAAGGAGCTTGCCGGTTTTCTCATTTCCCGCGCCGGCGGGAATGTCAAGGTCTTCGTCGACACGGCCCCGGTGATGGAAAAGCCGCTCGGCGAGGCGGCCGGCCTCGGCTGGCAGGGCAAACACACCAACCTCGTCTCGCGGGAGCTCGGCTCCTGGTTCTTTCTGGGGTCGATCTTCACGACGCTGGACCTGCCGCCAAGCGGCGCAGAGCGCGATCATTGCGGTTCCTGCCGGGCCTGCCTGGACAGCTGCCCCACCAACGCCTTTCCGGCGCCCTACCAGCTGGATGCGCGCCGCTGCATCTCCTACCTGACGATCGAACATGCCGGGCCTATCCCGGCCGAATTCCGCAAGGCGATGGGCAACCGGATCTATGGCTGCGACGATTGTCTTGCAGCCTGCCCCTGGAACAAGTTCGCCAGCGCGGCCCGGGAAGCCAAACTGATTGCCCGGGACGATCTGAAGCAGCCGGCGGTTGCCGATCTTCTGGAACTGGATGACGCCGCGTTCCGGAAACTCTTTTCCGGCTCGCCGGTCAAGCGCGCCGGCCGCAACCGCTTCCTGCGCAACGTGCTGATCGCGGCGGGCAATTCGGGCGAGGCCGAGCTGGTCGCAAACATCCTGCCGCACCTGCGCGATCCCGACCCGGTGGTGCGGGGCACCGCCGTCTGGGCCCTGCGCCAGCTCGCTCCGGACGAAACCGTGCGGACCCTCAGGGGCAAGCCCTGGCAGAAGAAACCGACGAGGACGTCCGGGCCGAATGGCGGGAGCCCGCCGGGGCCGGTGTGGTTCAGGATACAGACCCGTTAAATTGAACGCACGAGCTGACCTGCAATCGCGGTTTGCCGTACCTGCTCCGGCGGCCGCGAATTCGGCATAATTTTCAGCGTGGCCAATCGACCTTGTCGCGAGATTGGTTCATAGTCACGCAATGGTCAAAGATGTGCCACCTTATCGGATCTGACCGCGTTCAAGCCGGTCGATTCTGATCATTCTATTTGGAGCCAAGATATTGTTTTCCATGCCCCTATCCGTTACCCGACCAAGTTCAGCCAGGGCGCGGGCCCGGTTTTTGTCCCTAAGCACCGCCCTGGTTCTGATCTCCGGCTCCGCCTATGCGCAGGACACCGGCGAAGCGGCCTTCGAGGCCTATGTGGCAGGTTTGAAGAACCTCGGCCTCGAGGTTGAAAACGGCGCGGTGGAGTATGACGCGGGCAGCGATACGCTGACGATCAGCGACAGCACGCTATCCTTCGGCGGCAAGATCGAGGATCTCCCGGCCAAGGAAACCGACGTGACCGGCAACGACGGGGAGACCAAGGTCGAGCCTTCGAAGCTTCGCGACCTGACCTATTCCATGTCTCTTTCCGCCGGCGCCATCACCATCACCGGCCTCAAGCATGACAATGGCAAGTTCACGGCCGCCAGCTGGAGTTATTCCGACGATACGGAGTTTGATGTCGCCGGCGCTGTGGAAGGGGATGGCCGACTGAAGATGGAAGGCCGGCTGACCGGCACCCTGGCGACGAATTACAGCTTCACCATGCCGGAAATCCCACCCGAGGATCCGGAACATCCCGTCAGCCGCTGGCTGCCCTTCGCCACGACGTCGCTGCTGATGTCCTTTGCCGAAATCAAGGTGGACAGCACGGGCGCAACCATGGAAGCCTATGCGGAGGCGGACGGTCAGGAGACCCTGGTGCTGTCCGGCACGCTGCAGATGGACGGCTATCGGATGGCGAACGCCGTGGACGGGCTGATCGGGGAATATACGATCGACAGCGTCTCCCAGACCCTGCGAACGCTTGATGTGAAGTCGGGCCAGATGCTCGGCCAGACGACCCGGCAGGGCAAGACCGTCTACACCGACGTCAATGCGGCCGCGATACTCAACCTGTTCGATCCGGACGTTGCGGAAACCGGCGAGGAAGTGACGCTGGTCGGCTCCGGATCCACGATCGACTATGAGACCACGCAGGATATCGCGGAGGGGCTGTCCGTCGCCATGGCCGTCGAGAAAGCCTCGATCGCCGACATCACGGTGATCAAGCGCGACAACAATTTCCTGGAAATGTTCGACAAGCTGTTGAACCAGACGGTGCCCGCACCGGAAGAACTGATCACCAACGTGTTCCAGTTCTATCGCTCCTTCGGCGTGGGCGACGCTCGAATCAGCGGAATTTCTGTCGATATTCCCACCCCCACTCCGGACGGGAACATCGGCCTGACCATCAAGGAAATGGCGTTGACCGGCCTGAGCTCCAACGGAATCGGCGAGATGCTGATTGTCGGTCTCGATGCGCCGGAGCTTCCGCAGGGCGGATCGGTCAAGCTTGATTGGGCTGCCATCGGCGATATCGAGTTTGCCGAGTATTCGCCCATGCGCGAAATGATCAGCACGGTGACGGCCGATCCGACCTATGCCGAGAACCATAGTCTTGAGATCGCCCGGGCCTTCATGCCGCGGTCCTTCGCCTATGAGATCGAGGGCCTGGATGTGAACGTGCCGGAGGTGGGGCGTACCCGGATCGGCAAGACCGAACTCGCCGTTTCGACGACTGTTCCGCCGATACCGACCAGCCTCTACACCAGGAGCGACGGCATAGAGGTTCCGGTGAGCAGCGTCGAGGACGCGGAAATCAAAGCCCTGCTGGATGCGCTCGGTCTTGAAACGGTCGTCTGGTCGGACGAGACCAGGCTCTACTGGGACGAGGCAACCCTTGAGCTGCGCCTGGATCGTCTGATGGTGAAAATCGAGGGGCTTGGCATGGCCGAGGCCTCCGCTCGCTTCGCCAACATCCCGAAGGCTCTGTTCGAAGATCCCGAGGGCCAGGCTCAGATGGCGGCGATCGCCGCCCAGTTCGTCGAAGCATCTCTCACCTACAAGGACAGCGGCCTGACATCCAAGGGCCTCGCCCACGTGGCCGAGCAACAGGGCATTCAGGAAAACCTGTTCCGCGAAGCCCTGGTCGCCCAGGCCGCCGAAGCGACGGCACCGATCCGCAACCCGGCCTTCACGCAGATGGTGAGCGAAGCGGCGTCGAAATTCCTGGCGGACCCGAAGGAGTTCAGAGTGACCCTGAAACCGGCCAATCCGGTGCCAGTGGCCCAGATCCTGGGCAGCATGGCCGCCCCGCAAACGCTTCCGGATCTTCTCAACGTGAGGATCGAGGCGAACTGAGGACGGCTGTTTTCAGCAGAACAAGCAAAGGGTGGCCTTGGGCCGCCCTTTGTGTTTCGGCCGTCGCAACACAGCTTCCGCAGTCGCCAAGTTGCCCAGTCTCACGCCGCGTGAATTTCGGCAATCTCCCCTCTCCCCCTTGCGGGGGAGATGTCGGCAAAGCCGACAGAGGGGAGAAGCGGTGCCCAAATTCGGAGACGCCTTGTTTGCCGAGAGGCTGATACCCCCTCTGTCTCCTTTGGAGACATCTCCCCAGGGGGAGAAGGAGTGCCAAGCGGCGGGGTTGGACCCTACTGCGCCGCCTCTCTCTGGGCGGACGGCATGATCCGCGCCGCGCAGAACTTGAATTCCGGGATTTTGCCGAACGGATCCAGCTGCGGGTTGGTGAGGAAGTTGGCCGGGGCTTCGAAGAAGCAGAACGGAATGAAGATCATGCCGGTCGAGACATCCCGGTCCGCACGCAGGGTGAGCGTGATGGCACCGCGTCTCGTTTCGACCCTCACCTCCTGGCCGATTTCCAGACCCGCCAGCTTGATGTCGCGCGGGTTCATGGAAACCACGGGTTCCGGTTCGATCGCGTCGAGAACCGCGGCCCTGCGGGTCATGGCGCCGGTGTGCCAGTGTTCCAGCATGCGGCCGGTGGTGAGCACCAGCGGAAAGTCCTCGTCCGGCAACTCGTCCGGCGGGACCAGATCGGTTGTGACGATGCGGGCCCGGCCGTCCGCCGTCGGGAAGGACTGGCCGAACAGGATTTCGTTGCCCGGCTCGTCGGGGCCATCAGCGGGATAGGTAACCGTTCCCTCGCGCTCCAGGCGCTCCCACGAGATGTTGTTCAGCGAGGGCATGTGCGAGCGCATTTCCTCGTAGATCGCCGGAACGCCGTCATAGGACCAGTCCAGCCCCAGCCGGTTGGCAATTTCGATCATCAGTTCCCAGTCAGCCCTGGCTTCGCCCGGCATGGGCACGCAGGGACGGCCGATCTGGACCTGACGGTTGGTATTGGTGTAGGTGCCGAGCTTTTCCGCGTGCGCGGATGCCGGCAGGATGACATCCGCGTGCCATGCGGTTTCGGTCAGGAAGATATCCTGAACGACCAGATGCTTCAGGCTTGCCAGCGCCTTGCGCGCATGGGCCTGATCCGGGTCGGACATGGCCGGGTTTTCGCCCTGGATATACATGGCCTCGATGCCGCCGGCCAGGATGTCGTTCATGATCTCGACGACCGTGAGGCCGCGCACGGGATCCAGCGTCCGGCCCCAGGCGTCCTCGTATTCGGCGCGGATATCAGGACTTTCGACGGACCGGTAGTCCGGGAAGACCATCGGGATGAGACCGGCGTCGGAAGCTCCTTGCACGTTGTTCTGGCCGCGCAGGGGATGGAGACCCGTTCCCGGGCGGCCGATATGGCCGGTCACCAGCGCCAGGGCGATCAGGCAGCGGACATTGTCCGTGCCGTGGACATGCTGCGAAACGCCCATGCCCCAGAAGATGATCGATTTTGCGCTGGTCGCGTAAAGGCGGGCGACTTCGCGCAGGGTTCCGGCGTCGATCCCGCAAACCGGCGCCATGGCCTCCGGCGTGAAATCGCGGATCTTCTCCTTGAGCGCCTCGAAGCCGTCGACATGGGCGGCGATATACTGGCTGTCGTAGAGCCCTTCGGTGATGATCACGTTGAGGATGGCATTGAGCATGGCGACGTCGGTGCCCGGTTTGAACTTCAAACCGTGTTCCGCATAGCGCATCAGGTCCTGGCCGCGCGGGTCCATGACGATCAGCTTGGTGCCCTTCTTGGCCGCCTGTTTAAAATAGGTCGCGGCCACCGGGTGGTTTTGTGCCGGACGGGCACCGATAACGATCATGCAGTCCGCATCGCCCGCCGCACTGAATGGTGCCGTCACCGCACCGGAACCGATGCCTTCCATGAGCGCCGCCACGGAGGAGGCGTGGCAGAGCCGCGTGCAGTGATCGACATTGTTGCTCCGGAATCCCTGGCGGATCAGCTTCTGGAAGAGATAGGCCTCCTCGTTGGACCCTTTCGCCGAGCCGAAACCGGCGACACCCGCACCGCCCTTGGCCTCGCAGGCCGCCTTCAGCCCGCTCGCGGCCCTGTCCAGCGCCTCGTCCCAGGTCGCTTCCCGGAAGTAGTCGAGATAATTGCCAAGGTCCATGGAGATATCGCCGCGCTTGGGCGCATCGTCCCGGCGGATCAGCGGTCTGGTCAGGCGCTGGGGGCTGGAGACATAGTCGAAGCCGAAGCGGCCCTTGACGCAGAGACGGTTTTCGTTGGCAGGGCCGTCGCGGCCGTCGACCTTGACGATCCTGCCGTCCTTCACGGAAACCGAGGTCAGACAGCCGACACCGCAGAACGGGCAGACGCTGTCGATCGTCTCCTCGGCAAAGACTTCCCGCGTCCGGCCGGCCTCATCCATGAGGCTCTTTTCCATCAACGCGCCGGTCGGGCAGGCGGAAACGCATTCGCCGCAGGCAACGCAGGTGGAAACTCCCATCGGATCGGCAATGTCGAACACCGGGATCGTGTGCGAACCGCGGCCGGCCATGCCGATCACGTCATTGACCTGCACTTCCCGGCAGGCGCGCTCACACAGGTTACAGGCGATGCAGGCGTCCAGATTGACCGCCATTGCCGGATGGGAAATGTCCGGTGCGGTTCTTTCACCGGGCGCAAAACGGCTCGTGGTCACGCCAAGCGCATCGGACCATTTCCAGAAATCGCTGTCCGGATCCGGATGGGCGTCCCGGCTCGGCTGATCGGCGGCCAGCAGTTCGAACACCATTTCGCGGGCCTTGGCGGCCCGCTCGCTCGCCGTCTTCACCACGAGGCCTTCGGAGGGTTTGCGGATGCAGGAGGCCGCAAGTGTGCGTTCGCCTTCAATGTCGACCATGCAGGCACGGCAATTGCCGTCCGCGCGGTAGCCGGGGGCATCCTTGTGGCAGAGATGGGGAATGGCGACGCCTTCGCGCTTTGCCACCTGCCAGATGGTCTCGCCTTCCCGGGCGGTTACGGTTTTGCCGTCGAGGGAGAAACTGATCTCGCTCATTTGCCAAACTCCTCCGGGAAAAATTTCAGGACCGATGCGACCGGATTGCTTGCCGCCTGGCCGAGCCCGCAAATCGATGCGGTCCGCATGACGCCATCAAGGTCGGCGATCTTCGCCGCATCCCAGTCGCCGCGTGCCAGAAGATGCTCCATCTTCTCCGTGCCGGACCGGCAAGGCGTGCACTGGCCGCAGCTCTCATGCTTGAAGAAGCGCATCAGGTTGAGTGCGACATCGCGAATGTCATCCTTGTCCGAGAAAACGACAATAGCGTGGCTGCCGATAAAACAGCCGTGCTTGTCGAGCGTGCCGAAATCGAGCGGCTCGTCCGCAAGGGCGGCCGGCAGGATGCCGCCGGAGGCTCCGCCCGGCAGATAGCCCTTGAAGCTGTGTCCCTCTTCCATGCCGCCGCAGAACTCGTTCAGAAGCTCATTCATGGTGATCCCGGCCGGAGCCAGTTTCACCCCCGGTTCCCTTACCCTGCCGGATACGGAGAAGGAACGAAACCCCTTGTGGCCGCGCCGCCCCTTGGCGGCGAACCACTCCGGCCCCTTTTCGACGATGTCGCGGATCCAGAACAGGGTCTCGACATTGTGGTTCAGTGTCGGCCGTCCGAAGAGGCCGACCTGGGCGATAAAGGGCGGACGGTGGCGCGGCAGGCCGCGTTTGCCCTCGATCGATTCGATCATCGCGCTTTCTTCGCCGCAGATATAGGCGCCGGCGCCCCGGCGCAGCTCGATGTCGATCGTGGTGATAATGCCGGCCGCGCGCAGCGCTTCGATTTCCGTTTTCAGGATTTCCAGAACCGCCGGATATTCATCGCGCATATAGAGATAGATGCGAACGGCGGAGATCGCATGGGCGGCGACAAGCGCGCCCTCCAGAAGCCGGTGCGGGTCGCGCTCCAGATGATAGCGGTCCTTGAACGTCCCCGGTTCGCCTTCGTCGCCGTTGATGGTCAGGTATTTCGGTCCCGGCAGATCGTTGACGATCTTCCACTTGGTACCGGTAGGAAAGCCCGCACCGCCAAGGCCGCGCAGACCGGCTTCCAGGGCCTTGTCCGCAATGGCCGCGGCATCCAGTTCTCCGGAGCGCACACGCTCCAGCACCTGGTAACCGCCGCCGTTCCGATAGGCGTCCAGCCCCGTGTAGTCCGGAATGACGGCAGCCCCGACGCCTTCGAAGAGCGCGGAGCGGACCGTCACTTCGCTTGCATTGTCGATCGCATGCTTGCCGACCTGAACGGCGGGCGCGCCGTCACAGCGGCCGATGCAGGGGACTTTCTGAATGCGCACTTTCGACGGATCGACCCCGCTTTGCAGAGCGGCTGCCAGGGCGTCGGCGCCTTTCAGGGAACAGGCGATGCTGTCGCACACGCGCACGGTCACGGGCGCCGGCCCTGCCTCGCCTTCGCGCACGACGTCAAAATGATGGTAGAAGCTGGCGACTTCATAGACTTCGGCCTGCGACAGGCGCATCTCGTGGGCGAGCGCCCGCAAGTGCCGGGCCTCCAGGCATCCGAACGCGTCCTGAATCTTGTGCAGATGTTCGATCAGCAAATCGCGGCGCCGCGGTTCATCGCCCAAGAGCCCCTGGACTTCGCCCAGGGCCGCATCTTCCAATTGACGCCCTTTTGGCTGGGACGGCTTTCGTGAAAGCCCCTTGCCGAAAGTCATTGGCGTTCCTCCCAAATAGTCCGATACGCGTTACCGTAGTCAGGCAACGCGCACCAGCGTATGTCAATTCGTGCTTTCGTATCGGAAAAGCATCATTGTGTTTCGCCGATGTTATTGGCGCCGTTCGGCCGTGTCTGGTTGAAAAACGACAGCGGATCTTCAAATGCTGACGCTTTGACCGCGCCACATGAGACCACATGCCGAATGCGACCGACGAGGACTATGCCGTCAGGTGCGAAAAAGCCGCAACGACGCGCTCGTAGACCGGCCGCTTGAACAGGAACGATCAGGTCCGGAAGCCGGGCCGCATCCTCCCAGCGCCAGTCGCAGAATTCGACCGAGTGGCCGTGAGGCGGGTTCAGGACATTTATCTCTTCATCCGGACCGTCGAACCGGTAGGCGATCCAACGCTGTGCCTGGCCGCGGTACCTGCCTTTCCGCGTCGTGCGGACAACATCCTCCGGGTAATCGTAGGCGAACCACTCGGGCGCCTCTTCCAGAAGCGTCACCGACCTGATGGAGGTTTCCTCGTAAAGCTCTCGCCGGGCGGCGTGTTCCGGCGTTTCGCCGGCATCGATGCCGCCTTGCGGCATTTGCCAGGCATATTCGTAAGTCGAGACCCCCGCGCCATCATCCCGGCAGCCGATCCAGACCCGGCCCTCCATGTTGATCAGCATGACGCCGACGCACGGGCGGTATGCGAGCCCCTCGTCTGGCTCCGGAAAATCCGGTCCGAGTTCAAGCTTGGTCACGCACACACCTGTTTTAAATTCAACGATTATCTGTCGATGGTCGCGCTGATCGGCACCAATTGCAGCCCGCGGTCTTCCAGGTCTTGTACCCATTTTTCCAGCTGACGTACAGTGACCGGAAGGGCTGAACCGGAAGCGACGGCAACCCCGCGCGCCCGGGCAATACTCTCAAGCTGCAACAGCTTTGCGTCAATATTGTCCGCCCGGGGCGTTTCGTCCAGCACCACATCCACGCCGCTGAAGGGCGTGCGGATTTCGCCGGCGACTTCCGCGGCGATGCTGCGCGAGGAGCTGCCGTTGTCGACGAACATCAGCCCCCGTTCCTTGAGCTTTTCCAACAGGAACTGCACGGAGGGTTTTGTCGCGGTGAAGCGTGCTCCGGTCTCGTTGATCGTGCCGACATAGTTGGTGGCGCGGGTCAGCAGGAAAGCCAGCCGGTTCACCATTTCGTCGGGCCGGAGGCTGACCAGAAGCGTGTGCGGCCCCGGGTCGTTGTCCGGGAAATCATAGGGCTCCAGAGGCAGCTGCAAGAGAAGCTCGTGGCCCTTGGTGCGCGCCTGCCGCATCCAGTCGTCCAGTTCCTCCCCGTAGGGAGCCAGTGCGAAGGTCACATCGGCCGGCAGGTTGGAGATGGCGTTCTGGGTTCCGGCCGAACTCAGGCCAAGGCCGCTGACGATGACGGCCACCTTGGGAATGGATGTGAACTCGCGCAGGATCGGCCGGGAATAGGCGTCGAGCGGCCGGACACCGGCATCGCTTATCTTCGGCAGGAAGCCGAGATCCGCGCGTTCGCTCACCCGCGGGTCGGGATTGACGGAAAGGCTGGTCACGGGCGCATCCGGTCCCAGGCCGTCCGGGCGCATCACCATGTGATATCGGGGGCCGAGCAGATCTTCGCTCGTTTGGGGGCGCAGGCTGGGGCCGAGATCGCCGCCAAGGCCGGGCCGGATTTCCACAACCTCGATGTCCTGGGACGTCACGCCTTCGACCACTGCTTCCAGCGGCAGCAGCGCAACGGGTTCGCCGCCATGGGGATCATCGACGACGGCCACCCAGACGAGCGTCGTGGTCGCGATCACGCTTAAGATACCGGCACCGATAAGGCCGAACGGCAGCTTGACCAGCCGCCGCTTTCCCATTCCCAGAGGAGCTGTGAGATCGTTGCTCGACATACGTCCTGAGCCCTTTAGACCGGTGAGCGACCGGCACATTCGCAGTTGTTGGGATACGCAGAACGAAAGCGGAAAATGTGCGCTGGCGGACCAGCGCACATTGTCAGTGTCAGTTTTTGGCGGCCGTGTCCGGCACCGGCGGGAAGGCGCTGTTCACCTGAGTGCCGCGGAGCAGGTCCAGGGCCAGGTTCAACTGGGCGTCGTCCTTGGGATCCGGCAGCACGTAGGCCTGGCTGCCGGAGCCTTCTTCCTCGCCGTCAGCTTCAAGGTGACCGCGCAGGCCGGCCTCACCCTTGGTTTCGGCGCGGCCGACCAGATCCTCGGGCAGCGTCTGCAGGGACTCGATATCCGGCAGGATACCCTTTGCCTGAATGGACGTGCCGGACGGCGTGTAGTAGCGGGCGGTCGTCAGCCGGATTGCCCCATTGGCGCCGAGCGGAATGATCGTCTGCACCGAACCCTTGCCGAAGGACCGCGTGCCGAGAACGGTCGCGCGGCGATGATCCTGCAGGGCGCCGGCAACGATTTCCGAAGCGGAAGCGGAGCCGCCGTTCACAAGCACGATGACCGGCTTGCCTGCCGTCAGGTCGCCTGCACGGGCATTGTAACGCTGGGTTTCATCCGCCTCGCGGCCACGGGTCGAAACGATCTCCCCGCGATCGAGGAACGCATCGGAAACCGCAATCGCCTGGTCGAGAAGACCACCGGGATTGTTCCGCAGATCGATCACGAAGCCTTTCAGCTTGTCCGCGCCGATATTCGCGGTCATCTCCTCGATGCCTTCCTGAAGGCCGTCGAAGGTCTGTTCGTTGAACTGGGTCAGCCGGATGTAGCCGACATCGTCCTCTTCCCGCCAGCGCACCGCACGGATGCGGATCACGTCGCGGGTGATGGTGACATCGAACGGATCGACCGTGCCTTCCCGGCGGATGGTGACCACGATATCGGTATTGACCGGGCCGCGCATCTTTTCGACGGCCTCGTTCAGGGTGAGACCCTGGACCTGTTCGCCATCGATGGCGGTGATGTAGTCACCCGCACGGATACCGGCCTTGGCCGCCGGCGTGTCGTCGATCGGAGTGACGACCTTTACCAGGCCTTCCTCCATGGTGACTTCGATCCCGAGGCCGCCGAATTCTCCGCGGGTCTGCACCTGCATGTCGCGGAAACTCTTCGGCGACATATAGCTTGAATGCGGGTCCAGCGACGTCAGCATGCCGTTGATGGCACTTTCGATGAGCTGGGCATCGTCGGGGACTTCAACATAGTCGGAGCGGACCCGTTCGAAAACGTCACCGAACAGATTGAGCTGCCGGTATGTATCCGTCGCCGCCGCGTTGGCTGCCACGGAGACGTTGATCGGCACCTGTGACATTGTCGTGACTACTGCAGCCCCCATCAGGGCGCCGACCAGTAGCAAGGAAGCTTTCCGTATCATCCGCGAGCCTTTTCTTCTTCGGTGCGTACCCACCACGGAGTGGGATCGATCGCACTGCCGTCTTTCCGAAATTCAACATATAGTATCGGCTGGGTCGAACCCAGGCCGAAGGTCGAAGCGCTCGCCCATTGGGTTGCGCCCATGACACCAACCGGTTCCCCGGTAAGAACGAATTGCCCCAACTCTACATCTATCCTGTCCATTCCGGCCAGAAGTACATGGTAGCCATCACCGGTATTCAGGATCAAGAGCTGTCCGAACGAACGGAACGGCCCCGAGTAGACCACCCAGCCGTCCGCCGGAGAGGCTACATTAGACCCCGGCCGTGTGGCGATAGATTGTCCTTCGGTCACGCCGCCGAAATCGTCTTCCTCACCGAAATCCTTCAGCAAGGTTCCCGCGACCGGCAGCGGCAGTTGGCCCTTGGCTTCCTGGAATGGTATCACCGGAGCCAGCCTGCCGGGGTCGGAAAACGGATCAAACCTGCGCGAGGCGTTCCGTTTCGCGTCCAGCGCCGCCTGCCGGGACTTTTCCGCCGCCTCGCGGGCACTCTCGATCTCCGCTTCCAGGGTGGAGATCAGCTCCTGGAGAGACCCTGCCTGCTCCGCCAGTTGGGCCGACCGCTGCTTTTCCTCTTCGAGCACCTTCACCGACTTCTGATGTTCCTGCCTTTTGGCGCTCAACAGAAGCTCAAGTCGCGACTTTTCCTCAGCCAATCGCATCGCATCGCCGCGCAGGCGGTTTTTTTCCGCCGCAATCACGGTTTTCAGCCGGGCCAGCTCCTCCAGATCGGCCGCCAGAGCTTCGGTCTCGACCTTCAGCTCGGGCATCACCGCGTTTAGGAGAATCGCGCTGCGGACCGCGGAGAGCGCATCGCTCGGGCGTACGGCCAGAGCCGGCGGCGGACGTTTGCCTATTCTCTGCAGGGCCGCCAGCACTTCGGCCAGTATGTCGCGGCGCGCAAGCAGCGACAGGCGCACGGCATCTTCATTCTCGCCAAGGCTTCTCAGCCGCCGCTCGGTGTTATTCAGCTCGGTTTCAAGCCCCTTGATCGTGTCGGACGTGCCGATGATCTTCGCGTTCAGCGTTTCACGGTCCCGGTCCAGCGCCCGTATCTCGCGGGCGATCGCCGCCTGGCGGTCCGTGGAAACCTCGATGTCCCGGGAAAGCGCAGCGAGTTCCGACTCGCGCTGCTTCTTTCGCTCCAGCGCCGCGTCCACCTCAGGCGAGACGGCGGCCTGTTGCCGGGCGATTTCATCCACGCTTTCGCTGGCCGGGGCCGGCACCGGCAGCACAAGCAGGCCAGCAACAAGGCAGCTCAAGAGCGAAACCGTCCGCTTCTCAAGTCCAGAACCCACAGGTGTGATGCGGTCCGCTAGCAACCTGCCCAAGCTCCCAGATCAACCCGGTTTCACGTGAGATCACGTGAAAGCAGCAAAGTCGATCGCCTCAAAAATGTCGGAGCGCGCGCATATCAACGCGGAATGCTCCAAGGGTTGTCCTGTCTGCGATACACAGTCTGTGTTAAGGAACCGTTTACCCTGATGACCGGTTGATTAACTTCCGGCTCCTGCGCGTGATCGCCTGACCCCGTGTTTTCTTCTGTACCGTCCGTTACGCGCCGAATGCGGCGAGATACGGGCAAACTCGTGTTTTTCACCCGAATGAACATTAAAGATCGTCCATCCGCGGCGCGGCGTGCCGGTAAACCAGGTCGCGCGGGTCGTTGCGCGGCGCGGCGGCATCCAGCGTTGCGCCGAGCCGTTCGGCGAGTTTTCGCGAGCGCAGGTTGTCCGGATCCACGTAGCTGACCAGCGTCGGCAGACGCCGTTCCCTGAAGCCCCAGTCACGAAACGCCTTTGCCGCTTCAAAGGCAATGCCTTTTCCTTGCGCTTGTGGATAAAGGAACCAGCCGATTTCATGTTCGGGAAAGAGCGGCCCGTAATTGATGCCGACCTGGCCGAGACACTGCCCGCCGCCGCGCTCCTCGATCATCAGCGCGCCGTGGTTGAAAAGCCTCCAGAGCGCCAGGTCGTGGCAGAACATCCCCCACGCCTTTTCCACAGAAACAGGCCCGCCCATGAACCTTGCATGCCCGGATTGCATGACATTGGCGTAGTCGGGCCAATCCTCAAACGTCATCGGGCGCAGGACCAGGCGCTCCGTTTCCAGGGTTGGAATCACCGGATGTCCTTCCTCTTCATTCCGCCTCCGCCTCTTCAGGCGCGATGGTAGGGATGGCCGGACTGGATCGTCAGGGCACGGTAGATCTGCTCGGCCAGCAGGATCCGGGCGATCTGATGCGGCCAGGTCATCGCGCCGAGGGCCAGCTTCAGGTCGGCCCGCTCCAGAACGTTGCGGCCATGACCATCAGCGCCGCCGATGGCAAAAACCACTTCGGGCACCCCCTCGTTCTTCCAGCCTTCAAGCTTCCGGCTGAAGGCCTCGCTGGTCAGGTTGCTGCCGTTCTCGTCGAGAACCACGAGGCGGGCTCCGGCCTGGAGCGCATGAAGCAGGGTCTTCGCCTCTTCGTCCTTCCGGTCCTGTGCCCTCTGGGCGCGGCTTTCCGGCACTTCATTGACCGCGACCGCGGTAATGCCGAGGCCACGGCCGGTCTTGCGGGCCCTGTCCAGATAACGGTCGAAAAGGTCTTTGTCCGCACCGGCCTTGATCCGGCCAATGCAGGATAGCGTAAAGCGCATGAAGTCTCCGCCGGATCCCGATCCGGTGAGTTACCCTACAGCCGGCGGACCGCAATCAGGTCCCCTCAGCCGTCTCAGCCGATATAGTGCGGTGTTTCGTCCGTTTCGGGCGCCCACATCTTTTCAAGATTGTAGAAGCCGCGCACTTCCGGACGGAAAATGTGAACGATCACATCGCCCGCATCGATCAGCACCCAGTCGCAGAGGCTCAGACCCTCAACCGTTGCCTTGACGGCACCGGCCGATTTCAGATCCTTGAGCAAATGATCCGCGATCGCACCCACATGGCGGTGCGAGCGGCCGGAGACGATCACCATGTGATCGGCCAGCGAACTTTTGCCTGAGATGTCGAGAGTAACAAGGTCCTCAGCTTTGGAATCTTCGAGACTGGTGAGAACCGTATCGAGAAGGTCAGCCGCAAGATCAGCGCTTACGGAAGCCTGCAGGGGAGTGGACATGTTTGTCCGCCCACTTTCAAAGGTCATGGTCAGGTGTAGTGCCTTTCGCCGTTTGTACCGGCCTGCGCCAACATAATAACGAACGGAAACGTTCGACTTCGTACGTCACCCGTTTTGGAACAGGTCCGTTGACCGTACCCAGGCCGCGCACATCGCGGCCTCAGGTATAATATCGCGTCCCTCTTGGCATTTTCAAGACAAGCCTCGGGTCTGCCCCCCGGTTCCTGAAGGAAACCGCCGTTTTACTTCCCCGAGCCTTGCCGCAACTCGGTCGAGGACGTCCGGTCGAGCGGGGTATGAAGGAAGGTCCATACGGGCGCTTCCATGTCGGCCAGCAGCGCCGCATCCTGCTCGTCAAGCCTGTATTTTTCATAGGCTTTTGCCATGGGAGCGGAGAGGACGGACAGAGAGGCTCCGGGCCGGTCGACGATGGCGATCGGCACCGATTGCACGATTGCGCGCCAGTCCTGCCAGCGGTGAAAGCTGCCCAGATTATCTGCCCCCATGACCCAGACGAGATCGCAGCTGCGGCCGCATGGCGCGCAGCGCCATGACCGTCCTGGCGGTATAGGGCGTGCCCAGGACCGCTTCATAGGCGGTCACCTTCATGCGCGGATGATCGGCCATGCTGGCGGTCATGCGCAGCCGCGTTTCCAGCGGCGCCAGGTCCGAATGGCTCTTCAGCGGATTGCCGGGCGTGACGAACCACCACACCTGATCGAGCCCCGCCCGTTTCAGGACGGTGGAGGCGACGAGCCGGTGCCCGGAATGCGGCGGGTTGAAGGATCCGCCGAAGATGCCGATACGGTTGCCCGGCTCGGCATGCGGCAGTTTCAGCCAGTCGTCATGAAGCCCTGATCCGGAATCAAGCCGGTTCATGGCCGCGTCTGGCCCGTCCCGTGAACCTTGTACTTGAAGCTGGTCAGCTGCTCGACACCGACCGGGCCGCGGGCATGCATGCGTCCGGTGGCGATGCCGATTTCCGCGCCCATGCCGAATTCGCCGCCATCGGCAAACTGCGTGGAGGCATTGTGCAGGACGATGGCCGAATCGACTTCCCGCTGGAAACGGTCCGCGGCGGCCTGATCTTCGGTCAGGATACAGTCCGTGTGGTTGGAGCCGTAGGTGGCGATGTGGTCCATCGCCGCGTCCAGGTCCTCGACCACCTTCACCGAAAGGATCTTGTCGAGATACTCGCTCGACCAGTCGTCCTCGCTGGCCGGCACGATGTTTTCGCAGATGTCGCGCACTCGGTCGTCGCCGCGGATCTCGCAGCCCCGGTCCTGCAACGCCTTCACGATGACCGGCAAATGGCTGTGGGCGACGTCTTCATGCACCAGCAACGTTTCCAGCGCCCCGCAGATGCCCGTGCGGCGAAGCTTGGAATTGACGATCACATCCACCGCGTTTTCCAGCTCGGCCGCCTTGTCGACGAAGATATGCACGATGCCTTCCAGGTGGGCGAAGACCGGCACGCGCGCCTCGCTCTGGACCCGTTCCACCAGGCTGCGGCCGCCGCGCGGGACGATCACATCCAGGTTGCCGTCAAGGCCGCGCAGCATGGCGCCGACCGCCGCCCGGTCGGTGACCGGCACGATCTGGATGGCATCTTCCGGCAGGCCCGCGGCGGCGAGCCCCTGTTGCAGGGCCGCGTGGATCGCCTTGTTGGAATGAATCGTATCGGAACCGCCGCGCAGGATCACCGCATTGCCCGCCTTCAGGCACAGCGCGCCCGCATCCGCCGTCACGTTCGGGCGGCTTTCATAGATGACGCCGATCACCCCGAGCGGCGTGCGCACGCGTTCGATCTTCAGCCCGTTCGGCCGCTTCCAGGCGGCGATGACGCTGCCGACCGGATCGTCCAGAGCCTTGATGTCTTCCAGCGCCTTCGCAATAGCCTCGATCCGCTGTTCATCGAGCGTGCCGCGGTCGAGGAAAGCGGCCGTCTGGCCGCCCGCCTTCATGGCCTCGATATCGAGCCTGTTTCCGGCCAGGATCTCGGGCGTTGCCGCCCGCACGGCCAGGGCCATCTCGCTGAGCGCCGCGTTCTTCTGCTCCGCTGGGGCGGTGGCAAGGATCCGTCCGGCAGCCCGGGCGCGCTGCCCGATCCCTGCCATCAACTCCTCGGTGGTCTTTGCCTCCACAACGTCCAGCATACTCACAAACTCCCGTTTCACGGCCGGTCGGCCGCCGTTCCCGCAGCGTTTTAGCGCGTTCCGTTCAAAAAGCCATCCTCCAGGACCAGATCGTCCCGGTGGATCATTTCCGCGCGGCCCGGATAGCCGACGATCGCCTCGATCTCGCGGCTGTTGCGCCCGGCGATCAACTGTGCCTCGTCGGCGTCATAGGCGATCAGGCCACGGCCGATGATGCGTCCTGCCGGGCTGAGCAGGATGACCGCATCGCCGCGGGTAAACGTGCCGCGGATGGAGGTCACCCCGGCGGGCAGCAGGCTCTTGCCGGACTGCATCGCCTTGACCGCTCCGTCGTCCAGCGTGATTTCGCCGCGCGGCTCCAGATGGCCGCCGATCCAGGCCTTGCGGGCGCTTGCCGGCGTCGCCAGGGCCGGGAACCACGTGCCCCTTGCCCCTTCGTCGAGCCGCTTCAGCGGATTGAGCTCCTTGCCCGAGGTGATGACCATGGAGGTGCCGGCGGCCATCGCGATCTTGCCGGCATCGATCTTGGTCTTCATGCCGCCACGGGAAAGCTCCGAGCCGGCGCTTCCGGCCATCGCCTCGATTTCGGGCGTGATCCTCGGAACCTCCGGCAGGAACACCGCATCCGGATTGGTTTGCGGGGGCGCCGTATAGAGGCCGTCGATGTCGGAGAGCAGCACAAGGCAGTCGGCGCTCGCCATCGTCGCCACCCTTGCGGCCAGGCGGTCATTGTCGCCATAACGGATCTCGGACGTGGCAACGGAATCGTTCTCGTTGATGATCGGCACGGCGCCCAGCTTCAACAGGGTGCCGATGGTCGCCCGCGCGTTGAGATAACGGCGGCGCTCCTCCGTATCGCCCAGGGTCAGCAGGATCTGGCCGGCTTTCCTGCCATGGGCGCTCAGGGCATCGGCATAGGCCTGCGCCAGGGCAATCTGCCCGGCGGCCGCGGCCGCCTGGCTCTCCTCCAGTTTCAGCGGTCCCCTGTGCAGGCCGAGAATGCCGCGGCCGAGGGCAATCGAACCGGAGGAGACGATCAGCACCTCGGCCCCGGCCTGCGACAGCGTGACGATATCGGCGATCACGGCATCCAGCCAGGCGCGTTTCAACTCTCCCTGCTCCACCAGCAGGGCCGACCCGATCTTGACGACGATCCGGCTGAAGCCCTTCAGGCTTCGGGACGAGGACGAGGCGGACATCAGGGGTGCCATCCCTCCTCACCGGGCGAAGGCACCTGGTTGGCCGCATCTTCCTTGTCCCTGTCGATGGCGCGCATGATCATGCGCAGCGCCCGGTCGACATTGAGCCCGCTGGCGGACGACAGGATCAACGGCTTGTGGCGGCAGGCTGCTTCCAGACTGGCCGATTTTTCCGCAATCAGCTCGTCCGTCAGCGCATCGCATTTGGACAGCGCCACGATTTCCGGCTTGTCGATGAGGCCGGCGCCATAGGCTTCCAGTTCCCTGCGCACGACATTGTAGGACTCGCCCGGATCTTCCAGGCCGGAGCCGTCGACCAGATGCAGGAGAACGCGGGTGCGCTCCACATGGCCGAGGAACCGGTCGCCGAGGCCGGTACCTTCATGCGCACCTTCGATCAGCCCCGGAATATCGGCGATGGCAAAGCTGCGGCCGTCGATCTCGACAATGCCGAGGTTGGGATGAAGGGTGGTGAACGGATAGTCCGCGATCTTGGGCTTGGCCGCCGACACCGTTGCCAGGAAGGTGGACTTGCCCGCATTGGGCAGGCCGACCAGGCCGGCATCGGCGATCAGCTTCAGCCGCAGCCAGATCCATTTCTCCTCGCCTTCAAGGCCCGGGTTCGCCCGGCGCGGCGCCTGGTTGACCGAGGACTTGAAATGCGCGTTGCCGAAGCCGCCATTGCCGCCCTTCAGGAGCACGACGCGCTGGCCGATCTCGGTGAAGTCGGCAATCAGCGTCTCGTTGTCTTCCTCGAAGATCTGGGTTCCGACGGGCACCTTCAGCACCACGTTATCGCCATGGGCACCGGTCCGGTTGCGGCCCATGCCGTGAATACCGGTTCCGGCCTTGAAATGCTGCTTGTAGCGGTAGTCGATCAGTGTGTTGAGACCGTCGACACATTCGACGATCACGTCACCGCCCCGGCCGCCGTCGCCGCCGTCCGGCCCGCCGTATTCGATGTATTTTTCCCGCCGGAACGACACACTGCCCGCCCCGCCGTTGCCGGAGCGCACGTAAATCTTGGCCTGATCGAGGAATTTCATTGTTCTTCTCTTATTGTCCTGCTGTCAGGCCTTTTTGAGGTGAAAGGCCGTTCAGAAAATCCGTACGTGTCAGTTCCGTTCGAATGGCGGGCACCGTGCCGCCACGCGACACGCTTGCGCAACCCACTTCGCCGATCACACGAAACCCGAGCTTTTCCGCCACTTTGAGGGAAGCGGGATTTTCCGTCATCGCTTCACACACGATCCGTTCGTGGCCCGTGTTGCCGAACAGCCAGGCGACCGCTGCACCAGCCGCTTCGCTGATAAACCCCTTGCCCCAATAGGGCCGCCCCAGCCAATAGCCGATCTTCGGGGTCTCCTGCAACTCTTTGAAGCTGAGGCCGCCAACCATTTCGCCGTCACGGTCGACATGGAAGCTCAGCTCTTCGGCCCCGACCGGATCGGACCAGTTTGCCATGGCGCTGGTGATAAATCGCCTGCCAAGCTCAATGTCATAGGGATAAGGCACGCGCGACAGCATCCTGGCAACTTCGTAGTCGCCCAGCAATTCAGCGCAGCGCTCCAGGTCCTGCGGGCGGGGCCGGCGAAGCGCCAGGCGCTGCGTTCTGATTTCAACATCGCTCATCACCATGCTCCGCTTGCTGACAGAAACCTGTCCCGGTGCAATCTGACCCGGGTGCCGGGAAGCTTTTCGCCATGCGCCCTGATCGGAAGCAGGTAAGGTTTTTCGTCGCCAAACCCGAGTTTTTTCAAAACCTTCAGAGAAGCCGGGTTCTCATTGAGCGCCCCGCTCATGATGGTGGTTGCCGGCGTGGTTTCGAACAGCCAGCCGAGCGCCGCGCGCCCGGCCTCCGTTGCAAAGCCCCGCCCCCAGTAGTCCTTGCCGAGCCAATACCCGAATTCCGGTTCGTCGACGGGACGCCCGACGGACATGACGCCGATCAGCCCGTCGCCATTGTCGATGGCAAAAGCCCGCTCGCCGTTTTCGACCTTGGCGGCATTAAGGCCATACCACGCCTTCGCATCGCTCAGGGAATAGGGATGAGGCACCAGGGACAGCATTTTTGCAACGTCGTATTCCCCGATGAGCCGGGTCACCACCGGCAGGTCGTCGGGCACGACCGGGCGCAAGACAAGGCGTCCGGTCGGGATTTCAGGAAGCATCACGCCACCTCCCTGCGTGCCTCGAAATCGGACCGATCGAGCCGGACCACCACGTTGGTCACCCTGCGGTCGAGCGCCTTGGCGAAGCGTTCCGTCATGGCGTAGGGCTTGAAGCCCTTCTTGCGAAGCAGCGCGCGCGAGCGGGTGTTTTCCTCAAAGGCGCGGGCGGCGATCGCGCCGGTGCCGTAGGCCTCGAACGCCCACTCCAGCACCGCGTCCACGGCCTCGCTGGCATAGCCGTGGCCCTGGAAGGCCCGGCCGATCCAGTAGCCGATCGTCGGCAGGTCGGGCAGGTCCTTGAGGTCGCCCGGCGCTTCCACGGCCACGACGCCGATGAAGACGCCGCCGAGCGTCACCGCATACACCGCCTCGGTTTTCATGGGATCCGCCGCGATGAGATGGTCGACATAGTCTTCCGCCTCCCCCTCCACATAGGGCCAGGATGCGCCGGTAAGCCAGCGTACGATCTGGAAATCACGGCCGCCGAGATCGGCGATCGCCGCAGCGTCGTTTGCTTCCAGCGGCCGCAGGATCAGGCGCCGCGTCTTCAGCTCCGGTAATGTCATCATCGTCCCTGCCCCCAGCCTTTCAGCGACTTCCAGACGGCGCGCTCCAGCGTGTAGCGCTCGATCGGCACCGACCCGCCGGCGCCGACGGACCGGATCATTCCCTGATCCCGGTACTGGAAGCCGGACTTGATCAGAACCCGGCGCGAGGCGGGATTGGTCACCCTGCACGAGCCCTGAAGCTCCTGGATATCGTTGTAGGTGAAGGCATGATCGACCAGCGAATGCACTGCCTCCGTCGCAAGACCCTGGCCCCAGAAGGGTTCGCCCAGCCAGTAGCCGACATGGACGGGGCCGCCCGGTTCCACATTTGCATAGCGAGCTATGCCGATGAGCCGTCCGGTGCTTTTCATCCGGATCGCGAACAGGGCGAAGTTGGGACGCGGGACCCCGGCCTTGGTGATCAGCGCGCGGCCATCCTGCACGGTAAAGGGATAGGGCATGGTGGCGAGGTTTGCCGCCACGGTCTTGTTGTTGGCCAGAAACACCAGATCGGTGAGATCGTCCGCTCGCGGCCTGTCGAGCCGCACGCGAACCGCTTCCTGCGGCAATGGGGCCGCGGCCAAACTGCTTTCGTCTAATAAACCATCGCTTTCAACAACCATCTTTTCCTCCAGCAAAACAAATCAAGGGGGAGATGGCGCCCCATCTCCCCCTCGTTTCTTTGACTGGCCGGATTGCTGACCTGTCTCGAATTGCCGGGGTCTGACGGGACGCCGGCGTTTCGAAACTTCACGTCGGCTTTACTCCGCTGCTTCCGCTACCGGGAGCACGTTAATGTAGGTTCGCTTGTTGGCTTTCGCCTGGAACACTACCTTGCCTTCCACGGTCGCAAAAATGGTATGGTCCTTGCCCATGCCCACGCCTGTGCCCGGGTGCCACTGTGTGCCACGCTGACGTGCAATGATGTTGCCCGGAATCACGGCTTCGCCACCGTATTTCTTGATGCCGAGACGGCGGCCGGCTGAGTCGCGGCCGTTGCGGGATGAGCCGCCTGCCTTTTTATGTGCCATCGTTAGAACTCCTCGTTCTTCGAATTCTCTCTAACAGTCCTGGAGCGGCGGCTTACTTGCCGGCCAGTTCCTTGGCCTGTTCAACCCAGTTGTCGCGCTCGAAACGGCCCTTCAGGGAGAGCTCTTCCTCAACGCGGTCGACGTCTTCTGCAGTCATCGCTGCAATCTGCGCAAAGGTGGTGATGCCGGCTTCATTCAGCTTCTTGGCAATCGCCGGGCCCAGGCCGTTCAGCTTCTTCAGGTCGTCTCCGCCCTCTGAAGCTTCTGCGGCGGCCGGAGCCGCTTCCTTCACTTCGTCGGCCTTCGGCGCTGCCTTTTTCGGCGCAGCCTTCTTGGCCGGTTTTGCGCCACCGGTCAGGATATCGGTCACCTTGAGGAGGGTGAAGGACTGACGATGGCCGTTGCGGCGGCGGGAATTCTGACGCCGGCGCTTCTTGAAAATGATGATCTTGCGGTTACGGCCCTGTTCGACCACTTCCGCAACAACACTGGCACCTTCCACGAGCGGGGCGCCAACCGTGGTGTCCGTACCGTTGCCGACCATGAGCACTTCATCGAAAGTCACGGAGCTGCCGGCTTCGGCGTCGAGTTTTTCGACCTTCAGGAGGTCGTCAGCGGCAACAGTATACTGCTTGCCACCGGTCTTGATCACTGCGAACATGTCGCGCACGTCCTTCTTTTCGTTTTTTGAACTTACCGGCGCGGTGCTATCTTGCACTCTCTTCCGGCAGCTTTGGATCGAACCGAGGCGCCCGTCCCTCCAGGCTTTAATGCCCGGTTGACAAGTCTTTATGTCGGGTTGCTCAGGAAGCTTAAAAAGCCCGGCAGGCCTTGAACGACAAACAATTCTCGAAAAAGCGAACCTTTTCAAGCCCGCGCAATATAGTCGGCTTGCCCCCGATGTCAAACGGAAAGTCGCGCGGATCTGCGATTCATTTCCTGCCATGCGCGCGCTGTTTCTCCCGCTCCCCGCCCGGGTGGAAAGGCGATCGGCCCGCCCGGAAAAATCCCGTGGTGAAGAATTCATTTCCGGGCTTGCGAGGCGCGCGGAGCTTGTCTATGTTCCGCGCCACTTGAGACCCGTTTATCGCAAGTACCGCGGAGAGGTGCCGGAGTGGTCGAACGGGGCGGTCTCGAAAACCGTTGAGCGCGCAAGCGTTCCGAGGGTTCGAATCCCTCTCTCTCCGCCATTTTCCCAAAATCTGCCTGCCGCGACGTACTTGCGATTTATTGCCTTCCGCAGACGCAACGCTGGATGACCCAACTCTCACGAGAATCCAGTTCCAGACTGAAGTGCACCTTTGTCCGGGCGCCATCAAATCTGCTGCTCTGTCAAAGCGAATTCGCTGACTGACGTCATTGGACAATTTTCGCCTAAATTGATGGATTTTCCTGTTGTTTACTCCCATGCAGGGGTTGCAAGTAGGAATAGCAACAGTACCTTTGAAAGACTGGAATCTGGGGTAGGGATCGTGTTGGCAGGCTTGTCCTGGGCACTCGAATTCCGATGCAGCATCGACGTCCGTACAATCGTGCTGGCGAGTGATGCGCCGATAGGACCGAAGGGTACCTCGGCAGAGTTCAGCGAGGATCCGTCCAGAATGACCGTTATAGCCGATGCTTTCTCCTTTCGTGGGGCCTGTTGGGCGGCTGGTCGCTTTAATTCTTCGGGCGGGGCCAGGGTGCGTGGCCGGGCGGCCTTGCCTTCGCCCTCGAAAAGGGTACCGATAGGAAGGAAGGCAAGAATGTTTGAGACATGCAAAAACGTGCCAACTCGGCACGCCTCGGGCGGGGTCTTGAATTTCGGGATCGCGTCAGAATTTCTCTGGCGGTAGGGATCGTGTTGGCAGGCTTGTCCTGGGCACTCGAATTCCGATGCAGCATCGACGTCCGTACAATCGTGCTGGCGAGTGATGCGCCGATAGGACCGAAGGGTACCTCGGCAGAGTTCAGCGCAGCGGTCGGACGGGTATAGCGACCAACAGGACCCACAAGATCACATGCCACCGTCAAAGCGCATTTACTCAAAGGCTTTTGAAGACACTACCCGGCAACCTGCGCTGCGACGCGCATGGAACAAAGTCCATGCGAACGGAATTGAATCTCGGTCGGAGACAACAAAAACTGAGATCGTTGAATTCCAAAAGACTGCCGATAAAGCCATCCGCAAAATCCAGCGTGAGATTCGGAATGGCTCGTTTGTATTCGAGAAGTCGGTCGGAAAGAAGGTCCCTAAAGGGTCCAGCGGAGATTTCCGTCCTATCGTCGTCGCGCCTATCGAAACTAGAATTCTTCAGCGTGCGGTACTCGATCAACTTCTGAAGCAGGCCTCGTTAAAGCCCTATATCGTCACGCCCTATAGTTTCGGTGGGATCACCAAGCAGACTGACGACGGAATCGCTGCTGTTCCTTTAGCTATTTCCAAAATTCTCGACGCCAAGAAGAACGGTTTGAACTACGTCCGATGCGCTGACATTTCGGCATTCTTTACGAAAATTCGCAAATCGACCGTCCGAGGAATTATTTCCAACGAGATACAAGCCTTGGATTTCATGAATCTTTTTGATAACTGCGTGGCTGTTGAGTTGGAAAATTCCGCACAATTGGGCGCAGATGCTATCCGATTTCCGAGAGAGGACCTAGGTGTCGCACAAGGAAGTGCACTATCACCGCTCTTAGGAAACATTCTCCTTCACGGATTCGATCAGGCTATGAATGAAGGTGACTGCGCCTGCTTCCGTTACATCGACGACATAATAATTCTGGCTCCTTCAGAGAGAGCAGCGAATGCGCGCTTCCGAAAAGCCGAAGGCTTGCTTTCCGATTTGCAGCTAGAGTTTTCGGCGCAAAAATCTTGTGGAGGAGTTCAAACTTTCGAGTCTGGATTCGAATTTCTAGGCATCGAAATTGTAAACGGCCTAATCCGACCCAACGGAAAGGCGGTGGGAAAACTCAAACAAAAGATCTTCGATATTCTCGACGCATCCAAAAATGAGTTTTCACGCGATGCGTCCAAACCCTTCCGCAGCAAATTTGCGATGATCCCTACTCTGAGCCGTGTATCGGGCACCCTGAATGGGTGGGCCAAACACTATCGCTTCTGCAATGATCAAAAGTTGTTTCAGTCGCTCGATCAGGACGTGGAATCCAAAGTTACCAAGTATCTTCAATCCTACGCTGCTTCCGTGAGGAAGAACCCGGAAGCCAAGCGAGATTTTCTTGGCATTACCTCATTGAATGATATCGACTGGAATCCCTTCTCTTGGCCCAAGCAATACCCAAGTCCGGACGAGCAGAACCAGTCCTCATCTAACTTTTAATCCAGAAAAGTACGATCATGGTGCAGCAGGCGGTACCGCCGATCCTGAGCGAGCGCAGCGTTTCGGCGGAACACAATCCCGCCCCGCCCCCCCAACATCACGCCAGAAACACCCACCGCCCAATCGTCGCCGCGACGGCGAACGTGATCAGGATCGCGACGACGTCCAGGATGGCGCCCGCCCGCAGCATGTCCTTTGAGGTCACCGCGCCGGAGCCGTAGACGATGGCGTTGGGCGGTGTTGCCACCGGCAGCATGAACCCCAGCGAGGCGGCGAGCACGACCGGCAGGGCCAGTTCGAGCGGACCGGCGCCCATGCCGATGGCGGCCGATGCGGCGACCGGCAGGAAGACCGCCGCCATGGCGGTGTTGGAGGCCAGTTCCCCGAGATAGACGATCACCACCATGACGGTGAGTACCAGGAGGCTTGCCGGCAGGACCGCGAGGACGGAGAGCGCGGTGCCGATCCAGTCCGAAAGGCCCGAGGAACCGATGGCGCCGGCCAGCGCCAGGCCGCCGCCGAAGAGGATCAGCACATCCCATCTGAGGGTCTTCAGGTCGTCCCAGCCCAGAAGATGCGTGCCCCTGGACCAGTCGTCCGGCAGCACGAACAGGGCAAGAGCGCCGGTCATGGCGATGCCGGCATCGCTGAGCGGCAGGCCGGGGAACAGATCTCCAAGAAGCGGACGCGTCAGCCAGAGAAGGGCGACGACGGTCATGACGCCGGCCACCGTCCATTCCTGCCGGATCATGGGCGGCAACGCGCCAAGGTCGGAGCCTTGCGGAGCCTCGCTTACCGGGGGCAGGGTCGACGGTACCTTGAAGGCAACCCGGCTTAGGATCAGAAAGGTAACCGGGAGCAGCACGAGCACCGCCGGAACACCTACCAGCATCCAGGCAGCAAAGCCGATGGTGATGCCGTAGCTTTCCTGAAGGAACCCGGCAAAGAGCGCATTGGGCGGCGTTCCGATCAGCGTTCCCATGCCGCCGATCGTCGCCGAATAGGCAACGGCCAGCATCAGGGCCGGCGCGAAATTCCGCGCGATGCCGTACCGGTCGTCCCGGTCGGCCTGGATCAGGGACGCGACCACCGACTGGGCGATGGGCAGCATCACCATGGCGGTCGCGGTGTTGCTCACCCACATGCTCAGGAAAGCGGTGATCGCCATTATTCCGGCAAGAATCGCCAGCGGATTGCCGCCGGCTCTCTTGAGCACTTTCACGGCCAGGCGGCGGTGCAGTTGCCAGCGCTCCAGCCCCCTGGCGAGAATGAAGCCGCCGAGAAACAGGAAGATCAGCGGGTTGGCATAGGAGCCGGCAGTGTCCTCGAAACTTTCGATGCCGAGCAGCGGAAACAGCACCAGCGGCACGAGCGCGGTCGCCGCCAGGGGCACCGCTTCGCTCATCCACCAGATGGCCATGAGGATGCCGACGGCAGCCGTTGCCCACCCGGCCTGCGACAGGCCTTCGGGCGCCGGCAGCGCCAACATCGCTACCGCCAGAAGCGCCCCGCCGACAAGGCCGAAGCGCCGGGCGCGCGCACCCGCTGCCGATTCGGAAGTCTGCTGCACCATCCTGTTCAAGCCGTCCCTTCCCGCTCTCCCGCGTCTCATCGGCGGCGATTGTGACGGCATATGCCGGCCGCCGCCTTGATCATCCGCAATTAGGAGGTTTCAAACCGGTCGGCATGGCCAGGAGCGACGGGCCGTTGCGAGATGTCCGTGCGATTGACATGCAATAAAACTATTGCATAATTGAAGCATGGACGATGAACAGCTCGACCGGGTTTTCAAGGCACTGGCCGATCCGACCCGCCGCAGGATCATAGACCGGCTGCGCGAGCGGCCCGATCAATCGCTGTTCCAGATCTGCGTGCTCTCGGCTTCCGAGGACGGCAAGGCCCTGTCCCGCCAGGCGATCACGCAGCATCTCTACATGCTCGAAAAAGCCGGGCTGGTTCATGTGTCCTGGTCCGGCCGGACGAAACTCCATTCGCTCGACCTCGCTCCGTTGCACGAAGCAATGGACATCTGGCTTGGCAATCACGTTTCGCAAGGAAAACGACCATGAGAATTTACGTCACCAGCGTTTTCGTGGACGATCAGCAAAAGGCCCTGGATTTCTATACGAATACCCTCGGCTTCACGCTGAAACACGACGTGCCGGCGGGCGAGGCCCGATGGCTGACCGTCGTGTCGTCGGAAGACCCGAATGGCACCGAACTGCTGCTCGAACCCGGCGGCCACCCGGCCGTGAAACCCTACAAGGACGCCCTCGCCGCAGACGGTATTCCCGCCACTTCGTTCCAGGTCGACGATCTCGACGCCGAGCATAAAAGGCTGTCCGGCCTCGGCGTCCGGTTCACCCTGGATCCGGTCGACGCCGGCCCCGTCCGCATGGCGGTCTTCGATGACACCTGCGGGAACCTGATCCAGATTATCGAGATGAAGGGGGAGTAAAAGGCGCGATCGGATGCCGTCTTTCGGCTTGCAGTGTCCGAGCATCCTGCCCGCAGCGCCACCAAACGTTCTGTCGCCATGAGGGAATGACCGGTGGTATAGTTGCGGATTAGACCGTTGTGCGTCTCAACAGGTCCAGGACATGGACTTCATCAGGGGGGCGGTGCGGGTTGTTGGACAGGAACCAGTTGCAGCAGATCTGCGATCAGGTTTCGGAGGAAATCGACGCGATCGTTTCGATATTCGCCGAGAACGGCGAAATCATATGCTCTTCGCAGCGAAATCGAGATCGGCATGTTTCACGCCGGCGTCGCCAGGATGATGGCCGGGGAAATAAACCGGTATGAGGCGACGATCGAAGATGCTGCAAAGACCGCCGGCGTTCTGGAGGGCGCGGCGCTGCCGATCGAATTCGATGGCAGCCGACTGTTTTGTGTCAGTGTCTCCGCACCGCTGAACATTGCTCGCACATACTGCCGGCTCGTCCAGCACTGGGTCGTTGCTCTTCTGCGTGAGCGTGCGCTTCAGTCCAGCGAAGCCCGCTTTCGGGACGTGGCAGAAAGCGCCAGCGACTGGATCTGGGAAATGGATTCGGATTTGCGGTTCAGCTATCTGTCGCCGCGATTCTACGAAACTTTCCACACGCCGCCGGCAGCGGTCATCGGCAAGACCAGAACCGAGTGGGCGGGAACCGACGTGGATAGCCAGGCCTGGAAAGACCATTTGACCAAGCTTTCGGCGCGGCTCCCGTTTCGCGACTTCGCCTATACGGGAAGGACAGGCCTTGGAGAACTCCGTCACCTCAGGATCCATGGCAAGCCGGTCTACGACGCGAACGGGTCCTTCGCCGGTTATCGCGGCACCGCACGCGACGTCACCGAGCAGATCGAGATGGAACGCGCCCTCAGGCGGGCGCACCAGCTGCTGTCGGACTCGATTGAAACAATCCCCGAAGCTTTCTCGCTGTTCGACAGTGATGACCGGCTCATCGTCTTCAACAGCAAGTACCATGCGCTGCTTTATGAGGATGTCGGTGTAGAAATTACGCCTGGTATGACATTCGAGACGATCATTCGCGAAGGTGCCGCAAGAGGGCGGATACCGGAAGCACTCGGCAGGATCGACGAATGGATAAACGAGCGGCTCGCGCGCCATCGCGACCTCAGCGAGCCGCACATCCAGCAACGTGGCGCCGGGCGCTGGATCCTGGTCAGTGAACACCGCACCAGCGACGGCGGCACGGTGGCGATCTATTCGGACATTACAGACATAAAACACCGCGAGCTGGAACTGGCGGAGAAGTCGCAAGCCATGGAGCGGCTCTCCAATCAGCTGGCAAAGTACCTCTCCCCGCAGATCTACGAGATCGATATTTTCCGGCCGGCAGGAAGTGAAGCTCAACAGCCGCCGGAAAAAGCTCACCATCTTCTTCTCCGATATTGTCGGCTTCACGGAGACGGCAGACCGGCTGGAATCCGAAGAACTGACACAGTTGCTGAACCATTATCTGTCGGAAATGTCCGATATTGCACTCGAACACGGCGCTACAATCGACAAGTATATCGGCGACGGACTGGTCATCTTCTTCGGCGATCCGGACACCCAGGGCGTGAAGCAGGATGCCTTGCAATGCGCGCGCATGGCGCTCGCCATGCAGCGGCGCATGGCCGAACTGCAGTGGACATGGCGCGATGCAGGCATCGGCCAGCCTTTGAGATGCCGGATGGGCATCAATACCGGTTTCTGCACTGTCGGCAACTTCGGCAGCGAAAACCGAATGGATTATACGATCATCGGTGGCGGGGTAAACCTGGCGTCGCGGCTTGAACGCGCGGCCCGGCCCGACGAAATCCTCATCTCGTACGAGACCTACGCTCTGATAAAGGACGCGTTCCACTGCGAGGAACGGGGACAGATAGAGGTTCGGGGGATCGCTTATCCCGTTGCGACCTACGCAATGATCGGCGAGCGAACGGCCGACGGAGCGGTCGTGTCTCCAGAAGAAGATGCCTCCTCGAATTTCACGCTGCATTTCGACCTGGACAAAATGTCGGAAGAAGAGCGCGCCGCTGCCGTGAATCTGCTCAGGGCGGCTCTGAAAACGCTATCCCCGTAGAAGGCCCTACGCCTCCACGTCCAGCCCGTAAGCCTCCACCGCATTGTCGAACCACACGCGTCTTGCGTCTTCCTCGCTCAGGCCCGCGAGCAGGTGTTCGGTGGTGGCGACCCATTTTTCGTACGTGGCGGCCAGGGTGCAGACGGGCCAGTCGCTGCCCCAGATGAGCCGGGCGGGGCCGAAGACGGTGAGGAGGTGGTCGACATAGGGTTTCAGGTCGTCCGCCGTCCAGTTCTCAGGCGCTTCGGTGACGAGGCCGGAGAGCTTGCACCAGGCGGAAGTCCGCTGTGCCAGGGCGCTGATGTCCTGGGCCCATTGGATGAACTCCCCGGCGCAGAATCTCTGGCTTGGAGGCGTGGTCGATCACCACCTTGAGGCCCGGGTGGCGTTCCAGCAGCGTCAGCAGATGGCTCAGGTGGCGCGGCAGTGTCAGGGCATCGAAGGTCAGCGGATAGCTCTCGAGTTCCGTCAGGGCCGGCACCAGCCGCGGCGCCAGCATCCAGACATCGTCCGGAATGTCCTGGATCATCGGCCTTATCCCGACAAGCTTGGGGTGCTTCGAAAGGCGAGCGAGCTGGTCAATGGCGTCCTGCTTCTCCAGATCGACCCAGCCGACGACGCCCTTGATGAAGTCGTGACGGTCGGCGAGCGAGAGCATGAACTCAGTTTCGGCGACGGTCGGCGCGGCCTGGACGAGCACCGTTCCGGCTATTCCATGGGCCTTGCGAATGGGCGCAAAATCCTCCGGCAGATAGTCCCGGTAGAGGGGACCCATATCCTCGGTGAGCCAGCCGTAGTCGCCGCGCTCGAGCTTCCAGAAATGCTGATGCGCATCTATTCGCGGCAAGGGGGCGTTCATGACCCGATAACCCCTTTCTTGAGGAGAATGTTCCCGTAAAGCCGCGTTTCTCCGGTCTGGACGACAAGGAAGGCGCCCCGGGCGCGCTCATAGAAGGCGTGCCGTTCGAGACTGGCGATTTTCACCGGATTGTCCGCCACGTCGTCGACGATCTTCTGGAATTCGGCGACCACCGGCGGGATGTCCGAGGGATTGCCGACCACCTGCATGGTCAGGACCGGATCGGGTACGAACGTGTCGAGCGGCATCACCTGCAGCACGGCCTCCAGGGCGGCGGTCGCCGTGATGCCGTCGAGGCGCAGCACCCGCCGGCCGTTGCTTTGGGCGGGGAAGTTGGCATCCGCGATGACGATGTCGTCGCCATGGCCCATGGCACGCAGGGCGTGCAGCAGGTCCGGGGACAGAAGCGGGTTTATGCCGCGGAGCATGAGCGTTCCTCCGGCATGGGTGCGTCTTCGCGGACAAGGCCGCTGGCGCTGAGATCGGACCAGAAGGCGGCCGGGACCGGGGTGTTCAGAACGGCGAGATTGGCCTCGACCTCCCGTGCATTCACTGCGCCCGGGATGACGGTCTTCACGCAAGGGTGGCCGAGCACGAATTGCAGCGCGGCGGCGATCAGCGGCACGGAATGGGCCGCGCAGATCTCCTCGATCCTGCGGACCTTTTCCAGGATTTCCGGCGGCGCATCGGCATAGTTGTACTTGGCGCCGGGAACGGCGCCGGTTGCCAGGATGCCGGAATTGTAGGGGCCGCCCAGAATGATGCCGACGTCGCGGGCCGCGCACAGCGGCAGGAAGGTCTCCAGCGAGATCCTGCTCCAGCAACGTGTAGCGGCCGGCCAGCAGGAAACAGTCGAAATCGGCGAGGCCCAGCAGCTTCTGGCAGACCTGCCATTCGTTGACGCCCGCGCCGATCGCCGCGACTTCGCCGGCCTCCTTCAGCTCGGTCAGGGCCCGGTAGCCGCCAAGGTCGAACAGTTCCCGCACCCGCGCATCGCTGGCTTCCTGAGACCCTTGCGAGAAGGCGCAGACGTCGTGGACGAAGAGGATATCGGCATTGGCTACCTGAAGCCGCTGCCGGCTGGCCTCGTAGCTGCGCATGACGCCGTCGTAGCTGTAGTCGAAGACGATCCGTTTCTGCGGCACGTCGACAAAGGCCTCCGGCGTCACCTCGTCCGGTTCGCAATCGACAAGCAGGCGGCCGATCTTGGTGGAAAGATGGATCGTGTCGCGGCCGAAGCGCTTGATGGCGGCGGCGAAACGCTCCTCGGAGCGGCCGAGGCCGTATTGCGGTGCCGTATCGAAATAACGGATGCCGTTGTCATAGGCAGCCTGGAGGGCGGCCTGGGCATCCTCCTCGGACACCTTGCGGTAGAGATTGCCGAGCGGCGCACCGCCAAAGCCCATCTCCGTAAGGTCTATCGGTCTGGCTGTCCTGCCGTTCAGCAGGCGCGTCTGGAGCGAGTTCATGGTGCTTTCCTCAGGTTGCGGACGCCGCATTTGTTGCGGGCTTGTGGTTGCGCCGGCGGGGCTCAGTCGAACAGGTCGGGGCGGTCCCTGGCAAGGGGCTCCAGGCGGGTGACCAGTTCGCTCAAGTGCTGCTGCATGGCCCGCCGCGCGCTTTCCGGCTCGTGGTTGCGGATGGCCTCGACGATCTGCTTGTGTTCCTCATAGGCCTCATTGGCGCGCCCGCGCATCGGCAGCAGCAACTGCCGGGCCCGGTTGACCTGCACCCAGGCGGTGGCGGCGAGCGCGTTCAGCCTGGGATAGCCGGTGAAGGAAAATATGAGCTCGTGCATGCGCTCGTCTTCCCGGTAGAAGCCGACTTCGTCATGATCCTCCAGGTAAAGCGCCTGGAGGCGGAGATTTCGGGTGAGTTCGGCGAGCTGCTCCTCGGTGCGCTCCGCGGCCACCTTGCTCACCGCCGCCAGTTCGATCGCCTCCCGCAGGAAGGCGCCCTCCCGGATTTCGGACATGGAAAACTTCGTCACGCGCGAGCCGGACTGGGGAATCACCTCCACCAGCCCCTCCCCGGCGAGCTTGGTGATCGCCTCGGTCACAGGCGAGCGGGAAACACCGAGCTGTTCACAGATGACCTGTTTGCGGAGCGGGGTACCGGGCGGCAGATCCATGGCGAGAATGGCGATCCTGAGCGCCTCATAGACGCGCTGCGCCAGGGAACCGGACAGCCTGCCGATGTCCGGAAGCGCAAATTCGTGAATGTCTTGTTCGTCGGTCACGGACATCATTATCTCGCTTCGAATGCTAACATGTTAGTTGACACAGTTGCCCTGTCAAGCTAATCGTGAAGTGAGGGCGGGCCGTCACTGGCCGGAAGAGGAGAAACTTCGTGCTGAAAACCCACGCCAATTCGATCCTTCTCAACGAAGACGACAATGTCGTCGTCGCCCTTGAGGATATTGAAGCCGGCGCCGATGCGTCTTTCGTGGATGCGCCTCTTCCCGGCAACGTCCAGCGCGGCCACAAGATTGCGCGCAAGCCCATTGCCGCCGGCGAGAACGTCATCCGCTACGGCCAGATCATCGGCCAGGCCAAATGCGATATTGGTCCCGGCGAGCACGTGCATGTCCATAACCTCGGCATGGGCGATCACAGCCACGACTACCAGCATGCGCAAGCCTCCATTCCCCTTGAGCAGATCACGCAGGAGCGGACCTTTCTCGGTTACCGGCGCCCG
Organism: Roseibium salinum; assembly: GCF_026240905.1. NCBI lineage: Bacteria > Pseudomonadati > Pseudomonadota > Alphaproteobacteria > Hyphomicrobiales > Stappiaceae > Roseibium > Roseibium salinum. The sequence continues at coordinate 2,960,187 of NZ_JAPEVI010000003.1, forward strand.
ACGGGCAAGGCAGGCACGCGCAACTACATCGGCATCCTGACATCGGTAAACTGTTCGGGCTCGGTCGCCAAATTCATCGCCGAGGCGGCGGAGAAATCCGGCCTGCTCGACGCCTATCCGAATGTCGACGGCATCGTGCCGATCGTGCATGGCACGGGCTGCGGCATGTCCGGCAAGGACGAAGGCTATGCCACCTTGTTCCGCACCCTGTCCGGCTATGCCCAGCATCCGAATTTCGCCGCCATCCTGCTGATCGGCCTCGGCTGCGAGGTGATGCAGGTTGCCGACCTGGTCGGCGATCGCAAGATGCGCCCTGGCGGCGACCTGCGCTACATGACCATCCAGCAGACCGGCGGCACCCGCAAGACCATCGAAGCCGGCCTGAAGGAACTGAGGGACCTGGCGGAACTCGCCAACAAGGCCGAACGCACGCCGGTGCCGATTTCCGAAATCATGGTCGGCATGCAGTGCGGCGGCTCCGACGGCTATTCGGGCATCACCGCCAATCCGGCTCTCGGCATCGCCTCCGACCTGCTGGTCCGCCACGGCGGCACGACCATCCTGTCGGAAACGTCCGAAATCTACGGCGCCGAGCATCTTCTGACCCGCAGGGCGGTTTCGGTGGATGTCGGCGAGAAGCTGATCGAGCGGGTCCGCTGGTGGGAGGACTATACGGCGCGCAACGGCGGCGAGATGGACAACAACCCCTCCCCCGGCAACAAACGGGGCGGCCTCACCACCATCCTGGAAAAATCCCTCGGCGCCGCCGCCAAGGGCGGTTCGGCGCCGCTGGTGGATGTCTACAAGTTCGGCGAGCAGATCGACAAGAAGGGGTTCGTCTTCATGGACAGCCCCGGCTTCGACCCGTGCTCGGTGACCGGGCAGATCGCCTCGGGCGCCAACATCATCGTCTTCACCACGGGCCGCGGCTCCGTCTCCGGCTACATGCCGACGCCCTGCATCAAGCTTGCCACCAACAGCGAGATGTATGGCCGCATGTCGGAGGACATGGACATCAACTGCGGCGACATCATCTCCGAGAATGTCAGCCTCGAGGACAAGGGCCGCGAGATCTTCGAGAAGATCATCGCCGTGGCATCGGGCGAGGCGTCGAAAAGCGAGGAACTGGGTTTCGGGGGCGTCGAATTCGTTCCCTGGCAGATCGGCGCGGTGATGTGAGACGCCGGACGGTATTCAAAAAAGACGTGCGGGTTTTCGGGAGGGTTCAGTGCGCTTGAAGGACAAGACCATATTGATTTCGGCGGCAGGTCAGGGCATCGGCCGCGCAAGCGCGATCGCCTGCGCCAGAGAAGGCGCGAGGGTCATTGCGGTCGATATCAACGAGGCCACCCTTGCCACCCTGCCCGAAGAATGTCCGGGCATCGAAATCCACAAGCTGGATGTGTGCGACGGCGCCCAGATCGAAGCGCTTGCCGGCAGGCTGCCGGCTCTCGACGGGCTCTTCAACTGCGCGGGCTACGTCCATAATGGCACCGTCCTGGATATCAGCGAAGACGACTGGGCGTTCAGCTTCGACCTGAACATCACCTCCATGTTTCGCATGAGCAAGGCCTTCCTGCCCGGCATGCGCGAGCGGGCGAAGGCGAACGGGACGGCGTCCATCCTCAACATGTCGTCCATGGCATCCTCCCTCAAGGGCTTCCCGATGCGCACGCTCTACGGCACCACCAAGGCCGCCGTCATCGGTCTCACCAAGGGCATTGCCGCGGATTTCGTCAAGGAAGGCATCCGCTGCAACGCGCTCTGCCCGGGAACCGTCGACACCCCGTCCCTGCGCGGCCGCATCGCGGCGGCCCCGGATCCGGTGGAAGCGGAAAAGAACTTCATCGCCCGTCAGCCCATGGGCCGGCTCGCCACCGTCGACGACATGACGCCCATGGTCGTCTACCTGCTGTCGGACGAGAGCCGGTTCGTGTCCGGCCAGGCGCTTCTGGTTGACGGCGGCGTCACCATCTAGGCGCGGTTTGGGAGGACTGAGCGATGCAGAATCTGGTTCGGATGACGGGGATCGAAAAGCGCTTCCCCGGCGTACACGCCCTCAAGAATGTCAGCTTCGAGCTGAATGGCGGCGAAGTCCATGCGCTCATGGGCGAGAACGGCGCCGGCAAGTCGACGCTGATGAAGATCCTCTCCGGCATCTATCCCAAGGATGACGGCGAACTGGTCGTCAACGGCGAGGTGGTGGAGATTGACGGTCCGAGAGCGGCGCAGGATCTCGGCATCGGCATCATTCACCAGGAACTCAGCCTGATGAACGACCTGACGGTGGCGCAGAACATCTTCATCGGCCGCGAGCCGCGCCTGCGCTTCGGCCGGCTGGACGAAGCCGCGCTGAACGCCCAGGCGGCCGAAATCTTCCGCTCCATGAACCTGGCGCTGAACCCGAAGACGGTCGTCGGCGAATTGACAATCGCCAAGCAGCAGATGGTGGAAATCGCCAAGGCGCTGTCCTACCGCTCGCGCATCCTCATCATGGACGAGCCGACCGCGGCGCTGAACGATGCGGAGATCGCCGAACTGTTCACCATCATCCGCCGGCTGAAGGCCGACGGCGTGGGCGTCATCTACATCAGCCACAAGATGGACGAACTGAAGCAGATCGCCGACCGGGTGACGGTGATGCGCGACGGCGCCTATGTGGGGACCGTCGGCGCGGCGGAAACGCCGGTCTCCAAGATCATTTCCATGATGGTCGGCCGGGAGGTCACCAACGAGCCGGTGACCATCCCGGACCTCAAAGATGCCGAAACCGTGCTGGAAGTGCGCGGCCTGTCCCGCGGCCGGGACATCCGGGACGTCAGCTTTTCCGTCAGGAAGGGTGAAATCCTCGGCTTCGCCGGCCTGATGGGGGCGGGGCGCACGGAAGTCGCCCGTGCGATCTTCGGCGCCGATCCGCGCGATACCGGCGAGATCCGCGTCCACGGCAAGCCCTGCTCGATCTCCCAGCCGTCCGATGCGGTAAAGGCGGGCATCGGATACCTTTCCGAGGACCGCAAGCACTTCGGCCTCGCCACCGGCATGGACGTGCGCACCAACATCGCCCTTGCCAGCCTCGACCGCTTTTCCAGCCGCTTCGGCGTCCTGCGCGAAGACGGCATGCGCCGCACGGCGCAGGATTATATCGGCAAGCTGGAAATCCGCACCCCGTCCGACAAGCAGGAGGTCCGGTTTCTGTCCGGCGGCAACCAGCAGAAGGTCGTCATCGCCAAGTGGCTCTACCGGGACTGCGACATCCTGATCTTTGATGAGCCGACGCGCGGCATCGATGTCGGCGCGAAAGCGGAAATCTACAAGCTCCTGAAGAACCTGGCGAAGGAAGGCCGGGCCGTGATCGTGATTTCCTCCGAACTTCCGGAGGTCATGCGGCTCAGCCACCGGATCGCCGTCATGTGCGAGGGCCGGCTGACGGGCATCCTGCCGGGCGGCGAGGCAACCACACAGGAAGACATCATGCATCTGGCAACGCTGCGGGCGCCAGTCATGCAGCCGGAAGGATATCAGCAATGACAGCCGTCAATCCCACGTCCACCCCGTCGCTCATCGGCCGGATGATCGAAGCGGGCGCGCACCAGAAGCTGCTGGCCTTCGCCAGCCTGGTGCTGCTGCTGATCGGCTTTTCGATCGCCTCGCCCAATTTCATGCAGACATCCAACATGATCGCCATCCTACAGGCGACCTCGGTCAACGGGGTGCTGGCGGTTGCGGCGACGCTGGTGATCATCACCGGCGGCATCGATCTTTCCGTCGGAACGCTGATGACATTCTGCGCGGTGATCGCCGGCGTGGTGCTGACCAATCTCGGCATGCCGCTGCCGCTCGGCGTGCTCGCCGCGATCGCGACCGGCGCCTTCTGCGGCCTGTGTTCGGGAACCTTCGTCGCCAAGATGAAGATCCCGCCCTTCATCGCCACGCTCGGCATGATGCTGATCCTCAAAGGTCTGTCGCTGGTGATTTCCGGCACCCGGCCGATCTATTTCAACGACACGCCGGGCTTCGACCAGATTTCGCGCGGCTCGCTGATCGGCGACGTGATCCCCGCCCTGCCGATCCCCAACGGGGTCTTGATCCTGTTCCTCGTCGCCGCGGCCGCTGCCTATATTCTCGGCCGCACGGTTCTCGGCCGGTACACCTTCGCGCTCGGCTCCAACGAGGAAGCCGTCCGCCTGTCCGGCGTCAACACCGACTTCTGGAAGATGTCCGTCTATTCGCTGGCCGGTGCCATCTGCGGCATCGCCGGCATCCTGATCGCCTCGCGCCTCAACTCCGCCCAGCCGGCCCTCGGCCTCGGCTACGAGCTGGAAGCGATCGCCGCGGTGGTGATCGGCGGAACGTCGCTTTCCGGCGGCCGGGGCACCGTGCTCGGCACCTTGATCGGCGCGCTCATCATGGCCGTGCTCACCAACGGCCTCAGGGTGCTCTCCGTTGCCCAGGAATGGCAGACGGTGGTCACCGGCGCGATCATCATCCTGGCCGTCTATGCGGACATGGCCCGCAGGAAGAAGGCCTGACACCATCAACAACAAGAGGAGTCCAAACCCCGTCCAACCGGACCAAAACATCCGGACGTATAACCCAAGGAGAGGAATCATGTTGAACAGACGTCATCTTATCGGAGCTGCCGGCGCCGTTGCGCTCATGCTCTCGGGCAATCTTGCCATCGCGCAGGAAACCTACATTCCGCTGATATCGAAAGGCTTTCAGCACCAGTTCTGGCAGGCAGTGAAGGCCGGCGCAGATAAGGCCGCCGAGGAATTCGGCGTCACGATCACCTTCGAAGGCCCGGACAACGAGACCATGGTCGACCGTCAGATCGACATGCTGGCTGCCGCCCTTGCCAAGAACCCGACCGCCATCGGCTTTGCCGCGCTGGACAGCCAGGCAGCCATCCCGCTGCTGCGCGAAGCTCAGGAGAAGGGCATTCCGGTCATCGCGTTCGACAGCGGCGTCGACAGCGACATTCCGGTCGCCACTGCTTCCACCGACAACGTGGCCGCGGCCGCGCTCGCAGCCGACAAGATGGCCGAGCTGATCGGCGGTTCCGGACAGGTGGCCGTAGTGGCCCACGACCAGACCAGCCGCACGGGAATCGACCGCGTCGAGGGCTTCACCAACCAGATCAAGGACAAGTATCCGGATATCGAAGTGGTGACGGTCCAGTATGGCGGCGGCGATCACCTGAAGTCGACCGAGCTGACCAAGGCGATCGTGACCGCAAATCCGGACCTCAAGGGCATCTTCGGCGCCAATGAAGGCTCTGCCCTCGGCGTCGTCAACGGCGTCACCGAAATGGGCAAGTCCGACATCGTCATCATCGGCTACGATTCCGGCAAGGCCCAGAAAGACGCGATCCGCAGCGGTGTGATGGCCGGTGCGATCACCCAGAACCCCGTCGGTATCGGCTACGAAACCGTGAAGGCCGCCCTCGAAGCGTCTCAGGGCAAGGAAGTCCCGGCCAACATCGACACCGGTTTCTACTACTACGACAAATCGAACATCGACGATCCGGAGATCGCCGCTGTATTGTACGACTGATCGTCCGGACCGACCTGCCTTCGCGCACCGCCGCGGGAAGGCAGACGTCGGCCGTTCCAATGGTCAGACCCAACACCAGGGCCCGGTTGCTGGCGTGACCGGGCTCGAACATATCAAGGACAGTCCTTCATGAAATTGCTGAGATTTGGCGCGCCGGGACAGGAAAAGCCCGGCATCCTGGATGCCGACAACCGTGTGCGGGATCTTTCCTCCGTGGTCCCGGATATTTCCGGCGAGGCCCTGCTGCCCGAGAGCATCGAGCGTCTCAAGTCCGTCGACATTTCCGACCTGCCGCTCGTCGATGGCACGCCGCAAAAGGACCTGCGCGTCGGCCCCTGCGTCGGCTCCGTCGGCAAATTCATCTGCATCGGCCTCAACTACGCGGACCACGCGGCCGAATCCGGTCTGGACGTTCCGCCCGAGCCTGTCATCTTCAACAAGTGGACCTCGGCGATTGTCGGTCCCGATGATGATGTCAAGATCCCGCGCGGCTCGGTCAAGACCGACTGGGAGGTCGAGCTCGGCGTGGTGATCGGCAAGGGCGGCGCCTATATCGAGGAAGCCGACGCCATGGATCACGTGGCCGGCTTTTGCGTGGTCAACGACGTCTCCGAGCGCGAATATCAGATCGAGCGGTCCGGGACCTGGGACAAGGGCAAGGGCTGCGACACGTTCGGCCCGCTCGGTCCGTGGCTGGTGACGCCCGACGAAGTCGGTGATTTCGACAACCTGGCCATGTGGCTGGAGGTCGACGGCAAGCGCTACCAGAACGGTACGACCGCAACGATGGTCTACCGGGTGCCGTTCCTGATTTCCTATCTCAGCCGCTTCATGAGCCTGCAGCCGGGCGACGTGATCTCCACCGGCACGCCCCCGGGCGTCGGCATGGGCCAGAAGCCGCCGGTCTATCTCAAGGGCGGTGAAGTCATGGCCCTCGGGATTGAAAGGCTGGGCAGTCAGACGCAGAAGGTCGTGAGGGCTTAATCCTTCGGATTTCCCTCGCCGTGTCCGGTGATGATTGGGGGCGAAACGTTCGACGCAACCTCGCCCCCTTCACACGGCGCCCCTCGCCCCCGCAAGGGGCGAGAAGGGCGTTTTCCGGGACATATGCTGAAATCCGGACGCCCGGAAAACCTACCCTTTGGCCCGATAGCCCTGTTCCAGTTCGATCAGCCGCTGCTTGCGCCACAGGCCGCCGCCATAGCCGGTGAGCGAGCCGTCGGCGCCGATCACCCGGTGGCAGGGAATGACGAGGGCGATCTGGTTGGCCCCGTTGGCCCGGGCAACGGCCCGGACGGCCTGCGGACGCCCGAGCGAACGCGCAATCTCCGAATAGCTGCGGATTTCGCCTGCCGGAATTCCAATCAGTTCCCGCCAGACGTCGCGGGTGAAGGCCGTGCCGTGCAGGGCGATTTTTGTCTCGAAGCTTGCCCCCGTGCCGCTGAAAAACCGGTCGAGCTCCGCCTGGATCTGGTCGCTCACATCCGTCCGGCCGAAACCGATCTCGCCCCTGGCATAGGTCTGGAGTTTCCTGAACTCGGCCGGGAACGCCTTGCGGTCCAGGAACTCCAGAAGGTGCAGCTGTGTCCTGTCGGTGACCGCGATCATCGGTCCGAGCGGCGTTGCGACCCAGTCGGCGAAGAGCAGAGGCTTTGAGGAAAAGGCGCCCGGTGCCTGGCCGAGGATCTTCGCAAAGGCCTCGCGGAAGGCGCTTGGCGATTCGAACCCGGCGGTGATCTGCGCGTCGATGACCTTGCCGCCGTCGGCCAGGGCCGAGAAGCCTTCCTGAAGGCGTCTCTGGCGGGCCATTTCCAGAAAGGTCATGCCGAAGTGACGCTTGAAGGCGCGCCGGACGGTGGAGGGATCCAGCCCCATGCGGACGAGATCCGGCTCGCCCCAGCGGTGGCCGGGCCGCTTTTCCAATGCCTCGACCAGGGGTTTCACCACGGGGTCGGCACTGGCCTCCGGCATTGTCGGCCGACAGCGCTTGCAGGGCCGAAAGCCCGCCGCCATGCACTCGGCGACGGTCTCGTGAAAGGTGCAGTTTTCCGGCTTGGGCTTGCGGGCCGGACAGGTCAACCGGCAGAAGATGCCGGTTGACGAAACACAGACAAAGGCGCGGCCCTCATAGGAGGGATCGCGCGTCAGAAGCGCTTCATAGAGCGTATCGAAACTCGGACGGATCATAAGCATGGCCCGAGATTAGGCTGCTTTTGCGCGTCATGCAGCCGGAAATCGGGCGTTTATTCCGGTTCGTCTGGTGCTCGGCGGCCGGATCGAAAAATTGCCGCGTCTTCGACGCGAAGTATGTCTGGTTCCCGGATCTGCGCGCAGCTTTGCTGCACTTGTCCAGGATGACAGGAGGGTGTAGCAACGCCGCGCGTTAGCGCGTCATCCTGGACAAGTGAGGCGCACGCCGAACGCAGATCCGGGAACCAGACATCAGCGCGAGCGTCAGCGAGCTCCGTTTTCTACCGATACACCTGCTCCTCGCCCGGAAAACTGCGCCCCTTGACCTCGTCCGCGTAGGACTTCACCGCCGCCTCGATCTGGCCACCGAGGTTACCGTAGACCTTGACGAATTTCGGCGGGGCCGGGTTGAGGCCGAGCATGTCTTCCAGGACCAGGATCTGGCCGTCGCACTCCGCGGAGGCACCGATGCCGATGGTCGGGATCGGGATCTGTCTGGTGATCTTTGCCGCCAGCGGTTCGACCATGCCTTCCAGGACCAGCGCAAAGGCACCGGCTTCGGCCACCGCGCGGGCGTCTTCCTCGTGGATCGCCCAGCTTTCCTCGTCGCGCCCTTGCGTCTTGAAGCCGCCCATGACATTCACCGACTGCGGCGTCAGGCCGATATGGGCCATCACCGGGATGCCGCGTTCAGAGAGGAAACGGATGGTTTCGGCCATGCGCGCGCCGCCTTCCAGCTTGACCGCACCGCACTGGGTTTCCTTCATCACCCGGGCGGCATTGCGGAAGGCGACCGACGGGCTTTCCTCATAGGTGCCGAAGGGCATGTCGACGACGACAAGCGCCCGGCTCGTGCCGCGCACCACGGCCCGGCCATGCATGATCATCAGTTCGAGCGACACGCCGACGGTCGATTCCATGCCGTGCATGACCATGCCGAGACTGTCGCCGACCAGAATGAAATCGGCGTATTTGTCGACGATCGCCGCCGTGTGGGCATGATAGGAAGTGAGCGAGACAATCGGATCGCCGCCCTTGCGCCGGGTGATCTGCGGGGCGGTGATGCGGCGGACGGGTTTCTGAGTGCTCATGCGGCATCCTTTCAATGGGGAGTGATGACCCGCTGGTCGATGAGGAGAACGGGACCGAAGCCGACGGCAAGGAGGACGACGGCCGGGCGGTCCAGCGGGCCGGAGAGTTCGGCCAGCGTCTCCGCGTCGCGGATATCGACGCTCTTGACCTCAGCGGACGGGCCTTTTGCGAGCACGTCACGGATCGCGGCTTCCAGATCGGCGATGTCCGGACCGGTGGCCGCCAGTTCTTCCGCCCTGGCAAGGGAGCGGCTGAGCATGATCGCTTCCGCCCGGTGTTCGGTGGAAAGGCGCACATTGCGGGACGACATGGCCAGGCCGTCGGGCTCGCGCACCGTGGGGTGCGCCACGATCTCCACCGGCATGTTCAGGTCGCGCACCATCTGCCGGATCAGCGTGATCTGCTGGTAGTCCTTTTCGCCGAAAACGGCGAAATCCGGCGTGACGATGTTGAAGAGCTTGGTGACGACGGTCGCGACGCCGCGAAAATGGCCCGGACGCAGGGCGCCCTGCAGGATACCGGAGAGGCCGGGAACCTCGACATAGGTGTCGCCGCCCGCACCGTACATTTCCTCGACGCTGGGAACGAACACCGCATCGACGCCCTCGGCTTCGAGCAGCGCCAGGTCGCGCGCCTCATCACGCGGGTAGGTCGCAAGGTCCTCATTGGGGCCGAACTGGGTCGGGTTCACGAAGATGCTGGTGACGACCCGCTCCGCCTTTTCGCGCACCAGGCGCACGAGACCAAGGTGCCCTTCGTGAAGGTATCCCATTGTCGGAACAAGGCCGACGCTTACGCCGTCGCGCTTCCACTCCCGTACGGTTTCCCGCATCTCCGCCCTGGTCCGGCAGATCTTCATTCGTGTTCCTCCCGCGGCCTCTTCATTGCCCAGGCCATGCTTTTCGCGGGTGCAACATAAGCAGATGAAAGAGGAAGGTCCAGTCGGCTAAAAGGCGCCGTCATAGGCGCGCCGGGGTATCCGGCAGGCAAGCAGGGTGAAGCCGTCGCGTTTCAGCGCGTCCTCCGCCTCCGCGGTCAACCTGTCCGCACCCTCGATCCACACGCCATGGCCGCCATAGGCTTTGGCGACGGCGGGAAAATCCGTCTCGCCGAAATCCACGCCGACGTTGGGCCGCTGGCTGCCGCGCTGCTTGAGCTCGATCAGCGCCAGGCTGGTGTCGACCAGCACGCAGATGATGACCGGGATGTTGAGGTCGCGCAGCGTGGAAAGTTCGCCGAGGCACATTTCCAGGCCCGCATCGCCGACAAAGGCAATCACCGGGGACTGGCCGTCGACCAACCGGTGGCCCATGGCAAGCGGCACTGCGCAGCCCATGGTGCAAAGGGCCGAGGATTGCAGCATCTGGCGGGGCATGGAGCAGCGCCAGATCTGGCTGGCCAGGATCCGGTGCGCGCCGCTGTCGGCGGTCGCCACCGTGTCCGCCGGCATGATGTTTCGCAGCGTATGGAAGATCGTTCCCGGCCCCCAGCCGGACGGCTCGGCCGCAAAGGATCGCTTCAGCTCGGCCTTGACCTTAGCCGGCTCACCTTCCGCCCAGGATGGTTTTCCCGCCTCGCGGACGTCGCCCAGGATTTCCAGGGCGGGCCCTACGGCGCTGCGCAAGGCCGAGGCGACGCTATGCATGCCGTGGGTGCGCAGAACCGGGGCGATGTCGATGACCGGCGCGTCCTGCGGCCAGGGATTGCGCCAGTTGATGCGCATTTCGATGGGGTCGTAGCCGAGAAGGAGAATGCAGTCGCTTTCGTTGATCAGGGGCAGGAGCAGGTTATCGGCCTTGGGCGACAGGCCCGCGCCGCCGAGGGCCAGGGCATGGTTCTCGTCCAGGAGACCCTTGCCCTTGTAGCTGGTGATGAGGGGGACCTGGAATTTCAGGCAGAAATCGCTGATCGCCGCCGAAGCGCTTTGATTGACCGCATCGACGCCGGCAATGGCAATCGGGCGCTCGGCCCTGGCAAACAGATCCAGTGCCGTCTCAAGATCCTGCCCGGCCATGGGCGCCGTTTCGACGGGGGCGGACTGGAAGTTGCGCGACCAGGCTTCGCCGGTTTCGGTCTCGGCCACCTTGATCGGCACGTCGATATGCACCGGGCCGGGCTGGCCGTCGAGCGCGATGGCAAGCGCCTTGTCCATCATCACGTCCAGCGCGCCGAGCCGCGCGGAAAGGCTTGCCTTCACGATCGGCCGCAGCAGCTGCTGGTGATCGAACACCTGATGAGTGTAGCTTTCCGCCTCGGCCTGGTCGACGCAGCCGGTCAGGAAGATCAGCGGCACGCGGTCCTGCCAGGCATTGGCGACGACGTTGACGGCATTGGCCGCGCCGGGGCCGAGCGTTGCCAGCAGCACGCCGGGCGCCCCGTCCGCATGCCAGCCGCCTTCGGCCATGAAGCCGCCGGCGTTTTCGTGTTTGACCAGCACGAAGGTCATGCCCGCCTGGTCGAGAGCCTGCATCAGGGCGAGAACCTCGCCGCCCGGTATGCCGAAGGCGTGGCGGCAGCCGGCCGCGTGGAGCTTGCCCGCAATGATATCCGCGCCGGTGGTCATTCGGCCGCCCGCCCCTTCTGCTGAACCGAGGCCCCAAACCCCACAATGCCTTTGTCCGCAAGGGCGGCAAGCTCGGCCGCGGTCAGGCCGAGATGGCGGCTGAGAACATCCTGCGTGTCCGCACCCAATAGTGGCGGCGCGTTCTTATAGGCGACGGGCGATTTTTCCAGGTTGATCGGCGAGCCGATCAGGTCCACCTCGCCGCTGAGCGGATGCGGCAGGGTGATGTGCATGCCGCGTTCGAGGACTTGCGGATCGGCAAAAACCTCAGCCAGATCGTTAACCGGCCCGGAGGGGACACCCGCCTGTTCCAGACGGGCGAGCCACTCCGCCGCGGTTTTCTCGATGGTCAGCCGGCGCAGCAGCGGTATCAGTTTCCTGCGGTTGCGCACCCGGTCGGCATTGCTGGCATAGAGCGGATCGGCGGCGAGCTCGGGCGCGCCGGCAATCTCGCAAAACCTGCGGAACTGCTCGTCGTTGCCGACGGCCAGGGTGAAGGACTTGTCGGCGGCCGGGAAGGTCTCGTAGGGCACGATGGCCGGATGGCCGTTACCGATCCGGCCCGGGACTACGCGGGATGTCAGATAGCCGACGCCCTGGTTGATCAGCCAGGAAACCTGGGCATCGAGCAGCGAGATGTCGATATGCTGCCCCTCGCCGGTGTTGTTGCGGTGATTGAGCGCCGCCAGGATCGACACGGTGGCGTACATGCCGCACATCACGTCGGCGATCCCGGTCCCGCATTTGGTCTCCGTGCCGCCCTCCTCGTCCGGAAAGCCGGTCAGGGACATGATGCCGCCCATGCCCTGGATCACGAAATCATAGCCGGCGCGGTGGGCGTAGGGCCCCGTCTGGCCGAAACCGGAGATGGAGCAGTAGATCAGCCGCGGATTGGACGCCTTCAGCGTCTCGTAGTCGAGGCCGCGGCGCTTCAGGTCGCCGACCTTGAAGTTCTCCACCAGGATATCGGCCTTTTCCGCAAGCTCCGATATCAGCTTGCGGCCTTCCGGCGTTGCCATGTCGACGGCAACGGAGGCCTTGTTGCGGTTGGAGGAAAGGTAATAGGCGCTTTCGCCGGTCTCCTCGCCTGCCCTGTCCTTCAGGAAGGGCGGACCCCAGCCGCGCGTGTCGTCGCCCCGGCCCGGCCGCTCGATCTTGATCACTTCGGCACCCAGGTCCCCGAGAATCTGCGTGCAGGTCGGCCCCGCGAGAATACGCGACAAGTCAAGGACAAGAAGACCGGAGAGAGCGCCGGGGGCGGCAGAGGACTGGGACAAGCATCACCTTCAAGCTGATGTTTTAGAGGCAAGAGGCCACAGAGTGCCTGTCTCCGTCAACTGCGGCGGTCACGTGCGAGCACACACCTTGTCTCACATTCGCGTCAGGTGCGCGCGGGGCGGCTCTCAGGTCTTCCCGTTCCAGCCCTTCATCTCGCTCAGCTCCTGCCAGGCCCGCTTGATCCAGCTCGCCTGGACGCCGTGGCCGCCGTCGTGAAGGCACAGTTCCAGAAGGCCGGTCTTGGGACGCCAGCGCTCGCATTCCAGGCCGCCGTCGGTCAGTTTCTGCGGTCGCGTCTCGCCAAGCCCGTACTGCCGCAGCCAGACATCGAAGCTCTTGAACACATCACCCTGGTGCCATCTGCCGCCGCCAAGGGCGCGGCCGGCAAGCGGCACGACGGTGTCGGAGGTTCCGTGGACATGGAACAGGTAAGGCGCCCCGGTCGGGCATTCCTCCGGCAAGGGTTGCCAGAACGCCCCGGCGATCGGCGCATAGCCCGCGAAGCGGTCCGAATCCTCGCAGGCCAGGTACCAGGTCATGAAACCGCCGGAAGAAAAACCCGACAGCATGGTCCGCTTCCTGTCGATGCCGAAGCGGTCGGACAGGTCGCTCAGGACCTCGTCGAAAAACGCCGGCTCGTCCCTGAGGTTGCGCGGGGCTGTGGGAAAGGACCACGTGCCGTCGACACCCTGCACGGCCACGAAGGCGACGCCAAGCTCATCGGCCATCTTCTGGAAGCTTGCGTTACGGATCTCGTTCAGGGCCCTGCCGCGATGGCCGTGCAGAAAGAGGATCGCGCCAAGCGGTTCCTCACCTTGCCGGGTCTCGGGCAGGTGGATGAAATATTCGCCGTCCTTAAGTTCGCACGGCGTCTCCTCGCCGCAGGACGCGTCCTCGGCTGCAAGGCCGGCGGACGAGAAAAGCAGGCCGGCGACGGCGGCGAGGCGGGCGAAGGCATGATGGCGTTTCGACAACGGACGGTCTCCCGGATCAGGGGCTTCGTTGTGCCATGAATGATTTTTCGCAGGCGATTGTCTACCGGCGAGACTTCACAAGTCGGCGAGGATATGGGCTAGTCCCACGAGCCTTCCGTCGGGATGTTCAGCACCCGGCCGCAATGCTTGCAATGGACCGCATCCGGATCATGGCGGCTCAGGCCGCAATCCGGACATGTGTAGTTCACCTTGGTCGGCCGGAAGATCGTCTGTATCAGACGCAGGAACAGCCCGACGCCGAAGACCATGATGACAACGGTGAGCAGGCGGCCGAGGCTGTCGGTCATGGTGATGTCACCGAAACCGGTGGTGGTCAGCGTGGTGACCGTGAAGTAGAGGGAATCCAGGTAGTTGTTGATGTTCGGATTGCGATCGTTTTCCAGCACGAAGACGAGGGCGGTAATCACGAAGATGAAGACCATCAGGTTGATGAGGGAGTGAAGGACATCCTCATTCTTCCGGAACCATCCGGATGTCTCGCGCAGTTCCTTCAGGAGATGATAGGAGCGCAACAGCCGTAGCATCCTCACGACGCGCAGGAAGGCCAGGTTGTCGACGAAGGCCGGTGCGACCAGGGAGCCGATCACGATCAGATCGGTGGCGGACGTGAAGCTGAAGATGTACCTGACGGGGCGGATAGCGGCGATCAGCCGGGCTGCGTAATCAAGCACCAGAACCGCCGCGATCGAATATTCCAGCCAGTAGTAAGGCTCCTTCGGGTGGAACACGGAGGAGACGATGAAATAGGCGATGGTCAGAAGGTCGAACGCCAGCAATCCGTACCGGAACCTGCGCGCGTTCATGGAATCGCCGAAATAGAGATTGCGCAAAAAGCGCTGCAGAACCGGTAGTTTCGCCGCCATCAACACTGCCTCTTCACTCCATCTGCGTCTTGCGGACATTCAACCGACATGAGCAGTACCGGAAAGTCAATCCGCGCAGCGAACGGGTTCCCGGCTCCATTCGTGCGAATGACGCATGAGTTTGATGCAAACAAGCGGTTTATTCCGGGGCGGCGCCGCGTTATGAGCATCCGGCGTTCACATGAATGCGGCACGATTCAACAACTCACGGCCGATCAACAATGGCCGGGGCCGAAAACAACAGGGACGTTACATGTTTGATTTGTCGAAACAGGTCGCCTTGGTCACCGGCGCGAGCCGCGGTATTGGCGAAGCGGCCGCCAAGAGCCTTTCCAGGTACGGCGCCAAGGTGGTCCTGACCGCCCGGTCCGGCGGCGATATCGAGCGGATTGCCGGTGAGATCAGGGCGGCAGGCGGCGAGGCCCTGGCCGTTCCCTGTGACGTCTCCAGCTACGACGACGTCACCCGGGCCGTTCAGACCGCCATCGACACGTTCGGCGACCTCGATATCCTGGTGAACAATGCCGGTGTCATCGAACCGATCAGCCGCATCGAGGTGTCCGATCCCGACGCCTGGAGCAGGGTGATCGATATCAACACCAAGGGCGTCTACTACGGCATCCGGGCGGCCGCCCCGCATATGCTGGAAAAGGGATCCGGCACGATCGTCAATATCAGCTCCGGCGCCGCGTCCGGCGCGCTGGAAGGATGGAGCCACTACTGCGCGTCCAAGGCGGCGGCGCTCTCGCTGACCCGCTGCGCGGACAAGGAATTCGGCGACAAGGGCCTGCGCGTCGTGGGCCTCAGCCCGGGAACGGTCGCAACGCAGATGCAGGTCGACATCAAGTCCTCCGGCATCAACCCGGTGAGCCAGCTGGACCCGTCCGTCCACATCCCGCCGGAATGGGTCGGCGAAGCCATCTGCTGGCTGTGCACCGATGCGGGCGATGCCTATCGCGGCGTCGATTGTTCCCTGAGGGACGAAGACGTGCGCAAGGCGGTCGGCCTCGTTTGACGGATAACCGGTGCGTTCCTGCCCCGGGAATCAAAAGAGGGCCGCAACTTGCGGCCCTCCCATGAGATCGACGTGATCCAAGGCCCGGATCAGATCCCGGCGAAACCGTTCAGCGCAAGAGGCTGCTCCAGCACCGTTCCATTTCGCCCAGACACCTGGACCACGTACCGATACTCACTAGACATGAGCACACCTCCTTTCTGTTGTTGACGACACAAATAATGTGAGGGCGGCAAGGCGATTTAACAACCCCCAAAATCCGCGCTGCCTGCCCGGGTAGTGCTTGGGCGGTGCTCATGCCTGCATGCTGTTACTCAGAGGACACGGCTTTTTCCGCTATCGACCGGAAAACGAGGTCCAGCTCCTCGGCAAGTTCGACAAGGGCGACGCCACCTTCTTCCATGTAGGGTTCGAAGACGAAGCTCGGGGTCTTCCAGGAAAGCGTCGCGGTGCCGTCGGTATTTTCCGTCACATAGAAGCGGATCGGCGCCTCGATGCCGGCGGCGACCGAAGCCTCCAGCATGCGCACCGCATAGTCGTTCCGGTAGACGCCGATGATGCGGTTTCCGGGAATTGTCAGTCCCCTGCTGCGGGCGCCCGCGGACGCACTCGCCTGGGACACCAGCAGCATGCCTTCCTCCTTGACCGCAGCCTGCAGCTCTTCGACCAGCCTGTCGTAGGCAAGAGACGTGTGCATGACCTGCCAGCCTTCCCGTTCGGACAGGCTGCCGGCGGCAAGCGAGGCGGAGGAAAAGAGTGTCAGCACATAGAAGACGGAGACGATCAGGCGCATCGGTCAAACTCCCGTGTTTGGTTTCAAGGTCGGCGGCAGTCCAGGGTACGGACTGAGCGGCCGAAATCAGCTCACGATCCGGTGTTCCGCCCGTCCATCCCAAGCGTGAGGCGCAGGCGCGTTCCGGCAAGGCTTCCCAGAAAGCCGAAGACGAGCCACAGCCAGCCGTGCAGGGATCCCGACACCAGTCCGCCGAGATAGGCGCCGATGTTGCAGCCGTAGGCAAGGCGCGCGCCATAGCCCATCAGCAGGCCGCCGGCCACGGCGGTGAGAATGTCCCGCAAGCCCAGGTGCCAGATGGGAACGAACCGGCCCGCCAGGGCGGCCGCGCCCATCGCGCCGAGCATGATGCCGAAATCCATCACCGACGTCGTGTCCCGGAACACGGAGCCTTCCAGGGCTCCGCGCTGCCAGGTCCAGTAGGGCCAGGTATCGACGGGGACACCGAGGACGTGAAAGACCTTGGCGCCCCACAGGGCAAAGGCCGACGTGATGCCCCACGGCCTGCCGACGACAACGAAGGTGGCAATCCCCACCACCGCCAGCATCACCGCGCCCGCCATTGGCGACCAGGGGCCGGTCATGAACGACACCGTGCGGGCGGGCGGGGCAACATTGCCATGCGCCCGCCTTTCGATGCGGATCGTTGCCAGGGCCAGGGCGCCAAGCACCAGCGCGGTTAGCAGGAAGGCGCCATGCGGGCCGAATTCCCCGATCAGCGACACCGGCGGCAGCTTCGGCAGGCGGTTCCACAGGTGCAGATGCGCGGTTGCCGCCACGGACCCGAGAATGAAGGCCGCCAGGGTGATCATCATCCGGGTGGAACCGCCCCCGGCGGTATAGAGCGTGCCGGAGCCGCAGCCGCCGCCGAGCTGCATGCCGACCCCGAACAGGAACGCGCCAAGGGCCGCGGCAATGCCGAAAGGAAACACGTAGCCTATTGCCGGCCAGCCGAGGACATGTCCCCAGGCGATCAGCGGAAACGACACGGCACTGGTCAGCAGAATGAGAACGAACTGAGCGCGCAGCCCGGCACCGCGCCTTTGCGTGACGATGTACCGCCAGGCCGACGTGAAGCCGAAAGCGGCATGATAGAGCGACAATCCCGCCAGGCCGCCGATCAGCACCGCAGCGGCCTGCCGCGGTCCGGCCGCGCCATAGGCCGCCAGCGCAACCAGCACCAGCGCGCTGCCTGCAAGGGCCGCGATTCCCCCTTGTGACCTGGGGACGGTCAAAGCCATGAAACGAGCTCCCGTGCCTGCGGTCCGCCGCGATGACGGCGGACGGTGTCATGCTTGCATCGACAGCCGCTATTTCACAACAAGACCGGCTTTGTCCCGTCTACACATCGCCAACACCTTTTTGTGTTTTGCAGTTCATGGCGCGCCTGTCGATTTTTAGCGGAGGCTGCGCCCTGCCCGGCGCGCCGCCGCCATAGTCCGTGGCCCCCGTTTCGGAGGAGCCGGCACGAGAAACGATAAAGGCCCGTCATGCGTCTCACCGATCAATTTGGCTATGAGCTCACCCTTTCCGACAAGGATGCCCTTGCTGCCTGGAACGCGAGCGTGCAGGCCTTTCTCGCGCACGGGAAATCGACGCCGGCGCATCTGGAAACCTGCCTGAGCCTGGCGCCGGATTTCGCGCTCGCCCACGCGGCGCGCGGATTGTTCTGCCTGCTGCTCGGCCGCGCGGAAATGTGCGCCGCCGCCCGTGAAGCGCTGGGGCTTGCCCGCGCTTCGGCCCGGCACACGCCACTGACGGAGCGGGAAACCGCGGTCGTCAACGCCTTGGCGGCCTGGCTGGACGGATTTCCCACCCGCTCCGCCGACATTCTGGACGCGGCGCTGGTGAAGGTTCCCGAGGACGCCCTCATGATGAAGCTGGTGCATGCCATCCGCTTCGTCCTGGGCGATTCCATCGGCATGCGGCAGTCGATCGAGCGCGTGTTCTCCGCTTATGGCGAAAGCCATCCCGCCTATGGCTATCTGCTCGGCTGCCGGGCGTTTTCCCTGGAAGAGACCGGAGACTACCGGCTGGCGGAGGCAACGGGCCGCAGGGGCCTGGAATTTGCCGGCGACGATGCCTGGGGTCTTCATGCGGTGGCCCATGTCCACGACATGACCGGCCGGTCCGAAGAAGGCACGCGCTGGCTGGAGAACCATCCGGGCGGCTGGGCCCACTGCAACAATTTCGGCTATCACGTCTGGTGGCATCTGGCGCTCATGCATCTCGACCAGGGCCGGGCGGACAAGGCGCTTGCGCTCTATGACGCGGATATCCGCAAGGACAAGACGGACGACTACCGGGACATTTCCAATGCCGCCTCGCTGCTGGTCCGCCTGGAACTGGAGGGGGTCGATGTCGGCCCCCGCTGGGACGAACTGGCCCTTCTTTCCGACAAGCGCGCCGAGGACGGCTGCAACGTCTTTGCGGACCTGCACTATCTGCTGGCGCTCCTGAACGGCGGCCGCCGCATGGGGGCCGACAGGCTGCTGGACGGCCTGAAGACGCGCGCCCGGAGCGAGACCGATAACGGGCGCATTGCCACGGAGGCCGGGCTGCCGACCGGCCTTGGCCTGGAACAGTACCGGAAGGGAAACTACGCTTCCGCCTTTTCGCTGCTGACATCGGGCAGGGACAATCTTCACCTGGTCGGCGGCTCGCACGCCCAGCGCGATGTCTTCGAGCGGATCACCATCGATGCGGCCCTGCGTGCAGGTTTCTCGACAGAAGCGGAGAAACTGATTAAAAGCCGCGCGCACAAGCGTGGTGCGCTTGACCGGTTTGCCGAACAGCGTCTCGAAATCTGCGATAAAATGCTTCGGGCGCAACGGGTGATGGAAAACAATAAACTGAGGGCTGCGGGCCGCGTGTGAGACCCCTGCCCGGACAGGACCAGAGTTTAAAGTGAACGCTCTTTCTCAAGCGAAACGTCCCCGCGATCCGCGGCTCGACTTCTTCCGCGGCCTCGGCATGTTCATCATTTACGTTGCCCATGTGCCCTGGAACTGGTGGACCCTCTGGATCCCTGCCCGGTTCGGGTTTTCCGACGCCACCGAAATCTTCGTCTTCTGCTCCGGCATGGCCTCGGCGATCGCCTTCGGCAAGATCTTCGACGTTCACGGCTGGGCCATGGGCGCGGCGCGGATCCTGCACCGGATGTGGCAGGTCTACTGGGCCCATATCGGCCAGTTTCTGGTGATTGCCGTCGGCCTGGCCATCGTGCAGGAAAGCGGCTTCCTGAACCGGTGCTGCAATCTCACCGAGGACTATGTCGGATCGCTGAACCTGCTGCACCTTTACGACAATACCGCAGTCGCCCTGCCGGGCATCCTGACATTGACATGGGTGCCCAACTATTTCGACATCCTGCCGATGTATGTGGTGATCCTGTCGCTGATCCCGCTGATGATGCTGGTTGCCCGGTACTCGGTCATGTCGGCGCTCGCCCTGTCCGTCGGCCTTTGGTTTGCTGCCCAGTTCGATCTGCTCAGCCTGCCGGCCGAGCCCTGGTCGGACCGGGAATGGTTCTTCAATCCCTTTGCCTGGCAAATGCTGTTCTTCACCGGCTTTGCCTTCATGCGCGGCTGGATCCCCGCGCCCCCGGTCAACAGGAAGCTGGTGGCGCTGTGCGCCTTCATCGTGCTGGTCACGGTGCCCTTCGCCTATTTCCGCGTCCACACGAATGTCGAGTGGGTCCAGGCCATCCGTGACGCGATCCGGCCGCTCTGGATCAAGACGGAATTCGGCCTCTTCCGCCACATCCACTTCCTCGCGCTCGCCTATCTTGCCTGGATCGCGGCGGGCGAACACGGCAAGCACCTTCTGGGGCACGGCGCCCTGTGGGGCCGGTTCGTGCGGGTGGTGCAGAAGGTCGGCCAGCAGTCGCTTCCCGTCTTCATGGCCAGCCTCGTGATCGCCCAGGCGGCCGGCCTGCTGCGCGACATGGTGTGGGGGCGCGGCGAATGGATCCCGCAAATCCTGTCCAACCTCGGCGGTTTCCTGGCACTGATCGCGGTCGCCTACATAGCCGGCTGGTACAAGAGCCAGCCCTGGCGCAAACCGCCCAGGACGTCTTCGGGGGGATCGCCCGATCATCCCGGCTCCGCTTCGCGCGGGGGCACGGAGACACACGCAAGGACGTCTTCGCAGGCGCGGGAACCGGTTCGGGCGGGTTAGAGGGTTTTCGGAGAAGGTCGCCGGGGGATGGCGGCGACAGGGGTAGCTTTACGGGCTGAGCGCGCGGGCGATTGGCTAATGACGTGTTTGGGCCGGGAGGGCCTGCGCAGCTACCGAAGCCGACATTTACATTGATCGGGTTCGACGTGGATTTCGGCCCTAACCGGTCATTCACTCGCTGATACGCTGCTGCGGCGCAGTACGCCGAAGCCGTCATTCATTGCATCTGCGAAGACGGTTGGCCGCCAGATGCCGGCAATGCAGACCTTGCCGCCGTTTATTAGACGCCCGCGATTTGAAACATGCGCAACTCTTCCAAGTTACAACTTGACCGTTTAGGGTGTCGAAATTCGTTGCCCTCAAATGGAGCTCAAGACGTGCTTAGAATACTCTTCGTCATACTATGGTTACTCTCGTTGGCTACGACTGCACTCGCACAAATTCAGCCGAGCGACCAGACAACGCAATTGGTCGCACGTGTTTCCGAGGCTTTTTTTGATCAACTTGTAAAAGAGGATTTTGAGACGGAACGGGCCTTTATGTCGGATAGAATGGCAAACATTTCATCGGTGACTTCCTGGCGACAGGCCCGCCAAGAAATAATTGACATCGCTGGAAAAACACAACGATATTCCGCACATGGCCTGACGTATTACCAAGAAGAACACCTACTGGCTGCGGTCGATTTCTCAGGGCGGGCTGAGGTACCGGACAACTTGATTTGTGGCTACATGTTGTGGGAACTGCCAGCATCCAATGTCGCCGGACTCGTTCGGTTTGAGCAGAACGTCGTCTCAGTGGATACCTTACGGACGATGCCAGTTCAGAAGGCCGCGCAGACCATGGTCAATTGGCGGTGCCCCACCAAAATGATTGAAGACGTGCTGGGCGTAACAACAAACTAGGCTCCTCTGTAGTTTTCGGCCTATCGCAACACCAATACAAATGTCAACTTCGGGCTCGGAGTAGCCATGCGGCGGCGCGGCAGACCTCCCGTATCCGATCGACTTCGCTGACGTCGCTTCTCGGCCCCAACTGGTCATTCGACCGAAGGTCAAATTGCTGCGATGCGCAGTGAAAAGCGGACGATTGGTGGCAGGTGCAATTTGGTCCGACCAAGACGCAAACCCGGGCGTTCGCGGCTTTCAAAGTCGAGAGGGGTAGCCGTGAGGGTGAACCAGCTCTTGGGATCTGGGACTATGCTAACAGATAACGTCAGACGAGCCATCCGAAAAGGCTGTTAAACGGACAGCCCGCCTGTCGCCAAACGTCGTGGGTGTGTGGTCCCACCCCGCGACGCCCTCTTCATGTGCAACACCACGGGTCAACGTTTTGCGCGTCAACGTACGTGTATTGTTTCACACAAGAGTCGGTATTTGGAACTGGGCCTAGTTTAAAAAGCCGAATGTGTCCTTCTCGTCGTTCTCCGACACCTCCCCTATGTATTCTCCCTGCCTTACAGCGTTTGTGACGATGTCCTCGCAGGTTTTTCCCGGGCAGTCGCTTTCGAACCTTATATCAAGATCTGATGCAATCCCCGATCTGAATGCGAATGTGTCGTATTCTTCTTCTCCGGTAGTTCCACCGACATAGGATGGCTGCAGGAGTTCGCTGTTGTCTTCCGCGGCGCCTATTGTGACTCCACCAAGTATTAGCACGCCGGTGATTAATAATAAGGGTTTCATGGAGTTAACTCCAATTGGCTTCTGATTCTTTCGAATGATGTAAATAAAGATAGGATTATCCATCACTGAATAGTCCGATATCTCTATGAGAGGAATGTAAATCTATTTACGACTTACATTTTTTGACTGGATAACGTTACGTTAAATTGGCAATAATTGATAGTAATTTTTAATTTTATTTTGGGTGCCGAAAGGACCTGATAGGAACCGAGGTGCAATTGCCTGCGCAATCACAGCCGAATGCTGGCCGCCCTATTAGCCGGAAATGGCATAAAGTTCCGGTTGACTCGTAGGATCAGTACGTCGGCCTCCGGAAAATCAACCGTTCAATTCGTGCCCGCAGCGGAAGACCGCTCTCCGCCCGTTCCAGCTCTTCAATCTGATTGCATCGTATGGCTGCTTTGCCGATTAGACAGAAACCAGCGAACGAAGGCGGCCATGCGCGACTGAAGGCAGAGCGACGACGATCGGGACCTTGCGGCCCTGATATAGGTCCATCCGCCGATTTGTGGTATCCGGTTCGTCTGACAGGCGAAGGAGTACAAAGCGTGAGCGTGCCGACCGTGACCGAAGCAATCGACAACATTTATGCATCGCTCCAATCGGACAATACCGACATCGATGAACATATCGCGACCCTCAAGCAGGCAATGGCCCGGGAGGGTGCCAAAGAAGCGGTTTTCGATCCGGCCAGGCTGGCCCAGAACAACCGGTCCGGACGCAAGATGATGCAGGCCTATTTTCGGCAGCGCGGCGTGCGCGTGAAGTTCTCGACGTAAGGTATGGCCCCACCCACTGTGTTTGAGCGTCTTGCCGCGGATCCACGTTGTGGGTTCTGCGGTCGGGCTCATCTCGGAGCCCGAACGGACCGATGCTGCGTCGTGACCTAAAGGCGGCCGCGGCATCAAATGCGAGGGCGGAACAAAAGCGCGCCGCCCCGTTCGGCCGGTCAAGCGGCTTGCGCGTCCGGGCGGCTGAAGTTCACTTCGCGGGTGACCTGCCAGCGCCCGTCCTCGAAAACGAAGTCGATGCTCAGGTCGATCATCATGTTCGGACCGCCAACCGGGATCTTCCGCGAAATCAGAACATGCCCACGGTCGCCGGAAACGGTGACACTGTGGATCTTGGCCCACATGTGATCGTCCGGATTTTTGCCCTGGAAGGTTTGCTCCAGCATGGCCATGAAGTCCTTCTTTTTCAAAGTCATCAACCGTCCGTCGATGCTCAGGTCCATCACCACGATGTCGTCGTGGTAGATGCTGTCCAGCTTCTCCATGTCGGCGCTGACGCCGGCTTTCATCAATTCGCCGATCCTGTCGCGCAGCGCGGCTTCTGTTCTTTCGCTCATGTTATCTCCTCTGGGTTCTGGCATAGGTGCCGTTGATCGGGGCGTCTTTCATCGGCCCGCGCCGGAAGCCGATGCCCTTGGCAATCCACTCCAGGCTGGGCCGTGAAAACGGGACGTTCGAGATGTCGACGATTTGCAGCGCGCCGGTTTCATCGATGACAAACAGGCCCGGTTCCGCGAAGGGGGCGTCAACGTCCATGCCGTTGCGCGGGTCGGAAATGTAGAGGCCCAGTTCCTGCATCTGCGGGATCGTCAGGCCGCAGGCCACGTCGAACCTCGGCGATACCTCTTCCATCTGGGCGGCGGCGCGGGCTTCGCTGTCGGCGGATACGGCGATCACATCGACGCCGAGAGCGTTCAGATCCGCCAGGGCCGCATTGAGCTCGCGCAGGTATGTCGTGCAGAGCGGACAGTGCTTGCCGCGATAGACAACCACGAGCATCCAGTCGAGCCCGTCACGGGGCCGGGATATGTCGCGCCGGCCTCCGCCAAGCACAGGAAGACTGATCGCCGGAAACACCGATCCGGCGGCGAGTTTTTTGCTAGTCATCTGGTGCGATTCCTTATATAATAATCGTTACATAAAGAGAAAAACCCAAGAGCGTCAAGAGATATATATTGAGCGTTACAAAAAAATTAGGCCGGCCCCGGAATTTCGATTACGACGAGGCTCTGTTGCAGGCGATGTCGGTCTTCTGGGTGAAGGGGTATGACGGCGCATCCATGCGCGACCTGACCAGCGCCATGGGGATCACTGGCCCAAGTCTCTATGCCGCCTTCGGCGACAAGCACGACCTCTATCTGAAAACGATCGACCATTATTGCGAGGCGGATGCCTGCGCGCCGCTGGTCGCCCTGGAAAGCGAAGAAGACATCGAAAAGGCGCTTCACGCCTTCCTGTCGGAGGTTATTCGCTCCGCGACAGAGCACGAAAGCGGCGCAAAGGGCTGCTTCATCGCATCAAGCGTCGTGGCGTCCGTTGGCCAGGTCGAAGGGGTCGCGGAACGCGTGGAAGCTGTCATCGCCGAGGCGGAGAAGAGACTGGCCGCTCGTTTCGACCGCGAAATCGAAAAGGGCACCTTGCCGCCGACGTTCCCCTCGCGGGAACGGGCCGCCCTGCTCTTCGATCTCCGGCAGGGCTACATGTTTCGCGGCCGTGCGGGCTGGTCCAGCGATCGCATGCGGGAGCAGATCCCCGAGCGGGTCGCCATGCTGCTGGCGCACTGATCCGGTTCGAAGGAAGGTCGGCACCGACGCCGTCTCGCCGCGCGGTAGCGCCCTGCTGACGTTAAAAACAGATGTGGCCCGCGGAGCAGAGCTCGGCGGGCCACGATCTATCAGGGCCTGGAGGCCGGCATGCGTTACTGATCAGTGCAGCGATGCCATTTCCAGGTCTGCCTCGAAGGCATTGGCAATTGCAGCTTCACGGCTGTCTGCCAGCAGGATCGGCGTACCGTCCGCGTTCAGCAGCGCGTAAAGCGTCATGTTGTCATGCAAGGGCGGCACATCCGGGAACATTTCCTTCAGGTCGCGCGCCTTGATCTGTTTGATGTAGGCAATATCGCCCGTGCCGAGCTCGCTCAGCTCGTCAACGGACATGAATTCGGACAAACGTGTGCGGTCCGTCCATTCCGGGGTCTTGGTATCGTGCATCAGTCTTTCTCCACATGCTAGCCAACGAGGGTCTATTCGCCGCTGGAGATTTCTATTTTTCTTATGACACGTTCCGGTTCAGGACGTGCCAGGTCGATGGACAGCAATCCATCCTTGAGGTCGGCTCCGAGGATTTCGATCCCCTCGGCCAAGACAAAGGCCCGCTGGAACTGCCGGGCCGCAATGCCCCGATGCAGATACTGCCGGGATTTGTCATCCACCTGCCGACCGCGGATCACCAACTGGCTCTCCTCCACGGAGACATCGAGCTGATCCCTGGTAAACCCGGCGACAGCCAATGTGATCCGGATAATATCGCCCTGGCCTTCCGTTCTCGGCAGCCTTTCTATGTTATAGGGCGGATACCCGTCATTGGCAGCCTTGGAAACGCGATCAAGCACACGTTCGATATCGTCGAACCCGAGCATAAACGGGCTGGAAAACGCTGACATGCGTGACATCCTCAAAGTCCTTGTTGAAGCGACCTTGCGCCCGGACCCTTTCTCCTTAGGCATCCGGACTGGGACCTACGGCCCCTTTCATGATTAAATATGGCGCTTCGTTAAAATTGATTCAAGGACAAGAGTTTTTTCCTTTTCCGCACGCTTTATTCTGCCTGTCAAAATCATCGCCAGCGCGAACTCTTCACACACCAGAAGATAGAAGCGGATTTTGTTTCAACATCTTGGCGAGTGCCGAAACCGCGTGGCGGACCGCCGGCTCGTGTCGCTCGTCCTGATGCATGACCAGCCACCTCTCGGTTTGCAGGCTGTCGATGGGCGCGGTTATGCGCACCAGGTCCTGACAGGCATCGCCGACAAAAAGCGGCAGCAGCATGCGAACCTGCCCCTGGCGTACCAGGGAAAGGGACAGGGAAGTCTTGTTCAAGGTGATCACCGCCTCGTCGCCGTGGTTTTCCTTCAGCCAGAGGCCGGTCAGCGAATGGGCGTCGTCTTCGACCAGGCCGATCCAGCCGAGTTCCGTGCCGGCCGGAACATCTCTTGCCTGGTAGGCGGCATACTGGACCGTCCCGACCTTCTGGCCGGCCAGCCAGGCCTGTTTGGGCCGGCTGTTGCGCACACCGATGTCGATCTGGCGCCTGGCGACGTCCCGGTGGCGCAGATCGGCAAGAAACTCCGGCTCCCAGTCGGAATCCGGGGTCCAGAAGCCGCTGATGTTGTCGATCAGGAGCCGCGTTGTCCATTCCCCGGCTGAAATGCGGATCCGGCGGCGCACCGGGCGGCCCTCCCGCCAGTCCGCGATGGCCTTTGCGGCCTGGTCCATGCCCTCCAGATGCCGGACCAGGTCCCGTCCGGCCGCCGTCAGGCGGTAGCCGCGGGCCTCGCGTTCCACCAGACGCACGTTGAGGCTTCTTTCCAGGGAGGAGACGCGCCGCCCGAGCGTTGCCGCGCTGACCCCCGTCTTGTCGGCCGCGCCGGCCAGCCCCTCTGCCTCGGCGACGGCAAGGAACAGCCGCAAATCCTCCCAATCCAGGTTTCGTTTCATTTTTGAAATCTCGATTTCAGTTAGAATACATGCCGATAGATCTCATCCGTGAGATTATCCGCATACACCCTCCAGAAACAACCAGATTTGAAGAGGAGCTCCGTATGCTCGTTCCTTATCCGTTGCCCTTGCGAAGAAAGCTTTTGAAAGACGGGCGGCCCGCCTGGGACGATCCCGTCAGGATGCTTTATCCGAATCACGAGGAATTCTGGCCCGAGCCTGTTCCCGAGCACGTCTTGCTGCAGCAAAAGAGCCGCGAGCTTGCCCGCCGGCTGCGCAGGCGCCGGCTCAGGAAGCTTTTGAGGCTGGTCTTCAATCTGCGCGGCCGTGAAAAGCCGGGCGAAAAGGACTGCCAAGAGGTGTGCCAACAAGAGGTATGCCAGGCCGAAGACGCTCAGCTTGCGACCCGGCATGATCGCGCCGCCTGATTGCCGGCTTTCATTACACAACCGCACATTCCGAAGACAAGATCCGGCCACGCATCAAAAAAGAGCGGGGCCGGATCTTGCCCGTGCGATGGCGCTTGCGCGATCCGGCCCGACGCGCCACTCTCCTGGTCCCACCTTCGCAATCCTTTTTGAGCCAAGAGTTTTCACATGACCCGCGACGAATTCGACGCCTTCTGCAAGCAGTTGCCTGCCACGACACATGTGATTCAGTGGGGCAATGCATCCGTGTGGAAGGTGGGCGGCAAGATCTTCGCGATCTGTTCGGGGTGGGGTGAAGGCGACGGCCCCAAGATCAGCTTCAAATGCTCTGACATTTCCTATTCGCTGCTGACCCAGCAGGAGGGTCTGATCCCGGCGCCTTATCTCGCACGCGCCAAATGGGTGCAGGTTGAAGACCAGGACGCGCTTTCAGGCGACGACCTGAAGGCCTATATCGAAGCCGCCCACAGGATCATTGCCGGCAAGCTTCCGAAAAAGGTCCGGACGGAGCTTGGCCTTGCCGTCTGACTTTTCCGGAAAATGGCGCGCGCTGTGCCTGCTGGTCCTCGCCGAAATCGCCGGGATGAGCCTCTGGTTCATGTCCGCGGCGATCCTGCCGGATCTTACGCGCGAGTTCGAGATTTCGCCGTTCAGCCAGGCCGCTCTTTCCAGCGCCGTCCAGATCGGCTTCGTCGCCGGGGCCGTTCTCTCCGCGATCCTGGGGCTGGCGGACCGGATCGATCCGCGGCGGCTGTTTGCCGCTTGCGCGATCGTCGCCGCGCTTTTCAATGCCGGCCTGCTGGTCGTCGAGCCGGGAGGCGCCCTGTCGATCATCGCGCGCTTTGCCACCGGCGCCCTTCTGGCCGGCGTCTATCCGGTCGGCATGAAAATCGTCGTCGGCTGGGGGCAGAAAGACCGCGGCTTCCTTGTCGGGACGCTTGTCGGCGCGTTGACATTCGGTTCCGCCGCGCCCCATCTCCTCGCCCTGCTGGGCGGTTCGGACTGGCGCTGGAGCCTGAGCGTTGCTTCGCTCGCGGCCGCCGCGGGCGGCGTCCTGTGCCTTTTCACCACTCTCGGACCGTTTCACGCCAAGGCCCCGCGGATGCGGATCGGCGCGATCCTGACCGCCTGGACCAACCCGAAGATCCGCTATGCCTATGCCGGCTATCTCGGTCATATGTGGGAACTCTACGCCATGTGGGCCTGGATCGGCATCGCGCTGGCCGCCTCGTTTTCCGCGCAGATGCCGTCCGATGCCGCCATATCGCTGTCCCGGCTCATAGCGTTTCTGGCCATAGCGGCAGGGGGTGCCGCGTGCATCGCGGCCGGCGTTCTGGCCGACAGGGTGGGCAAGGCGAACATCGCCATTGCGGCCATGGCAGTCAGCGCCAGCGCGGCTGTCGCCTCGGCGCTGACCTTCGGCGGCCCCGTCTGGCTGACCATCTTGTGCGTGCTGATCTGGGGCGCCGCGATCCTGCCGGATTCCGCACAGTTTTCCGCGCTTGTCGCCGATTTCGCACCGCCCGACCAGGCGGGCAGCCTGATGAGCCTTCAGACCGCGCTCGGCTTCGCCCTTACCTTCTTCACGGTGCAACTGACGCCTCTCGCGGCCGATTTCGTCGGCTGGCCGGGCGTCTTCACGATCATGGCGATCGGCCCGGCCCTCGGAATCGCCGGCATGTTGCGGTTGAAGCGATATCAGCTCGGTCCGCAATAGGCCGCGGCCGCAAACCATTTCGGGTGCGATGGCCCAACCGGGGCCAGCCAAACCTGTTGTCAGACACTTCAGCGCACAACTACCCCATCGGCATGCGCAGTTGGAACTCCGAATAGCCGTAGTCCTGACCGTTGATGCGCAGGCTGACCGCCTGCGTGCCGCCGTAGTAGACGCGTGTCGTGATCGGGCGGATGGTATGCTCGCGGGAAAGCGAGATCGTTTCGCCGGGGGCAAGCCGCAGCTTTTTCCATTTGAAAACCTTCGGCGCCATGGAGCCGTTGGCCTTCCTGAAATGAATGAGGTAGTCGAGCACGAGGTCCTGCGGCGCCACGCAGGTCGAGGTGAGATCCACCTTGAAGGCGACGGCATCCCCATAGCGGATCTCCGTCACATCGACCGCCGGCCCCAGAACGGCGATCTTCGGAGGATTGAGACCGAGAGCCTTCAGCGTGCCTTCATGGCCATGCTTGACGAGAGACCGGCAGGCATGGCGGACGAGCTTTTCGCGATTGGCGTCGGCACCCTTCAGCCAGCGGGCGGCGATCTCCGCCACAAGGTCCGGATGGTCCTTGGCAATATCATTGAGGTGATTGGCGACGGACCGCCGCACATAGTCTTCCGGATCGTCCTTCAGCGCTTCCAGAAGCGGCAGCGTGGGCGCCGGGTCCTCGATCAACCGCTTCAGCCGCATGCCCCAGGGCAGGCGCGGCCGCGTACCCTCCGAAACCAGGCGGCGGACATGGACGCTTGGGTCGTTTACCCATGGCGCCATGATCGCAAGGGCACGCTCTTGATCCCGGGCCAGGAACGGGCGGACATCGAATTCCGCCGTCGCCCGCTTGGTCATTTCCTTCAGGAGCGCGAAGGAGCTTTCGAAGTCGTCCAGACCGCAATCGGCAACGATCATGCCGAGCGGCATCATGCCCCAGCCGCGAATGCCCTTGCCGTCGCTCCCACGGTCGAAGCCGACCTCCGTCATCGGATGGAGAATGGCTTCCAGGACGGCAAAGCGCTCGCCAAGGTCCCCCGGCAGATGCCTTGCCGTCACATCCGCAATCAGCCTCGCGCGCTCCTTGAGTTCCAGATGGTCCAGCTGCGCCAGGATCTCAGTCTTGTAGGAGGCCTTGTCGAAGGGCTCGACATGCCTGGAAAGATGATCCGCAAGACAGATCACCAGGTCCGGCGACAAATTGTTCTTGAAAGGCTCCATCGGCAAATCTCTATCCGCAAATTGTTCTGCGGCTGATGTGCCAGAGGGACCGGGAACATCCTAGCCCCAGCGGTCGTCGCTCCTGACACAGCGTGTCAGGAGATGTCATCTAGGGTATGGCCCCATAAAATTGAACGCACTGGCGTCAAAACGGCAATGAGCAGGGAGGAAGAGACCGCAGGTCGATGCTTGTGCATCGGCCAAGGGCTTTGACGCTGCTGCTCGAAGCCGTTTTGGCGTCCGTCGGATCACTCTGGAGCGGACCGTCTCCTCCGTTGCAAAGACTTGAAAACCGGCCGGGTTTCCTGCGCCTTCGCGCCTTGGATACGGTCCGCTCCAGAGAGACCAGTGCATTCAATTTTATGGGGCCATACCCTAGGCGGCAGGGGGAGCAGCTTGCCTTGTTGGAGGCAGAGCATCCGGATGGGGCCGGCTCGTCTGGCGCCGGCCCTGCCCGGATATCAGTCGACCCGTTTTCCCGTGTCGGGGTCGAAGAAATGGACATAGTCCGGGGCGGCTCTCAGGTGGAGTCTTTCGCCGACATGGTGGACGGCGTGGCTGGAGACCCGCACGACGATTTCCGGTCCGCCCTCATCAAAACTCGCATAGATGTAGGTTTCCGCCCCGACCGGCTCCAGAACGTCGACGGTGACCTCCAGGGCGACGCCGTCGCCCGATGCCGGGCCATCGACCACTTCCAGGTGCTCCGGGCGAACGCCGAGGACGTAGCTGTCCTTGCCCTTGGCGTTGGCGCCGGAAAGACCGTTGCCGCTCGCCAGGGCCAGGCCTCTGCCGTTCGACTTGACGTCCAGGAGGTTCATGGCCGGAGAGCCGATGAAGCTTGCCACGAAGGTGGAGGATGGGTTGTCATAGACGTCGATCGGCGCGCCGATCTGCTCGATGTTTCCGCCGTTCAGAACAACGAGCCGGTCGGCCAGGGTCATGGCCTCCAGCTGGTCGTGGGTGACGTAGACGCTGGTGGTGCCCAAGGCGCGCTGCAGGCGCTTGATTTCAACGCGCATCTGGACGCGCAGCTTGGCGTCGAGATTTGACAGCGGTTCGTCGAACAGGAAGGCGGCCGGCTCGCGCACAATGGCGCGGCCCATGGCGACGCGCTGGCGCTGGCCGCCGGAAAGCGCGCGGGGCCTGCGGTCGAGGTAATCGCCGATTTCCAGGATGCGCGCGGCTTCCTTCACGCGGCGGTCGATCTCCTGCTTGTCCATGCCCCGGTTTTTGAGCCCGTATGCCAGGTTGTTGTAGACCGTCATATGCGGATAGAGCGCATAGTTCTGGAACACCATGGCGATGTCCCGGTCCGCGGGGTCGATCCTGTTGACCACACGGTCGCGGATCCTGATCTCGCCGGTGGTGATGTCTTCAAGGCCAGCAATCATCCGCAGCAATGTCGACTTGCCGCAGCCGGACGGCCCCACAAGCACGATGAGCTCACCGTCCGCAATATCGATGGAAACGCCTTTGACCGCTTCCACATTTCCCGCATAGACCTTCCGGACCGTGTCGAGACTAATCGTTGCCATTTAAAGTCCTCACTTGTCGCTCTCGACGAGCCCTTTGACAAACCAGCTTTGGAAGATCACCACGACGAGCACCGGCGGAATGATCGCCAGGATTGTCAGCGCCATTGCCTGGTTGAAAGCCGGAATCTGCGCACCGACCCAGACCTGCAGGATCTGCTTGATGCCGCGCACCAGGGTGAACAGGGATTCGTCGGTGGTGATCAGGGTCGGCCAGAGATACTGGTTCCAACCGTAGACGAACATGATGATGAAGATCGCCGCGATCATCGTCTTCGACAGCGGCAGCAGGATATCCTTGAAGAATTTCCAGGGGCCGGCCCCGTCGATCCGCGCCGCCTCCAGAAGTTCGTCCGGCACGGACATGAAGAACTGCCGGAAGAAGAACGTGCCGGTGGCCGAGGCGATCAGCGGGACGATGAGCCCGGAATAGGTGTTCACCATGCCGAGCGACTGGACGATTTCGTAGGACGGCAGGATCTGCACCTCGAGCGGCAGCAAAAGCGTGGAGAAAATCAGCCAGAAACACAAGGAGGCCATCGGAAAGCGGAAATAGACGATCGCATAGGCCGCCAGCATGGAAATGACGATCTTGCCGATCGCAAAGCCCAGGCCAAGGATCATCGAGTTCTTCAGCATCACCAGGCCATTGACCTTCTTGGTGAAACCGCCTGCCTGGAACAGGACGGTTTCGTAGTTCTCCAGGAACTTGTCGCCCGGCACGAACTGGATGCCGTTCTTGTAGATGGTGATCGCGTCATGCGTGCTGGTCAGGAAGGCAAGCACGACGGGCGTTACCATGAAGAAGACCCCGAGAAGCAGGATCACATGGTCGGTTATATGGACTTTCTTCATCGCCGTCCCCTTACGTGTAGTGCACGCGCCGCTCGATCAGGCGGAACTGGATAATTGTCAGGACGAACACCATCGCCATCAGAATAACGGACTGGGCGGAGGAACCGCCGAGGTCGTTACCGCGGAAGCCGTCCAGATAGACCTTGTAGACGAGTGTCACCGGGTTGTTCCCCGGCTCGTTCTTCACGATCACGTCGATGATGCCGAACGTGTCGAAGAAGGCGTAGGTGATGTTGATGATCAGCAGGAAGAAGCCGGTCGGCGCCAGCAGCGGGAAGGTGACCGTCCAGAACCGGCGGAAGCCCGAGCGGCAGTCGATGCTGGCGGCTTCCTGAACCGACTTGGAAATGCCCTGAAGCCCAGAGAGGAAGAAGATGAAATTGACCGGTATCTGCTTCCAGACGGCGGTCACGATCATGGCGAAACTGGTGTCGAATGCGTCCACGCCGATCTGCATTGGCCAGCCGAACATGGCGAAGAAGTCGACCATCGGACCGACATGCTGATCGAAGAGCAGAACACCGATCAGGCCGGCAACGGGCGGCGCCACGGCGTAGACCCACATGAGCAGGGTCTTGTAGGTCGACGCGCCCCTGAGCACCTTGTCGGCCTTCACCGCCAGCAGCAGCGCGATGCCGAGCGACAGAAAGGTGACGAAGAAGGTGAAGAGGGCGGTGAACCGCGCCACCCGGCCATAGTCGGTGGATGTCAGCGTATCGATGAAATTGTCGAAGCCGACGAAAGTCGAGCTGAAGCCGAAGGGGTCTTCCAGATAGAAAGACGACCGGACCGCTTCCGCCGCAGGCCACAGGAAGAAAATCGTCACGATGGAAAGCTGCGGTAGAAGCAGCAGATACGGCATCCACCGGGACTGAAACTGCACTTTTTTCATTACGCCACCGGACCGGGAGAGCAGGCCGCCTTGGTCACCGTCCAACCCGCTCGCGTCTTAAGGAATGGGGGCGCAGTGCGCCCCCATGAGGATAAGCCAGCTCAGTTGCCGGTGGTTTTCGCGAAACGCTCCAGAAGCTGGTTGCCATCTGCCTCGATGGTCGCGAAAGCATCGTCAACCGAGGTCTCGCCGGAAAAGATCTTCCCGAATTCGCGGTTCATGATGTCGCGGATCTGGACGTAGAAACCCATCCGGTAGCCCTTGGTCCACTCGCCGCCCGGCAGGGTAAGCTGCTTGATGCCGATTTCGGCGGCCGGCGTACGGTCGTAGTGACCGTCCTTCTTGGCCAGTTCATAGGCGGCATTGGTGATCGGCACGTAACCGGTCTCCTTGTGCCACATGTACTGGACTTCCGGAGAGGTCAGATATTCAAAGAAGGAACCGACGCACTTGTTTTCCTCATCCGGCTGGCCGGACATTGCGAACAGTGCGGCGCCGCCGATGAACGTGGCCGTGCCGGCGCCGTCAATGGATTCCCAGTAAGGCAGGTAAGTTGCCGAGAACGGGAATTCGACAGTGTCGGCGATGCCGCCGAAGGAGCCGGAAGACCCGAGCCACATGGCAATCTTGCCTTCGTTGAACGGGGTCTGGTTGTCGCCCCAGCCGGTGCCGTAGTAGCCGAACAGTCCCTCATCCAGCCAGCCCTTGACGGCCTTGAAATGGTCCTTGATCGGGTCGCCGAATACCAGCTGAGTGCCTTCCGCGCCGTCGTAACCGTTGTTGTTGGTGGCGAACTGCAGGTTATGACGGGACTTGAAGTTCTCGGTGAAGATCCACGGCAGGTGAGACTGAGCAAGCGGCACGTAGCCGGCTTCCTTCAGTTTCGGTGCGATTTCCTCGAACTCTTCCCAGGTCTTGGGAGCTTCGACACCGGCCTTCTGCAGGGCTTCCTCGTTGGTGTAGAGGATCGGGGTGGAGGAGTTGAACGGCATGCCGATCATCTTGCCGTCGGAATCGGCGTAGAAGTAGCGCACCCCGTCGATATAGTCTTCGATATTGAACTCAACGCCGGCACCTTCCAGGATATCCTGCGCCGGGATCACGGCGCCCGTGGCACCGATGATGGTCGCTGCGCCCGCGTCGAATACCTGAAGGATGTTGGGCTGTTCACCGGCGCGGAAAGCCGCGATGCCGGCGGTCAGGGCCTCTTCGTAAGTGCCCTTGAACACAGGCGTAATCTGGCAAGCGTCCTGATGTTCGTTATAGCCGTTCGAAATTTCGATGACGACTTCGCCCAGCTTGCCTCCCATGGCATGCCACCAGGTGATTTCGGTCGCCGCATAGGATGCGGAGGATGTGCCCAAAAGGGCAGTTGCAGCCACAAGGCTGGCAACAGTCTTACGATAAGCCATAGTCGTGCTCCCATCTAGCAGGGCTTTTGCGCCCCGGTCAGCAGTTGGTCATTTTCACGATGCCGAAATGGCTTTGCCAGCACCGGAAGGATAACGCCTGCGTTTCGTATTGTTTTCATATGAACGTTGTATGACGTTCATATGAACATTAAAAGACGCCCCACCCGCTCTGCAAGAGGAAAGGCACGAAAATATGCAATTACCCCCTCCCCGCAGACGACGCCGGGTGTTTTTGCAGCATAGCATGTTGAATTATCCGGACAAATCATTTGCACGGGCTTGCCGGAAAAATGAGAAGGTCCGCCGGTTTTCCGCCCGGCCGGGAGATGAGCCGGCGTATCACGGATTAGCCGGCTCATATGAAACTCAAAACTGGCCAGTCACCGAACAGCGGGGGGTATGGCCCGAGGGCCGGACCTTGCGCAGATTCACAGCATTCTGCGTCCGGAAGAATGATCTAGAGCATTTCTCGACAATATTGGATCATTTCATGAGACAATGCGGCTCGCTCGGCTAGGCGCGTCGCGCAGCGCGATGCGGTGCATCGGGCAAGCGGCGGAACGACGCCGATGGACCGGATTGCCTCACCCTGGAAAGGCACGAGGCATTGAAAAACAAAGGTGAAATGGGCCGGGCAATTTTGCCCTCTGGCGTCGTTGGTTCGCCGTTGTGGTGGGGCACACCACGGCGGGCAAATCGCCTAGCCAGAGGGCAAAATCGCCGCGGTCAAATGATCGTCGAGAAATGCTCTAGGCGCTGGCTCGTGTGATCACTTGCCGTAGATCCTGCGTTTCGTGCTTCCGGAGGAATGCAGGATCTTGTTGAACAGATAGTGTTTGGTTCGTTTTTCCAGAAAACGGAGCGCGTATTCCAGCTTGCCCTTCAGGCTCCTTTTCGCACGGGGCCCCGGGGTCAGGTGTTTTGCAATCCGCCCTTCGCCGCAAAGCTGTTCGATCCAATGCCGTTCCGCATCCCAGTCATGGGTGGACTGGGCGCCCTGATGGGTGAAGCCGAACAAATGGATCTCCGCGCATGGAAACCTGTCCAGAAACTCGGCGATGATGGAAGCGCCCGACGTCGGTTTGCTGGTAGCGAATGCATCGAACTTCTTGAGGTGCTCGCGCGCTTTGGTGACAGGACCGAAGCCCAGATAGTACGGCTTGCATTCCCTTTCGAACAGCCAGTCCACCTGACCGTTTTCCCGGATGTCGTTCACCCAGACCTCGGACGCACGGTGCAGGGCCACGGGATTGATCCTCTTGCTCATATAGACCCGTGCCCGGTTGAGCATCAGAACATCGATCCTCTGGCCGGCGGCTCCGCAGGAAGATGCTCCGTTGAAACGCAGCACGAGATCAGCCTTGTCGATATGCGCCGCATCGGCCTGCGAGACAGGCCCGTTGCCAACGATGGAAATCGTCCTGATCCGCCGGTTTTCCAGAATGCTGCTTGTCATCAATTGCCCCCGATTGCCCCGCCGGGCCGTATAGCAATCCGGACTTGCTCCCGCAATCGCTCTTTGCCGGAGGTTGCAGGAACACGCGGCCTCTTCTGCCCGTTCCTTTTCTCCTTGCGGACACGAGCAGGCAAAAGCCGGTTCCTCTCTCAGGAACCATCGGTTAGGGTCGGAGCGTAGCTGGTGTTCCGTCTCACTCTTGCGCCTCATGTCCGTGAAGTTTTCATCCGTCTATCCGCTCAGGCAAAACCGCGCCCATGAAGTCTGCGGCGAAGGGGCGCTGGTGTTTGCCGCGATTGCTGCCGGGCAGGCGGAGGGGATGGTCGTGTGGGTGTCGGAGCGCTGGCGGCCGGTGATCAACCCGGAAGGGCTGACCCCCTATTGCGATCCGGGCAAGCTGCTGGTGACCCGGGCGGACAGCCAGCTGGACGTGCTGGCCAGCATGGAGACGGCCCTGCGCTCCAGGGCCGCAGGCATGGTGGTGGGCGAACTGACCGGTTCCATCGGCCTGACGGAGGGCCGGCGCCTGCAGCTGGCGGCGGAAGCCGGGCACACGAGGGCCCTGATCATCATTCCGGAAGGAACGGGAAGCAATGCGGCGGAAACCCGCTGGCGCTGCACGGGCGTTGCGTCCGGCCCGGACGGCGATGGCCCCCCTCGTCAAAACCGCCCTCCTCAAAATGACCACGACTCGACTCGCTGGCGGTGGTCTCTTATAAAGAACAAAATAGGAACATTGTCGGAATGGGTGGTGCATTGGGATGCAGCGGCGCATCGTGTCATTGTGGTTTCCGAGGCTGGCGGCTGAGCGGTCCCTGCGCGCCAATCCCGTGGACGCGCCCTTTGCGCTGACCCTGTTCGACCGGAATTCGGAGCGGATCCACGACCTGTGCCCGCACGCGGAAAGCTTCGGCCTGCAGCGCGGCATGTCGCTGGTTCATGCCCGCAGCTTCTGCCCCGGGCTGCTGACCCGGCCGGCGAACCCGGAAGCCGACCAGCAGTTCCTGCGCCTGCTGGCCAGATGGGCGACGCGCTATTGCCCCTGGGTGGGACTGGACGGGCGGGACGGCCTTTATCTCGACATTACCGGCTCGGCCCATCTTCTGGGCGGCGAGGAACCGCTTCTGGAGGATATGCGCGCGCGGCTTGCCCGGGCGGGACTTTCCGCCCGTCTCGGCCTTGCAGGCACGCCGGGCACGGCCTGGGCACTCTCCCATTTTGCCGAAGGCATCGCCGGCCCGGGCGAGAACCTGGCCCGGATCACCCCCCTGCCGCTTGCCGCCCTGCGCCTGCCCGACCAGACCTGCACCAGCCTGGAGCGGCTCGGCATCGTTACCGTTTGCGATCTTTACAACCTGCCCCGGGCGACCGTCGCCCGGCGCTACGAGCCGGACGTGCTGCGCCGGCTCGACCAGGCGCTCGGCAGCCTTCCGGAACAGATCTCGCCGCTCAAGGACACGCCGAGCTTTGCCGTGCGCCTGACCCTGCCGGATCCGATCGGGCTTCTGGACGATGTGATGGCGGGCGCCCGGCGCCTGATCGAGCATCTGTGCGCCGAGCTGGACGCCGCGCAAAAAGGCGCGTGCATGCTGCGGCTGACCTTCCGCCGGGTGGACCAGGAAAGCCAGGCGGTGGAGCTGAAGCTTGCCCGACCGATGCGCGATGCGGAGCGCATCCTGGCCCTGTTCGAGCGCGGCGCCGCTTCGGTTGATGCCGGCTACGGCATCGACATGATGCGCCTGGAAGCCACCCGGACCGAAGACCTCGGCATGCGCCAGCTCAGCCCGGCAAGCGGGTGGGAACGGAACGGCTGGGAAAAAGGCGGGGTGGAAAAGGACGGTATCGACGACCTGATCACCCAGCTCGGCAACCGGGTGGGGCTGGAGAACATCCTGCGCTTCCAGCCGGTCGACAGCCATATTCCCGAGCGCAGCTTCCGCCTGGTGCCGGCCGCCTACAGCAATCCGGTTTCCTCCTGGCCCCACCAGCGCCCGCGCCCCATCCGGCTGTTCCCGCCCGAGCCGATCGACATTTCCGGCAGCGCCGGCTTCGAGCCCCCTTCCCGGTTCCGCTGGCGGGGCCGCTCGCTGACCACCGTGGAGGCCGAGGGGCCGGAGCGGATCACCCCGGCCTGGTGGGAGAACGACGACAACTGGGGCACGGGCCTCAGGGACTACTGGCGCGTCGGCACGGGCCAGGGCCAGCGCCTGTGGCTGTTCCACACGCCGCAGAACCCGCGCTGGTTCGTGCAAGGAGAGTTCGGATGATGGGTTTTCCTGGAGAACCGGCCTCTC
Organism: Roseibium salinum; assembly: GCF_026240905.1. Lineage (NCBI taxonomy): Bacteria > Pseudomonadati > Pseudomonadota > Alphaproteobacteria > Hyphomicrobiales > Stappiaceae > Roseibium > Roseibium salinum. The sequence continues at coordinate 2,998,699 of NZ_JAPEVI010000003.1, forward strand.
TCCCCCGCGGTTTTCGAAGATCAGAGAATCTTCCGGCAAACACCCCTCTCCCCCTTGCGGGGGAGATGGCAGCGCAAGCTGACAGAGGGGGTGAAGCGGCACCGCGACTGCGGAGACGCCGCCTTTGCCGAGGGGCCGATACCCCCCTCTGTCTCCTGACGGAGACATCTCCCCCGCAAGGGGGAGAGGGAGTGCCGAGCGGCCAGGTTTCGGCTCACCGATCCCGGGTCCTGCTTCACTCGTCCGGGGGAACACGGGCAGCGCACAGGCACCATCCGGCTTGTCATCCCGGTTTGACGCGGCAGCGGCAAGGCCGAGATCCAGTATTTCGTGGAACTGGAGATTGGAAGATCCCTTCAGTTTCAACTGGTCACAGGACAAATCACTCTGGGAAAAGCCTTCCGGCAGGCTCCCTCTCCCCCTTGCGGGGGAGATGTCGGCGAGAGCCGACAGAGGGGGTGAAGCGGCGCCGCGACTGCGGAAGCGCCGTCTTTGCCGAGGGGCCGGTACCCCCCTCTGTCTCCTGACGGAGACATCTCCCCCGCAAGGGGGGAGAGGGCGTGCCGGGCGGACAGGTATCGGCTCACCGGTCCCGGGTCCCGCAGCGTTCGGGAGAACGGCTTTCAGGCATGGTGAGCGAACCAAAGACCTCATCCTGAGGAAGCGCATAGCGCTGTCTCGAAGGATGGGCCGCTCGCTCTTGAGTATGCCGCCTATCCTTCGAGACGGACCTGAAGGTCCTCCTCAGGATGAGGTAAGAGGAAGAAAAGGATCAAAGAACAAAGCACACCTACCTGCGTCCCCCCTGCCAAGCGCAAGCGGGGGTCCGCAATGACGCCCGCGCTTTGCCCGGACGAGGAGCCGCCCCGCTATGCGGAGCTGTGCGTGACCTCGAATTTCTCGTTCCTGCGCGGCGCCTCGCATCCGGAGGAGCTGATGACGCGGGCGGCCTCGCTGGGGCTGGAGGCGGTGGCGATTACCGACCGCAATTCGCTGGCCGGCGTGGTGCGGGCCTATTCGGCGCTGAAGGAGATGAAGCGGATGGCGGCCGAGGAGGGAATTGCCGTGCGCTCGCAGTCGCAGACCGACCCCTCCTCCCGGGAGACAACCTGCGGCCCGCCGCTGGCCCGGCCGCAGGGGCTGAAGCTGCCGCGGCTGATCGTCGGCGCGCGGCTGTGCCTGACGGACAGTCCCGCCCACTGGGTGGCCCTGCCGACCGACCGCGCCGCCTATGAACGGCTGAGCCGGCTTCTGACCAAAGGCAAACGAAGGGCGGAAAAGGGCGCGTGCCGGCTGGAATTCGCCGACCTCCTGGAGGCGTGCAAGGGCCTGGTCCTGATTGCCCTGCCGCAGGTCCTGAGCGCGCGGGACGGGATTTGTGAGGCGGCTAAGGATCATATCCGGCGCCTGCGCCAGGAAGCGCCGGGCCATGTGTTCCTGGGCGCCGCGCCGCGCTATGACGGCTCCGACCAGGCCTGGTTCCGCACCTGCGCGCAGGCCGCCCACAGTCTGGCCGCGCCCATGGTGGCGGTGGGCGATGTTCTGATGCACCGCGCGGACCGGCGGCGGCTGGCGGACGTGCTGACCTGCATCCGCGAAGGCTGCACCATCGATGCGATCGGCACCCGCGCGCTTCCCAATGGCGAGCGGCGGCTGAAATCGGCGAACGACATGGCAAGGCTCTACCGCCACCATCCGGCGGCCCTCAGGCGCAGCCTGGACATCGCCACCCGCTGCAGCTTCGATCTCTCCGAACTCTCTTACGAATATCCGGACGAGATCTCGGACGGCATCGGCCCGCAGGAGCGGCTGGAGCGGCTGACCCGGGAGGGGCTCGACAGCCGCTATCCGCACGGGGTGCCGGAGAAGGTGCAGAAAATGGCGGAGAAGGAACTGGCCCTGATCGCCAAGCTCAACTTCGCCGCCTATTTCCTCACCGTTCACGACATCATCACGTTTGCCCGGGGCGAAGGCATCCTGTGCCAGGGGCGCGGCTCGGCCGCCAATTCAATCATCTGCTATGCGCTCAGGATCACTGATGTCGGGCCGGATGTCATCACCATGGTGTCCGAGCGCTTCATCTCCGAGCACCGGGGCGAACCGCCCGATATCGATGTCGATTTCGAGCATGAACGCCGGGAAGAGGTGATCCAGCATATCTATGAGAAATACGGCCGCGAGCGGGCCGGGCTGTGCGCCACCGTCATCCATTTCCGCACCCGCGCCGCCATCCGCGAAGTGGGCAAGGTGATGGGGCTGAATGCGGATGTCACCGCCGCGCTGTCCGGGCAGATCTGGGGCAGCTCCGGCAAGGGGCCGGAGGATGCCCGGGTGAAGGAGCTGGGGTTGGATCTTTCCAGCCCGCGGGTGGCCCAGACCGTCGCCCTGATCCGCGAGATCATCGGCTTTCCGAGGCATCTCAGCCAGCATGTCGGCGGTTTCGTGATCACCCAGGGGCGGCTCGACGCGCTCTGCCCGATCGAGAATGCGGCGATGGAAAACCGCACGGTGATCGAATGGGACAAGGACGATATCGACGCGCTCGGCATCCTGAAGGTGGATCTTCTCAGCCTCGGCATGCTGACCTGCATCCGCAAGTGCTTCCAGCTGATCGACAGCCACCACGGCAGGGCGCTGACCCTGCCGAGCGTGCCCCAGGAGGACAAGCCCACCTATGACATGCTGTGCAAGGCGGATGCGGTCGGCGTCTTCCAGGTGGAAAGCCGCGCGCAGATGAACTTTCTGCCGCGCATGCGCCCAAGAAAATTCTACGACCTGGTCATCGAGGTGGCGATCGTGCGCCCCGGGCCGATCCAGGGCGGCATGGTGCACCCTTACATCAACCGCCGGCAGGGCAAGGAACCGGTCACCTATCCTTCACGGGAACTGGAAGAGGTGCTGGGCAAGACCCTCGGCGTGCCGCTGTTCCAGGAACAGGCGATGCAGATCGCCGTGGTCGCCGCCGGCTTCACCCCCTCGGAGGCCGACAAGCTGCGCCGCTCCATGGCGACCTTCCGGCGCATGGGCACGATCAGCCAGCTCAAGGACAAGTTCCTCGCCGGCATGCTGGAGCGCGGCTATGAGCGGGAGTTTGCCGAAAGCTGTTTCGGCCAGATCGAGGGCTTCGGCGAATACGGCTTTCCGGAAAGCCACGCGGCGGCCTTTGCCATGCTTGCCTATGTCTCGGCCTATCTCAAATGCCACTTCCCGGCCGAGTTCGCCTGCGCGCTTCTGAACTCCCAGCCGATGGGCTTTTACGCCCCGGCGCAGATCGTCCGCGACGTGCGCGAGCACCGGGTGGAGGTGCGCCCCATCTGCGTCAATGCCAGCTCCTGGGACAACACGCTGGAGCGGCGCAGCGACGGGGCGCTGGCCCTCAGGCTCGGCTTCCGCCAGGTCAAGGGCATGCGCCAGGAGGATGCGGACTGGATCAGCGCGGCGCGCGGCAACGGCTATCCGGACCCGGAAAGCCTGTGGCTGAGAACCGGCGTGCCGCCGGCGACGCTGGTGCGGCTGGCCGAAGCCGATGCCTTTGCCGGCATGGGCCTCAGCCGGCGCGCCGCGCTGTGGCAGGTGAAGACCATCCGCAGCCCCAAGCCGCTGCCGCTCTTCAACGATCCGATCGACGGCGAGGCGGTCTTCGAGCCTGAGGTTCACCTGCCGGCAATGCATCTGGGCCAGGAGGTGGTGGAGGATTATATCTCGACGCGCCTGACCCTGCGCGCCCATCCGATGGAACTGCTGCGCCCGCATATTCCCGGCCTCACCCCGCATGACCAGCTCCCCCGCCTGCCGGACCGGCAGACCCGGCGCGTCACCGTCTGCGGCCTGGTCATCACCCGCCAGCGCCCGGGCACGGCCTCCGGCGTCATCTTCCTGACGCTGGAGGACGAGACCGGCGTCAGCAACGTGGTCGTGTGGCGGAAAATGTACGAAAAACACCGCGGCGCCGTCATCGGCGGGCGGCTTTTAAAGGTCACCGGCCGGCTGGAGCGGGAGGGCATCGTCGTGCACCTGATCGCCGAAGATATCGAGGACTGCTCCCACACCCTCACCCTCCTCGGTCATCCGGACGACAGCGCCCTCGGCCAGATGGCGCCCAAGGCGGACGACATGCCGCAACACCTCAGGCCGAAATCACCGGGCCCGCGCGTCCATCATCCCCGCGAGCAGGCGAAGAAGCTGTTTCCGAGCCGGGATTTCCATTGAGGCCCAGGCAGGGAGCCCCGACAGGGTTAATCCGGGAACGGCCAGGGATCGGCGGACGGGTCCGCCTGGCTGCCGAAACCGTCCGGCGGCGCGATGCTGCCGTCGGAGCGGGCGGCCACCAGCCATTTGAACCCGTCGGCATCGAACTTCACGTCCACATCCGCATCGAGCGCCGCCGCCACCATGTCGACGATGACGACATGTCCGAAGCCCTTCCGGCTCGGCGGCGAGACGCCGGACAGCCCGCTTTCCACCCAACTGAGCGTGAACCCGGGAGCCGAAGATGCCGGATGGCGCTGCCAGGTGAGATCCACCCGGCCCGTCTCGACGGCCAGGGCGCCGTATTTCAGGCTGTTCGTCGACAGTTCGTGCAGCGCCATGCCCAGGGTTTGCGCCGCCGACGCCGGTATCCAGAGCCTGGGTCCCTCCAGGATGATGCGCACGCCGATCAGGTCCCTGATATAGGCCAGCTGCGCCCGCACGAGGTCGTCGAACGCAACCCCCTTCCAGTCGTTGCGAACCAGGATATCGTTGTTGGCCGCCAGGCCGCGCAGCCGGTCGTCGAAAGCGCGCGAGAACTCCTCGGGCGTGACATGGCGGGCCGTCTGGCGCGCCACCGCCTGGACGATCGACAGAATGTTCTTGGTGCGGTGGTTGAGCTCGCCCATCAGGATGCGCATGCGCTCCTCGGCGAACAGCTTTTCGGTGATGTCGATATTGACCCCGGACATGCCCAGGAACCTTTGCCGGCGATCGAAGCGGGGCCTCGCCTGCGTGAGCAGCGTCCGGTACACACCGTCGGCGCGCCGGTAGCGCGCCTCGACGGTGAAGGGAACCTGTTCCGCCATCGCCTTTGCGAAGGGGCCGCGAAGCTTTTCCAGATCGTCCGGATGGACGGTCGAGCCCCAGTCGAATGTCGACAGGTCCTCCGGATCGACGCCCCAGAAATCCCGCAGCGCCTGGTTGAGGAAGACGCATTTGCCGTTCTCGTCCCCCATCCACAGCATGGCGGGGGACTCCTCGGCAACCGCGCGGCAAAGTTCCTCGCGCGTTTCGAGATCGTTGATTATCGCCCGGGCGTCCGGACAATCTTCCAGTGTTTCCATCTGCCGTCCCGTTGTGTCCTCAAGTCATTCCCGGCCATCGCTGCCCCCGGACGAAGACCCGGACCCTTGTCTTTCAATACCCCCATCCGAAGCGCCCGTCACCCCAATCCGAAGCCCATCCCGTTTCCGGGCCTGCCCTGAAATGACCTCCGAATTCGAGCAGGTAACCGGCACGCTGATGTTTTCGTTGCGGTTTTCGAACCTGAAAAACGCGCCGATACCTGCCGTCCACCTGACGTGTAATTCAAATTTACCACACCAAAAGAAAGATGCACCTGTCCCGACCTTGCGCTACATCAACGCCCGGAACCGGCCGCCTGAATAATCTCGCGACACTCATTCGCGAACCAGGAGAGACAGAATGGCCATAACCGACTGGAATTCATTCGTAGGGCAGACAGACGAGCGCATGGCCGCCCTGCGCAAGGACGCGCCGGATGTCGCCAAGGCCTTCGGCGCCCTGGCGGGCGCGGCCATCAAGCCGGGCGCGCTGGATTCCAGGACCAAGGAACTGATCGCCCTGGCCATCGGCATCACCGCGCGCTGCGATGGCTGCCTGGCTTACCATGCCCGCGCCGCTGCCAAATACGGCGCCACCCGCGAGGAAGTCCTCGAGGTGATCGGCGTCGCCATCTACATGGGCGGCGGCCCGTCGATGATCTACGGGGCAGAGGCGCTGGCGGCGTTTGACGGGCTGTCGCAAGGCGATTGAGAAGGGGCTTCCGGCGATGGCGACGCCGGCAGCCACGGGAATGCAGGTCAGGCAATGAGTTCGGATCCATTGCGTGTTATGGTGCCGGCGTTACGCTTCCTGCAGGATGGCACCCAGGAATTCTCTCATCAACGGTCTCACCCAGGATGCGTTGCGAAAACGGGAGGAAGACCATGACTGTAAGACCTGACCCGACATTCCATGCCTCACCGAAACTGGCCATGCAGGCGCCGGTCGAGACCTTCGCCTACGTGTTGCTGCTCAGTCCCGATTTCTCGCAGCCCGACGGTGTCGGCGTCGTCGACGTCAATCCCACGTCGGCGGACTACGGCAAGATCGTGCACAAGGTGATGATGCCGAACAAGGGCGATGAATTTCATCATTTCGGATGGAATGCCTGTTCGTCGGCGCTCTCGCCCCTCACGGGCCACGCCTTTCTCGAGCGGCGCTATCTCATCGTTCCGGGAATACGCTCGTCGCGCATCTACATAATCGACACCAAGCCGCACCCGAGCGAGGCCAAGATCCACAAGATCATCGAGCCGGAAGAAGTCTTCGCCAAGACCGGCTATTCCCGGCCGCACACCATCCATTGCGGCCCGGAGGGGATCTACGTCTCCACGCTCGGCGGCGGCGGCAAGGACGGCACGGAGGGCGCGCCCGGCATCTTCATCATGGATTGCGAGACGTTCGAGGTCATCGGACGCTATGAAATCGACCGCGGCTCCCAGGACAAGCAATACGATTTCTGGTGGAACCTGCCGCGCGACTACATGGTGTCCAGCGAATGGGCGCTGCCGCCGCAATTCGAGAACGGCCTCGTGCCGGAAGACCTGTTGTCGAACAAATACGGGCACCGCCTGCATTTCTGGAACCTGCGCGAGCGCCGCAACGTCCAGACGATCGATCTGGGCGAAAACCACCAGATGGCCCTCGAGGTCCGGCCGGCCCATGACCCGGTGAAGGAATACGGCTTCGTCGGCGTCGTGGTGGACACCACAAACCTGGAAGGCTCGATCTGGACCTGGTGGCGCGAGGACGGCAAGTTCCACTGCAAGAAGACGGCGACGATCCCGCCGGAGGCCGCCGCCAAGGACGACCTGCCGCCCCTGCTGCAGGGCTTCGAGGCGGTTCCGCCGCTGATCACCGATATCGACCTGTCGCTCGACGACCGGTTCCTCTACGTCTCCTGCTGGGGCACCGGCGAAATGCGCCAGTATGACGTGAGCGACCCGATGAACCCGGTGCTGGCCGGCTCGATCCATATCGGCGGCATCACGCGCAGGACCGGCCATCCGGGCGGCGGCACCTACAGGGGCGGCCCGCAGATGGTGGAGATCAGCCGCGACGGCAAGCGCGTCTACTGGACCAACTCGCTCTATTCGACCTGGGACGACCAGTTCTATCCGGACGGCGTGCCGGCGGCCATGGTGAAGGCCGATGTCGGCGAGGACGGGTCCTTCGCGCTGGACAAGGATTTCTTCGTGGAATTTCCGGACGGCTACCGCTCGCACCAGATCCGGCTGGAGGGCGGTGACTGCTCGACGGATTCCTTCTGCTATCCGTCCGTCTGACCTTGGAACCCGGCTGGACGACGGCGGGCCTTTGGACCGCCGTCCTTGCAAGCGGCATCTATCATGGCATCAACCCGGGCATGGGATGGCCGCTGGCCGTTTCCGCCGGGTTGATGGGCAGGGGGCGCCGGGATCTCGCCCTCGCCCTCGGCCCGCTCGCCATCGGCCATTTCCTGGCCATGGCGGGCGTGCTGATGCCCTTTGCCGTGCTGACCCTGCTGGTCGACTGGGAACGCCCGATCCGCCTCGGCGCCGGAGTGCTGGTGACCGTCGCCGGCCTCGTCCTCCTCGTCCGGCGGCGGCACCCGCGTTTCATCGCCCGGATCCCGCCCACACGGCTGGTCTTCTGGTCCTTCGCCGTCGCCGTCGCCCATGGCGCCGGGCTGATGCTGGTGCCCATCTATCTGGGCCTGTGCAGCACGCAGGACACCGGCCACCAGGCCGCGTCGATCCTGATGGCAACCGGCTTCACCACCGCCCTCACCGTCTCCGCCGCCCACACCCTGGCCATGATCGCCAGCGGCGGCCTCGCCGCCCTCGCCGTGCACGAATGGCTCGGCCTGCGGTTCATTTCCAGGAGCTGGTTTAATCTGGATGTGGTGTGGGCGGGGAGTTTGGTGCTGGTCGGGGTGGTGAGTGTGGGGTCGGTGGTGGTTGGGTAGGGGGTGGCGGAACATGCCTCATCGAGGTGAAGAAGGTGTATTCCTCACGGGGATTTTCATTGAGAAATTGCAGATGTAAGAAAGAGGTGCTTGGCGTTGTGCGCCCGTGTCGAGACGCACTTCAAGAGGGGGAAAGCGTGTTCGGGCTATTTTCACGAAAAAAGAATATCGTCGATGACGATCAGGAGGACTGGATCCTTCAACAGTCCGCATGGCTGGATGAGCATATCGGTTTTCCGAACAAGCCAGTCCCGCTGATCACCCCGACCGAGCATTTTTTCTCACGTCCGCCGCCAACGGGGCATGAACGCGCGCTCCACGTATTCAACGAAGTAAAGCAGCTCATGGGGCTTCAGGAATGGCCGTGTGACGTAAAAGCTCAGGAAGACGACATCAATCCGCGCGTCAGTGACCTGGCAATCGTACAGAACCCGCCGCTGAGCCCGTCGGACGTCCACCGGGGAACGGCGATGATACCGGTTCAACACCGCCCTCACTGACCCACTCCGTGACCACGATCGCCAGCGGCGGCCGCCGCCCTTGCCGTGCACGAATGGCCAGCCTGCGGTTCATTTCCAAGAGTTGGTTTAATATGGAAACGGTTTGGATGACAAAGATGAGACGCTGAGGGGGTATCTGGTGTGAGTACCGACTGGTACACGCAGGATCAAAATGTATCTCCAAAACAACGGAGAAATGAGCAAGAAGCATCAGAAGCACTCCGACAGCTTTGAAGCACTCCATATCAGCTATAGAAATGTAGAAATCACTTGCAACACTAGGCTTTTGTGACAGTATATCATGACGAGAGAATCATTTATTTAGATCTGACGGAATTACAATAAGCAGCTTATTTCTTGGGTGAACCATGATTAAGTTTTCTCTGACCACCTTCATAAAAATCTGTCTTCTCGACACGGGAGGGAGAATCGCTGAACTTCAGAAGAGACTTTCAGGAAGTGGCGGCTACGACTACTAAAAACCCCTCCAGAATGCTGTTCGCCTTCACTGCAACGGCAAGAGCGATTTAGCGCTTGAGGTTCTGAAGAGACCAACCAACGAAGCCGAACGAAAATACAACCGGCAAGCTTATGACGGATTTCGCGCTAAATTTGGGACAATAGCTTCCTTGGCAGTGGTAGATAGTCCGAAGGCCATTCAATTCAAAGAAGCAGGAATTTCTGTAGTAACAGACCCTCTATTCGAATACTTGAAAGCAGGGAATCAAAGCACTTTCTCTTTATGGCCTACTCAAAAACCCCAGTTAACACAAAAATATGGGGCTGTAGCATGTCACTTGATGAGAACAGCATATGCGAATTCCGCACTTGGTAATCGCAAATTTTACTTCTTTGATTTGGTTAACAATAAGACCTACTCTGAAAAACAAATAAACAACAATACTAATTTAATCCTGTTATCTGATGTAAATAGCATTGGGGATTTGATAAAGAAGATCTAAACCCACTATCATTTTAGAACTATTAAGAATAATCTCTACAACGCCTGAAATTTCATTGCAAAGTAAACGGTAATTGGCTGTTGCGAAATTTCACCACGTTCGATCTACGCAGGCGTTACGCATATGCTCATCGATCAACTGAAACCTACCTCTACGGATTATTAGATTCATGTCCCTGTCAGCTATTTTTGCATCCCGCTACCAGCGACGCACTTTCTTGCTACTGTCGATCCTAATTATTGCCTTTGCGTTAGCTACGCTCTGGGCGATTTACTACTTTTTACCTGACATCCGCGCATGGAATCTAATCATCAGCCTACTTATCTCAGTAGTTGCGAGCGCCGTATTTGCACTTGTGTCCGCACTATTTATTTCTTACTTCTTTGAAGATCCGACTGCGGCTGAATCGAAGGCGGTACTACTACCTCAAGATATTGGCCCGACGCTGCAAAATATGGCGAATAACGCTCACGATTACAAAATCTATGTGCGAACGGGTCGGCATTTCCGATCCGAAATACTTCCACTTATAGCAAAAGCAGCAAGAAGAGAGCGTCGACCTGTGAACATTGAAGTTATACTTTTAGATTTCCGAGACAACGCGATTTGCGAAAAATATGCTAACTATCGACGATCAGCTTCATTTGACTCCAAACTTTGGAGCAGAAAATATGTTCAGAAAGAAGTCTTATCCACAATTATTGCGCTTATCCAAACCGCAAACGAAAACACTACTTTCATCAACATCGAATTATATCTCAGTTCGCGCCTTTCTACGTTCCGAATTGAAGGCTCCTCACAAGAAATTCTCGTTACTCGCGAAGACCCTAAAGATATTGCTGCGCGCTATCTCTCGTCACACCGCAACCATGCAGCTTTTGTGACTGAATTCACGTGGATCCGAGATGCTGCTTTATCGACCAACATGGGACGCAGACATTCCTTACCCGCCACCCTGGAGGACTTGTTTAAGGATACCCCTACCCCTATCATTGCCGAACTAAAAGACGACGCAGTTAAAGCACTCGAGTCCCCGTCTCCCTATGCCCGCTAAATTTACTTTACCCCTTTCGATTGAATATGTTCACACAACCCCAGTGGTTTCTCTCCTTGGTCAAATCAAGAGTTGGCTTATTGACCAGAATCCAAAATGCTTACTTCACCCTCACGGATTCTACGTGGTCCGATTACATCAAACTGAAACAGAAGATTGGAGATTTCATCTGTGGCCGGCAGGACCCAAGACAATTACGGGCATGCCCGCCTTTATTCACACACACGACCGTCACGTTGAGAGCCGCATTCTAATGGGGGAACTGACCAACATTGACTACGATATAATAACGTCTGAGACGGCAGGAAGGCCGCTTTATAGCGTAAGATATGAAGGTGACCGCTACATTTCATCGACAGCAAACGTTCTATATAGAACCGCGACACGCGCTGTAGCGCACATCCGCTCGCAAAGGACGTTGCAAAAGGGAGAAATGTATCGGGTCAAACGTCACATGTATCATGAAGCCGTGGTTTCCGAAGAATTCACAACCGCAACACTGGTGTGTATGCATAGTCAGCTACCAGGACCAGTGAGCGTCGTCGGCTGCGATGGATATCCGCCAAACATTGAATTTAAGCGTTCTGAAATTCGGGCGCGTACATTCACTGATCTTCTCACGGGCTAGTAAGCTGTTAACGTCGCGCTCGACTTGGATGATCATGAAATGACCAAGCTGGACAGTCAATATACGGTTTACGAGCGTCAATTCTGGTCAACCTATCGGCCATCGGAGCCAACGCGGCACTCGCCGTACAATGAGCTTTTTGTTGCACTATTATTCTATGGTACCCGTCGGGATAGCGCCGTTCGGACCATTGCCAGGTTGCATATTCACAATTTCGGCAACTCTGCTCTGGGTATCTAGACATAATCGATGACCTCCCATCGCGCGCTACAATAGCTCTCGAATTGCAGCACTTCTGCCTTGATAACACAAGTGTATCTGGCATCTGGATTGTGAATGTTTGAATCTAGGACGCCGTAGCTGGAGGCCCGAGAATCGCCAGAAGTTCTCCCCTCACCCATACCGCACAAACGCAAACCGTTTCCCGTCCGGCGCCCAGGACGGCACGTTGAGGGTGCCCTGGCCGCCGAACAGTTTCGTGAGCACGCGCGGGGAGCCGCCTTCGGAGGGGAGAAGGCGGAGCTGGACGGTTTTTTCCGCCGGGTGGCCCTTGGTGCCGGCTTCATAGGCGAGATAGACGATGTGGCGGCCATCGGAGCATCCTGCGTTCACGCAGGATGTTCCGTCACTTTCAGATCGATCAACTTTTCCGCCTTCAGGCGGTTCCGCCTCAAGGCGGGTTGATCCGGGCGACGGGTGCGGGAACCAGTTGACGCGCTCGTCCGCCGTCATCTGCTGCAGGTCGCTGCCGTCGGGGCGTATGCGCCAGAGCTGGACGGAGCCGGCGCGCTCGCCGTTGAACCAGATCCACTTTCCGTCCGGCGTATAGTCCGGGCCGTCGCAATGGTCGAAGTCCTCGGTGAGCTGAATTTCCGCGCCGCCTTCGGCCGGGCAAGTGAACACCTGGAACGCGCCGGTTCTCCGGCCCACATAGGCCAGCGTTTGCCCGTCCGGCGACCAGCCGTGCCAGTAGGACGGGATGGCCTGCGTGATCCGCTCCGGCGTGCCGCCACCGAGCGGCAGCGTATAGATGCAGCTTTCCCGCGTCACCGACGCATCGCTGATGACCAGCATCGTCCCGTCCGGGGAAATGCCGTGGTCGTTGTTGCAGCTGTCGGCAAAGCCGGTGTCGATCTCCTCAAGGGCCGGTTCTGCCAGCGGCAGCCGGTAGAGGCGGCCGCCGCCATTGACGATCAGCGCCGCCCCGTCGGGCGTCCAGTTCGGCGCTTCCAGGTGGCGATCCGTTTCGAAAAGGACGGTCTCCTCGCCGGTCTCGATATCGAATGCCGCGACAATGCTCTTCATGAAAGACGTCTCCCGATTGCTGCCTGCGGGCCAGATGTTCCGGGTCAGGATGCACGAGCGTAGACCGGTTGCACAGTCTCATGGTGGAGTTGCGCGCGCTCGGTGCATCCCGCAGTGATGCGTTCGCGTCCACCGCCGGGGCGCACTGGCATGGCCGTCAACCATGTCCCTGAACACGGGAGTGTGGCGCACGCCGGTTTTCGGGCGCGGGCGCTCTGGAAATGAGTGGGTCCCCGATCAAGTCGGGGATGACACCGGTGGGGAGGAGAGGCGGTGCCATGAGCGGGGGCCGTGGGCGTCGGCCGTGGCGCAGGCATGGGGGTTCGGGAGGACGAGTGTGTCGCGAGGTGTGTCGCGGGCGGCGGACACCGGTTTTCGGGCGCCGCCGCTCTGGAAACGATTGGGTCCCCGATCAAGTTGGGGATGACTCCGGTGGGGAGGCGAGGCAGTGGCATGAGCGGAGGCCATGGTGCGGGCGCGAGGGTTCGGGAGGACGGCGCGGCCCGTGTCGCGGGCGGTGGTGGGAAGGTTTGCCGGCAAACGGGGCCGGCGGGCGCAAATCGTTAACCGGCCGGTGGTTATAAAAATCCGGGTTATCCGGCCCGAAACCGGCCGAAAGCAGGGTTTTCCGGCTCAACCTGACGCAGTTGCAAGTCGCGCCCACACGCGAAAATCGCTCGTCAGAACCCGCAATTGCAATCATGGCTAGTATTTCCAAGGGCTCGCACTCGGTATTTCCGCCAAGACTCCCGCTAGGTAAGGTTGTATATATGGGTGCTTATGCAAGTCTAAAACAGAACTAATTTTAATCAAAAATCTAAATATCCGGTTTTATCTGTCGTAACACTTTGTTGCTAGGGTCCGTAACCAATCAGTCACCTTGAGGCAAGAAACACGATGATACGGCTACTCTCGCGCGCTTTCGCTGCGGACCGGAAAGGAACGATCGCCACGATGACGGCGATCGTCATGCCGGTCGTGATCGGCGGTTTCGGACTGGGGGCCGAGGCGACCTACTGGTATTTCACGCAGCGCAAGCTGCAGAACTCGGCCGACGTGGCCGCCTATGCCGGTGCCTCGCAACTGCGGCTCAACAAGACCCAGCAGGCGATTGCCGACGCGGCGACGGCCGCGGCGGTGAAAACCGGCTACCGGGCGTCGATCGGCACGATCACCGCCAGCTGGCCTGCGGTGAACGGCACCTATGCGGGCGATGCCAAGGCGGTGGAGATCACCGTCCAGGAAGACCTGCCGCGGATGCTGACATCGATCTTTCTGAACGGCACGGTGCCGATTTCCGGCCGCGCGGTGGCCCGGCTGAAACAGGGCTTCCCGACCTGCATCCTGTCGCTCGACCCGAATGCCGCCGGGGCGGTCACCTTCACCGGCTCGGCCGACGCGACGCTGGAGGGCTGCAACGTTCACGCAAACTCGCTGGCGGGCGACGCGGTGACCGTTTCGGGCAGCGGCAAGGCGCGCACGCCCTGCGTTTCCTCCGTGGGCCAGGTTTCGGCGACCGCCGGGCTCGCCATGTCGGAATGCTCGGCGCCGATCGAATATGCCGACCCGATCGAGGATCCCTTTGCCGGCGTACCGGCGCCCTCGACGACCGGCGCGTGCGAGCCGACGAACGTGTTCGCCGGGCCGCAGTCCGCCACCTACACGATTTCGCCCGGCCGCTATTGCGGCGGCTTGTCGATCAAGCGCACCGTGACCATGAACGAGGGCGTCTATGTGGTCGACGGCGGCACGCTCACGATCGAATCGAGCGCCACCGTCGCCGGAAGCGGCGTGACGCTCTACCTGACCAACGGCGCCTCGGTGAGCGTCGCCGGCACGGCGAACGTCACCCTGAGCGCGCCGACAGCCGGCGACTACAAGGGCGTGCTGATCTTCGTCGACCGGAATGCGGCGAACGCCACGCATATCCTGAACGGCAGTTCGTCCTCCTACCTGCACGGGGCGATCTACTCGCCCACCGGCCATGTGGAATTTGCCGGAACGAGCTCGATCGGCGGCGGCTGCACGCAGATCGTCGCCAACACGATCGAGATCACCGGCACGGCCGGGATCGGCAGCGACTGCACGACAATGGGTTTCAACGACATCAAGAACGAGCAACTGGTGCAGCTCGTCGAATGAGTGCTGGACGTTTCAAGAAGCAATCCGGCGCAAAGCCGGCTGGCTGGGGTAAACACATGAGATTTTTCCGTGACGACCGCGGCGTGGCCGCAGTCGAAATGGCGCTGGTGGCACCGTTCCTCATCCTGGGGCTGCTGCTGATGCTGGATGTCGGCATTGCCGTTAAGGAGCGGATGGACCTGGACCACAGCACCCGCAGCGGGGCCCAGGCGGCCATGGCCAACGTCAACGAGGCACAGCAGATCGCCGACCTCGTCACCGCTTCCACCAACGGCGCGCCGGGGGTCACCGTCTCGGTGGTGAAGACCTGTTCCTGCGGCAGCGTGGCGGTGCAGTGCACCTCATGGTGCTCGGCAAAGGTTCCCCCCTCGGTTTTCCTCGATATCAGCGCGAGCAAGCCGCATGCAGGCTTCCTGCTGCCGGTCTTCACCCTGGAGTCTGAGACCCATGTTCAAATCCGCTGATCCCGGCAGCGCCGGAACGGCACATCCCCCGCGGCCCGGGCGCGCAGGCCCGCCCGGCCCGGCTTTTTCCGCGACAGGAGCGGCCTTGCGGCCGTGGAAATGGCGCTGGTGCTTCCTGTCTTCCTGATGATCATTTTCGGCATCGTCGAATTCGGGCGCGCGCTGAAGACCTGGAACGAGGTGGACCACGCGCTCGGCCGGGCCGTCAGGCTGATCAACCTGGACGCCAAGACGACGCCCCAGCAGATCGTGACGGCGATGGAGGCCTATCTCGACGACATCAACACCGAAAGTCTATCCGTCGTCGCGACGCCGACCAACATCTCCGGGACCGACTATATCAAGATCTCCGTCGGTTTCCCCTTCGAACTCATCCTGCCGTTTTCCAGTATTTCGACAGTGAACATCAATGTCGACAGGATCGCACCGATACTCAGTGCAACGAAATAGCAGGAATTTACTGATATGGAACCGATCTCACGGAGGCGGGAAGCATGCTGAAACGAGTAGAAACAGAAGAAGCCGTCGCCTTTTGGAAGGACATCGACCCGGCTGCGACCGAGGGTCTGAGCGACTTCCAAAGGGAGGCGATCTTCGAGGTGGTCAAGCAGCGGGGCAGCGACCAGCACAAGGCCGATGTCAGGCTGAGTGCGTTCGGATACTTCCTCGTCATCCTGTTCGGCAAGGAACGCAGGAACCGCGACCGGCTGAAGGATGAGCGGCGCAAAAAACCGGTGCTGACCTTCAATAACCTGGTGCTGATCCTGGTCCTTTGGGGCTCGCTCATCTACACGCTCTACTCCCTTCTGCCACGCGCTCTCGAGCTGCTGCTGAAGGCCGTGCTCTGAGCACACTGTTTCGGAAGGCCCCCATGAGGCAGGGGGCGCGGCCGGGCCGGGCAGGGAAACCTGTCCGGCCTGCTCGCTTTGCCGGACGGCCCCAGCGACACCCCTCCCCTGGGGTCATCCCCGGCTTGACCGGGGATCCAATCATTTCCAGAGAATTTTCTTTTGAAACAGTCACTTGCCGCACGTGCGGCGACCTGTCCAGACGTCCTGCAGACTGGACAAGCCAATAGATCCCGGATCAGGTCCGGGATGACTCACGGAGCGGGAGGCGTGCCGTGCCCTTTCCGTCGTTGTTCGGGACGCCGCGGCTGAGATTCAGGAACGAGAAGCAGCCTGCAACCGCGCTAAACTCCTTTTTCTCCAATCCTGCACGATTTTCTTCCAAAACCGCATAGATCCACCCTGCGCTTTCCGCCATTCTTTCCCGAAAGAAGCCAGTGACCGGAAGGACAGCCGCCATGCCGCTTGCCATGAACCGCGACGTTTTCATCACCTGCGCCGTCACCGGCGCGGGCGGCACGCAGGAGCGTTCGCCCCATGTGCCGCGCAGCCCGGAAGAGATCGCCCGCAGCGCCATCGACGCGGCCAAGGCGGGGGCGGCCGTCGTGCATTGCCATGTCCGCGACCCGGAGACGGGCGCCCCGTCCCGCCGGCTCGACCTCTACCGAGAGGTGACCGAGCGCATCCGCGCGGCGGATGTGGATGTGGTGCTGAACCTGACGGCGGGAATGGGCGGCGACATCGTCTTCGGCTCCACCGAGGCGCCGCTGCCGGTCAATCAAACCGGCACCGACATGATCGGCGCCCGCGAGCGTATCGCCCATATCGCCCAGTGCCTGCCGGAAATCTGCACGCTCGACTGTGGCACGATGAACTTTGCCGAGGCCGACTACGTGATGACCAACACGCCCGGCATGCTGCGCGCCATGGGCGCGATGATGACGGAGCTCGGCGTGCGGCCGGAGATCGAGGCCTTCGACACCGGCCACCTGTGGTTCGCGAAGCAACTGGTCGCCGAGGGCGTTCTGGCGTCTCCCGCGCTGGTGCAGCTGTGCATGGGCGTGCCCTGGGGCGCGCCGAACGACCTCAACACCTTCATGGCCATGGTCAACGCCGTCCCGCGCGACTGGACATGGTCCGCCTTCAGCCTCGGCCGGGACCAGATGCCCTATGCGGCCGCCGCCGTGCTGGCGGGCGGCAATGTGCGTGTCGGGCTGGAGGACAACCTGTTCCTGGAAAAGGGCGTTCTGGCGACCAATGCCCAGCTGGTGGAAAAGGCCGTGCGGGTGATCGAGGGCATGGGCGCCCGGATCATCGGGCCGCAGGATGTACGCGCCCGGCTCGGGCTATCGAAGAGGGCACCGAAATGAAGGCGGCGATTGTCGGCGGCGGCGTGATCGGCGGCGGGTGGGCCGCACGGTTTCTGCTCAACGGCTGGGATGTCTCGGTTTTCGATCCGGACCCGGAAGCGCAGCGCAGGATCGGCGAAGTGATCGCCAATGCCAGGCGCAGCCTGCCCGCGCTCTACGACCGGGCGCTGCCGGACGAAGGCCGCCTGACCTTTCACGCCGACCTTGCGGAGGCCGTCCGCGGTGCCGGCTGGGTCCAGGAAAGCACGCCGGAGCGGCTGGAGCTGAAACACGATGTGCTGGCAAGCCTTTCCTCTCTCGCGCCGGAAAAGGCGGTCATCGGTTCCTCCACCTCCGGCTTCAAGCCCTCCGACCTCAATGCGGGCGGGGCACGCGCGATCGTCGCCCATCCGTTCAACCCGGTCTATCTGCTGCCGCTGGTGGAACTCGTGGGCGCGCGCGAAGAGACGGAGCGGGCCGCCGGGATCCTGCGCTCGCTCGGCATGTTCCCGCTCATCGTGCGCAAGGAAATCGACGCCCATATCGCCGACCGCCTGCTGGAGGCAGTCTGGCGGGAAAGCCTGTGGCTGGTCAGGGACGGCATCGCGACGACGGAGGAGATCGACGAGGCCATCCGCATGGGCTTCGGCCTCAGATGGGCGCAGATGGGCCTGTTCGAGACCTACCGCATCGCCGGCGGCGAAGCCGGCATGAAGCACTTCCTGTCCCAGTTCGGACCGGCGCTGAAATGGCCCTGGACGAAGCTCACCAACGTGCCGGAATTCGACGACGCGCTGGTGGAGCTCGTTGCCGGGCAGTCGGACGCGCAATCCGGCCAGCTGTCCGTGCGTGTGCTGGAGCGGCTGCGGGACGACAATCTCGTCGGCATGCTGCGGGCGCTGAAAAAAAGCGGCAGCGGCGCGGGCGGCGTCCTCAACCGGCACGAAGCGCTGCTGCGCCGGCCGGAAACGGACGGCCTGCCCGTCACCGCCGACCGGCAGATCCCCCAGGGCTGGACGGACTACAACGGCCACATGAACGAGGCCTGCTACCTGGAGGCCTCCGCGGCGGCGAGCGACCGGTTCATGGAAATGATCGGCGCCGACGCGGATTACATCGCCGGCGGCAAGAGCTATTTCACGGTGGAAAACCACCTGCGCTACCTGAAGGAGCTCCACGCCGGTGAGCGCCTGACCATCACCACGCAGGTGCTGAAGGCGGAAGGCCGCAAGATGCACCTCTTCCATTTCCTCAAGGGCGGCGACGGCAGCCTGGCGGCAACCGCCGAGACCCTGCTCTTCCACGTCGACCTCACCACCCGCAGAAGCTGCCCGCCGGCCCCGGCCATCGCCGCAAGACTGACCGCCCTCGCCGAAGCACATGCCGCACTGCCGGTGCCGGAAGGCGCGGGACGGCATGTGGGCCAGCGCGGTTGAGTGGTATGGCACCGGGCCGCAACTGCATTGCGCCCGAAGCTTGCCTTCGCCGCTGACGAACAGTCAGCCGCGGAACGGCATGCCTGCGGGTTGCAGGCGGACGCAGATTTTTCGAGGAACTTGGAGGATGGTGGAGCCAAGGGGAATCGAACCCCTGACCTCTACAATGCCATTGTAGCGCTCTCCCAACTGAGCTATGGCCCCTAATTCCATATGTGGCCGGTCTGGGTCTCCGGCGCTGATGGAGGCGGAACATAGTCACACCGCCTCGCAAGATCAAGCAGAAAGTGGAAGGAATTTTTCCGCCAGGTGTGGATAAGCCCGGGCAGGGAAAAGCCCTGCCCGGTCATGGGTTTACCGGTCCGGATCTTCGTCGATTTCGACGCGGATGCCCGGAACGGAATCCTCGTCCTCGTCTTCATCGTCGATGAAAACGTCGTCGTCGCCGCTGTCGTCATCGGCGAGATCGACTTCCGCCTCGGCCAGGTCCGGCACGTCGTCGTCGCCGCCCTCGGCTTCCGCGTCCGCCTCTTCCAGGGTCACCAGCTCCGGAGCCGCCGTGTCCTCTTCTTCTTCGTCGTCTTCCGGTGCCTGCTGGACCTTGGCCGCCTTGGCCGCGCGCGAGGTCATCACAGCTTCGAAAACGGTGCCGCATTTGGGGCACGTGATCGGAGTGCGGTTCAGATCGTAATATTTGGCGCCGCAGCTCGGGCACAGCCGCTTTGTGCCTAGTTCAGGTTTTGCCACTGTGCTCACCCTTCTTCGTTAAGTCACTGACTGACTGAATCTGCAGCCGCCCATAGCGTCAAGCGGGACGGCTGTCAAAGCTAAATCAGTCGAATTTTCCGTTCACCCCATTGTTCTGCATGTTGCAGGTTAAATTTCAAGCACGCGGATGGATGACGCCGCCGCATCCACATGATAGGACGTGGCACCTTTTGACAACCGATCCGGAGCATCCCGCGTTCCCCGGAACGCAGAAAGATCGCCTGGAACTCTTGATTCGATCGGCTTTCCGCTTTCAAGTGGAAAAGCAGGTTGATCCAAATTGCGGACATTGAGATGTCACACGATTCTGCGCCTACTCCCTTGACCTCGAACAAGGCAGGCCCGCTGACCGGCACGATCCGCGTGCCCGGCGACAAATCCATTTCCCACAGGTCGCTGATGTTCGGCACGCTGGCCGTCGGGCGAACCACGGTCAAGGGCCTGCTGGAATCGGAAGACGTTCTGGCAACCGCGGACGCCATGCGCGCCGTCGGCGCCACCATCGAGAAGCAGGCCGACGGTTCCTACACCGTTGACGGCATCGGGCTGGGCAGCCTGCTGGAGCCGGAACACGTCATCGATTTCGGCAATGCGGGCACCGGCGTGCGCCTGACCATGGGCATCTTCGGCAGCCACAATATCTCCGCCACTTTCGTGGGCGATGCGTCGCTGTCCAAGCGGCCCATGGGCCGGGTGCTGAACCCGCTGCGCGAGATGGGCACCAATGTGATCGCGCGCGAGGGCGACCGGCTGCCCGCATCCACCCGCGGCCCGGAACAGGCCCTGCCGCTCACCTACCGCGTGCCGATGCCCTCCGCACAGGTCAAATCCGCCGTGCTTCTGGCCGGCCTCAATGCGCCGGGCGTGACCACGGTGATCGAACCGATCCCGACCCGTGACCATACGGAAAAGATGCTGGCCGGTTTCGGCGCGGAGATTTCCGTGAGCGCGAACGAGGCGGGCGAACGGGTTATCAGGCTGACCGGCCAGCCGGAGCTGAAGCCCCAGGACATCGACGTGCCGGGCGATCCGTCATCGGCCGGCTTCCCGATCGTCGCGGCGCTGATCGTGCCCGGCTCCGATGTCGTCATCGAGAACGTTCTGCTCAACGAGCACCGCACCGGCCTGATCACGACGCTGATCGAAATGGGCGGCGACATCGAGATCCTCAACCGCCGCCAGGCCGGCGGTGAAGAAGTCGGCGACCTGCGCGTCAGGGCCAGCCGGCTGAAGGGCATTACCGTGCCGGCGGAGCGCGCGCCTTCGATGATCGACGAATACCCGGTGCTGTCGGTTGCCGCGGCCTTTGCCGAAGGCGACACGTTCATGCCCGGTCTTGAAGAACTGCGCGTCAAGGAATCCGACCGCCTGGCCGCGGTTGCCCGCGGCCTGGAGGCCAACGGCATTCCCTGCGTGGAGACCGAGGACACGCTGACGGTTACGGGCGGCGCCAACAATATCGGCGGCGGCACCGTGACCACGCATCTGGACCACCGCATCGCCATGTCCTTCCTGGTCCTGGGCATGGCCGCCCACAAGCCGGTGACTGTCGACGACGGGGCCGTGATCGCCACGAGCTTCCCCTCCTTCACCGCGCTGTTCGAGGGGCTCGGGGCGAAGCTGTCGGCAAATGCCAGCGAGGCGGCATGATCATCGCCATCGACGGTCCGGCGGCGTCCGGCAAGGGCACTCTCGCGCGGCGGCTGGCGGATCATTTCGGCCTGCGCCACCTGGATACGGGCCTGACCTATCGCGCGGTGGCCGCGTCGCTGCTGGCCAACGGCCTGCCTCTGGGGGACGAGGCCGTCGCCATCGAGGTTGCCCGCCACCTCGACCTGGCGCAGATGGACAAGACCGTGCTGGCCGCTCATGAGATCGGCGAAGCGGCGTCGAGGGTTGCCGTTCTCGGCGGCCTCAGGGAAGAGCTGGTCAATCTGCAGCGCCGGTTCGCCCAAACGCCTCCCGGCGCCGTGCTGGACGGACGCGACATCGGCACCGTCGTATGCCCGGACGCGAGCGTGAAACTGTTCGTGACCGCCTCTCCCGAGGCCCGCGCCCGGCGCCGGACGGAGGAGTTGCTGTCCAAGGGCCAGGAGGCGAATTACGCCTCCGTACTGGCGGATCTGATGCGCCGGGACGAGCGCGACAGCCAGAGAACCGTGGCTCCGATGAAACAAGCCGACGATGCGGTCTTGCTTGATACGACAGAAATGGATATAGAGACCGCGTTCCAGGCGGCCGTGGAAATCGTTTCCCGCGCCAGGGATGCTTGAGATGGACGTGGGGCTCACCCTGGGTGTGCCCCTGTTTGCGCATCCGGAACTCTGGCGGCCGACAGGCTGCATGTTCCTTTGGAACGACAATGATATTCGGCAGGGCGCCTGAATTTTCAGCGGCCTGTGACGAGACCGGATTTTCCGTCTCCCGCCCCCGCCGGCCCGCTCATTGAGTGGCAGGATCTTGCGGAAACCGCGATCCCGGGAAACGGACAGTCCGGAGTGCAACACAAACCCGCCGGCGGCGCGCCAAATGGCGCCAGGAGAATAAATGACTGATTTCAATCCCTCCACCGAGGATTTTGCGACTCTTCTCGAAGAGTCTTTCGTCGATCACGACCTGTATGAAGGTGCCGTTGTCAAAGGCACCGTTATCGCCATCGAAAAGGACCTCGCCGTCATCGACGTCGGCCTGAAGGTCGAAGGCCGCGTGCCGCTGAAGGAATTCGGCGCCAAAGGCCGTGACGGCGAAATGAAGGTCGGCGACGAAGTTGAAGTTTACCTGGAGCGTGTCGAGAACGCTCTCGGGGAAGCTGTTCTGTCGCGCGAAAAAGCCCGCCGCGAAGAAAGCTGGGTCCGCCTGGAAGTCGCGTTCGAAGCCGGCGAAAAGGTCACCGGCCAGATCTTCAACCAGGTCAAGGGCGGCTTCACCGTCGATCTGGACGGCGCCGTTGCCTTCCTGCCGCGTTCCCAGGTCGACATCCGTCCGGTTCGCGACGTGACCCCGCTGATGCACACCCCGCAGCCGTTCCAGATCCTGAAGATGGACAAGCGCCGCGGCAACATCGTCGTGTCCCGCCGTGTCGTTCTGGAAGAAACCCGCGCGGAGCAGCGTTCCGAACTGGTCCAGAGCCTGGAAGAAGGTCATACCGTGGAAGGTGTGGTCAAGAACATCACCGACTACGGTGCGTTCGTCGACCTCGGCGGCATCGATGGCCTGCTGCACGTCACCGACATCGCGTGGCGCCGCATCAACCATCCGTCGGAAGTTCTCACCATCGGCCAGACCGTCAAGGTGCAGATCATCCGCGTCAACCAGGAGACGCACCGCATCTCCCTGGGCATGAAGCAGCTTGAAACCGATCCGTGGGACGGCATCGAAGCCAAATACCCGATCGACGCCAAGTTCACCGGCCGCGTGACCAACATCACCGACTACGGCGCATTCGTGGAACTGGAGCCGGGCATCGAAGGCCTGATCCACGTTTCCGAAATGTCCTGGACGAAGAAGAACGTCCATCCGGGCAAGATCGTTTCCACCTCTCAGGAAGTGGAAGTGATGATCCTGGAAGTCGACCCGGTCAAGCGCCGCATCTCCCTGGGCCTCAAGCAGACCCTGCAGAACCCGTGGGATGCGTTTGCCGAGCAGTTCCCGGTCGGCACCGTCGTCGAGGGCGAGGTCAAGAACAAGACCGAGTTCGGTCTGTTCATCGGTCTGGAAGGCGACGTGGACGGCATGGTCCACCTCTCCGACCTCGACTGGAACCGTCCGGGCGAGCAGGTCATCGAGGAGTTCAAGAAGGGCGACACGGTCAAGGCCGTCGTTCTGGACGTCGACGTGGAGAAAGAGCGTATCTCCCTCGGCATCAAGCAGCTCAGCGGCGACCCGATGGAATCCGGCGCTGCCGGCGAGATCCGCAAGAACTCCATCGTGACTTGTGAAGTCATCGAGGTGAAGGACAGCGGCCTGGAAGTGAAGATCGCCGACAGCGACCTGACCGCCTTCGTCCGCCGTGCGGATCTGTCCCGCGACCGCGACGAACAGAAGCCGGAGAGATTCTCCGTCGGCGACAAGTTCGATGCCCGCATCACCCAGTTCGACAAGAAGACCCGCAAGGTCTCCGCGTCGATCAAGGCCCTCGAAATCGCCGAAGAGAAGGAAGCCGTCGCTCAGTACGGTTCTTCCGACAGCGGCGCATCGCTCGGGGACATCCTGGGTGCGGCCCTGAAGCAGGCGACCGACGACGACTAGGATTTTCCGGCTCTTTGCGAAGACCCGAAAACGAGAAAGCCCGGCAGCGATGCCGGGCTTTTTTCGTCAGGTCCCGCGCGTGGGAATGACCCGGGCGGCGGGCCTCAAGGACGAGCCGCCTGATGCACATATCGGTCCCTCCCCGGCCCCAGAAAAGGCGCCCGCAGCCGCTGCAGCCGGTGCTTGCCGCAACAGGCGACAAATCAGGTATTTCGGTGTATCATCTGAAGTTGCAGGTCGTGGCCTCGCGTTGAGACATTTGCGTCCGGGCAGCTTGTGTTCGTGCAAGCGCAGACAAGCTGCTCTAACGTCTTATGATCATTCAAATTTCCGTTTTGCATGCGAGACCGCATGAAAACGGGCCGATCCAAGCGGCAGCGCCCGAGCCGCGACCCGTCCGACTGGTGTTGGAGGGACAGTTATGGCTCATTTTCATGTGTTTACCGACGTTCACGATACTGCCGAGGGTCTCAGGATCCGGCATGTGAACGTCCAGGATGTACTCGATGCCTTGCGGCTCGGCTTTGCCGATTTCTGGGAAAAGCCGTCTCACATCGTGTTTCTCTGTCTGATTTATCCGATTGCCGGCTTCATTCTGTTCAAATGGGCTTTCGGCCAGAACTACCTGCAACTGATCTATCCGCTGATAACCGGCTTTGCGCTGGTTGGCCCGTTCGCCGCGTTGGGCCTTTACGAAATCAGCCGCAGACGCGAGTCCGGGCTCGACACGTCCTGGATCCATGCGCTGAAGGTCTGGCGTTCACCCGCCGTTCCGGCGATCGCCGTGGTCGGCGGCATACTGGTCGCCCTGTTCCTGGCCTGGGTCTTCACGGCGCAGATGCTTTACGCCACGATCTACAGCCCGACACCACCGGACGCCCTGCTGCCCTTCCTCGTGGACGTCCTGACCACGACGAAAGGCTGGACACTCATCATCGTCGGCAACCTGGTCGGCTTCTTCTTCGCCCTGGCGGCCCTGGTGGTCTCGGCGATTTCCCTGCCGCTGCTGCTTGACCGCGACGTCGGCGCCGTTCCGGCCATCAAGACTTCGATCGCGGCCTTCGTGCGCAACCCGGGGCCGATCCTCCTGTGGGGGTTCATCGTCGCCGCGGGGCTGGTCCTCGGCAGTCTGCCGTTCCTGGTCGGGCTCGCCCTTGTGCTGCCCATACTGGCGCACGCGACCTGGCATCTCTATCGCAAGGTAGTGGATGCCCCCGCGGTGTGAAGGCGACAGCGATCGGGTGATTACCGACCCGGTCGCTGCGTCATCCGGCGATTTCTCCAGCAGATGCGCGGCGGCATTGCCGCAACTGTCATCCCTGTCTATCGGAGCGCAGGGTCATCCCGGGCGAACGGAGTGAGACCCGGGACCCACTCGTTTCCAGAGTGCCGGTAGTATGAAAAGACTGCCCGGCAGCATGTCCGTCATGCGCTTTTCCGAGCAGACCAGCGAGTAGGCCCCGGATCTGCGCTGGCGCTTGTCCGGGTGACGCCCGGGGCGATGGCACGGCTGCTGGGCGAACGCAGTGAGGCCCGGGCCTACTCGTTTCCAGAACGCTTGTGAGCGGAGCGGAGAACTACCTGTCATATGCTTTGGCAAGCACGGCGCTCTCATAGATAGGGATGACACGGTTATATTCCGACAGGTACGGGCTCGCTCTTCTGGCGAGCATCGATGCCTCCCCTCCCCATTCAGCCGCCCGAATTCAGAAACATGACGCGGGTCAGGAACGTGTAGTCGGATTCGAGCGCCATGAGCACCATGAAGACCACGACCGCGAGCGGCGGGAGCAGAATGGCGTAGGCGAGCGCAAGACGTTCCCAGACCATATGCATGAAGACGGCCACGATCAGGCCGGCTTTCAGAAACATGAACAGCAGGATCAGCGTCCAGCGGAGATAGCCCTCCAGGCCCGCGTAGTCGACCATGTAGGACGCCGCGCTCAGGACGAACAGCCAGCCCCATACGACGAAGTAGACCTTGAGCGGATGCTGCTGATGGGCCTCGGCCTTTCCGGCAGCCTTCTGCGTCCCGTGGCTCGGGCCTTGGTGTGCCTCGATTTCAGCCTGTGTCATGTATCCTCCCTACCAGAGATAGAAGAATGCAAAGATGAAGACCCATACCAGGTCGACGAAGTGCCAGTAGAGACCCATGATCTCGACGCATTCCCAGCGCCCCTGCCGGCTGGTGAAAAAGCCCCGGCGGCCGTTGTCATAGTCGCCGCGTATGACCTTGCGCGCCACGATCAAGAGGAAGATCACGCCGATCGTGACGTGGGTGCCGTGAAATCCCGTGATCATGAAGAAAGTCGAGCCGAATTGCGCCGCGCCCCAGGGATTGCCCCATGGCCGCACGCCTTCGGAGATCAGTTTCGACCATTCGAAGACCTGCATGCCGACGAAAGCCGCGCCCAGCACGGCGGTGGCCAGCAGGAGGATCGCGGTCATCTTGCGGTTGCGTCGATAGCCGTAATTCACGGCCATGGCCATGGTGCCGCTGCTGGAGATCAGCACGAAGGTCATGATCGCGATCAGCAGAAGCGGAAAGTTCGTCTCGCCGATATGAAGCGCGAAGACTTCACTGGCATTGGGCCAGGGAACCGCCGTCGACATTCTCGCCGTCATATAGGCGACCAGGAAGCAGCCGAAGACGAACGTGTCGCTGACGAGAAAGATCCACATCATGGCCTTTCCCCACGAGACGTTCTTGAACGCGCGCTGGTCGGACGACCAGTCGGCCGCAACGCCGCGCAGACCCGGCGCTGCGGGCTGAACCGTTCCCATGGCCGTATGCGATGCTTCACTCATGTCTCGCTCCTTCAGCTCAGGAGTTGGCTGCATGTGGCGATGATCTCGTCCGCCCAGCCCGTCAGCACAAGGACGATGACGAGCCAGAGACCCAGAAGAAAATGCCAGTACGTGGTGCACAGTTCCAGCCGCAGCAGGAACCGGCTGCGGCCGCTTTCACCCTGTCTCCAGGCGCCGGGCATGCTGCTCGCAAGCGCGACCAGGCCGCCTAGAATGTGCAGGCCGTGCAGGCCCGTCAGCAGATAGAAGAAGGTGATGGCGGGACCGGAGGCAACGACCAGTCCGCCGCTTACCAGTTGCAGCCAGACCCACAGCTGACCGGCCAGGAAGGCAAGGCCGGAAAGCGCCGCGACCACGAGACCCCGGCGGGCCTGTGCCATCGCTCCGCCGCGGGCGTCCACCAGGGCGCATTGCAGGGCCACGCTGCCGGCGATCAGCATTCCGGTGTTGACCCATAGCAGCCGGGGCAGCGGGAAGGAGCGCCAGTCCGGCAGCCCCATGCGTTCGAAATAGGCGCTGGCGAACATGGCAAACAGCGCGCCGATAACCGCAAGGAAAACGCCGAGACCGATCCTGGCGGTCCGCCTGCCCTGGCCCTGCGGATCGGCCATTGCGGCCGGGGCGCCCTGTTCCAGCCAGGGCTTGGACATGATGCCCTGGCGCGACAGCCACCAACCGGAGATGCAAAGCACGATCAGCAGGAAACCGAGAATGACACTCATCACCCGGCTCCCACGGGCCGCTCGGGCCACGGATCGTTCTGGGCGATGAAATCCTCCTTGGCGCCCGGTACGCTGTAGTCATAGGCCCAGCGATAGACCACCGGCAGTTCGTCGCCCCAGTTGCCGTGCGGCGGCGGCGTGGTGGGCGTATGCCACTCCAGGGACGTGGCACGCCACGGATTGCCGCCGGCATCGCGCCCGAAGCGCCAGCTCCACAGCAGGTTGAACAGGAAGAGGATCTGTGCCGCGCCGACGATCAGCGCCGCCACGGTGATGAAGGCGTTGAGCGTGTCGACAGGCGCGGTGATGAAGGCGGGGTCGCCGATTTCCGGATAGCGCCGCGGCACGCCCACGAGGCCGACATAATGCATCGGGAAGAAGATCGCGTAGGCGCCGATGAAGGTGACCCAGAAATGGATCTGCCCCAGCGTTTCGTTGAGCATCCTGCCCGACGCCTTCGGATACCAGTGATAGATCGCCCCGAAGATCACCATGATCGGCGCCACCCCCATGACCATGTGGAAATGGGCGACGACGAACATCGTGTCCGACAGCGGCACGTCGACAACCACGTTGCCGAGGAACAGCCCGCTCAGCCCGCCATTGAGGAAGGTGACGATGAAGGCCAGCGCGAACAGCATCGGCACGGTGAAGTGGATGTCTCCGCGCCAGAGAGTAAGCACCCAGTTATAGACCTTGATCGCGGTCGGAACGGCGATGATAAGCGTGGTGGTGGCAAAGAAGAAGCCGAACCACGGGTTCATGCCGCTCACATACATGTGGTGTGCCCACACGACAAAGCTGAGCGCACCGATGCCGACGATCGCCCAGACCATCATGCGGTAGCCGAAGATGTTCTTGCGCGCATGGGTGCTGATGAGATCGGAGACGATGCCGAACGCCGGCAGGGCGACGATATAGACTTCCGGATGGCCGAAGAACCAGAACAGGTGCTGGAACAGGATCGGGCTGCCGCCGCCGTATTCGAGCTGCTCTCCCAGTTCAACGAGCGTCGGCATGAAGAAGCTGGTGCCCAGAACCCGGTCGAACAGCATCATGACGCCGGCGACGAACAGGGCGGGAAAGGCAAAGAGCGCCATCACCGTGGCGGTGAAGATGCCCCAGATCGTCAGCGGCATGCGCATCAGCGTCATGCCGCGCGCGCGGCATTGCAGCACGGTCACCGCATAGTTGAGCCCGCCCATGGTGAAGCCGACGATGAACAGGAGCAGCGACACCAGCATGATGATGATGCCCCAGTCCTGCCCGCCCGGCGTGCCGGAGAGGATCGCCTGCGGCGGATAGAGCGTCCAGCCGGCACCGGTCGGGCCGCCCGGAACGAAAAAGCTTGCCGCCAGCACGATGACGGCCAGCAGGTAGATCCAGTAGCTGAGCATGTTGACATAGGGAAAGGCCATGTCCCGCGCGCCGATCATCAGCGGGATCAGGTAGTTGCCGAATCCGCCCAGAAACAGCGCGGTCAGCAGATAGATCACCATGATCATGCCGTGCATGGTGATGAACTGGTAATAGGCTTCGGGCGTGATGAAGGAGAATGTGTCCGGGAAACCGAGTTGGAGCCGCATCAGCCAGGAGAGCACCAGGGCAACCATGCCGATCGCCAGCGCGGTGCCGGAATACTGAATGGCGATGATCTTCGCATCCTGCGAGAAGACGTAGTGCGTCCACCAGCTCTTGGGATGGTACAGTTCAACGTCCTCAACTTCCGCGGGCGGAACGCTGCCTGCCGTCTGAGTGGTGAAGTCGACCATCTGCTTGAACTCCTCCCTTCGCCCGTTTCAGATCATGAGGCCGGCCGGCAGGTGGCGACCTTGCCGCCTCACTCCCTCAACGCCGTTTCCCCGTATTCCATTACCCGCATCATCATGGCCGCGTACTGGCAACCTTCCGGGCCGGCTTGCCGCCCGCCAGTTCGGCAAATGTCGACTGTTCCTGGAGCCAGGCGTCGTAATCCTCCTGGGTATCGACCATCACGATGCCGCGCATGAACCCGTGGCCCGTGCCGCAGAGCTCGGCGCACAGAACCTCGAACGTGCCCGTACGCGTCGGTGTCATCCAGAAATAGGTCACGCTCCCGGGAATGAGGTCCATTTTCGCCCGGAATTCCGGAACGTAGAAATCGTGCAGAACGTCGACCGACCGCATCAGAACCTTGACCGGCCTGTCGATCGGGAGGTGCAGATCGGCGGCCTCGACGACCACATCGTCGGCGCCGGCGGGATCATCCGGATTGACGCCCAAGGGGTTTTCGAAGGTTACCAAGCTGTTGTCCGCGCTGCCCAGCTGGCCATCCTCGCCCGGAAGGCGATAGCTCCATTGCCACTGCTGGCCGACGACCTCGACCTCGGTCGCGTCGTCGGGAACGGTGACGAACTGGGCCCAGACATAAAGCCCCGGAGTAAGCAAGGCCACCACGCCGATCGTCGTGACGATTGTCAGCCAGATTTCGAGCCGCTTGCTTTCCGGCTCATACACCGCCTTCGAGCCTTCCTTGTGCCGGTACCGGATGAGGCAATAGGCCATGAACAGGCAGATCGCGACAAAGACCGCCCCGGTAATCCAGAACGTGATCCCGAGGGTCGCGTCGATAAAGCCCCAGTTGGAGGCAATGGGCGTCATCCACCACGGGCTGAGCAGGTGGAACAGCACCGAGCCCACGACAACCACGATAAGTATAACAGCGAAAACCACTTTCTCCTCCCCCAAGGGAATAATCGATAGTAGCGCAGAATCTTTTCCGAATTTCAAGGAAGTCGCTCAAAGACCTGTCAGAATTTACACCTGACCAGCTGATAACTTTCTCCGGCCGCGCTGTAAGTGACGCTGATGATTACATAATCCGATTATCAACCGGCCGGGAAAAACGGTCTCCGGTTGCATTGCACACAAGGGCCCGATAAGCGTGTGTCGGCGCGGGATTCGAAGGGACCCGCCCGACAAGGCATGGGCTGCATGGTCTCCGGCGGCCGCCGCTCTTTCACGCGCTCAGCCCGCCCGGAACACACGCAAATCCGGGCGGTGCAGGACGCCTGCTTGTTCGCTTTGCCGCCATGGCAGATACAGCCGGGCCGTTACTCCAGCGGCAGATTGTGCATCTTAAGGAACGAGAGCTTGTCCCAGTAGCCGCGCTGGAACTTGATGTGCCCGTCGCGAACCGTGAAGAAACCGCATCCGCGCAGGCCAAGCGGGTCGCGCCATTCAAGAGCCGCAACATCACCGGCTTCATGGACGGCCTCTATGAGGCAGACCATCTCGGCATTCGCGAACTCCCGCTCAAACATCGTCTGGATCGCGTTGCGGCCCTCAACGGGCTCCTGCGTCACCTGATGGTTGATCGCATCCTCATGGTAAAGCTCGGCAAGTGCCGCCGCATCGCCCGCATTAAAGCGTTCTACCCAGGTTTCCACGACTTGCTTCGGCGTCATTTCTGATCCTTGTTGCACGGTGACGATCCGCCCGAGAGATTAGGATACCCGGCAGGCGCTGTTAAGGATCGCGTTCGAATGCATTACGGAAGCGTTCCTTAAGCCGTCAGGCAATGCCCTCGCCCGAACGGAAGCGCGCCGCCCAGTCCCGATTTGTCTCGTCGGCGAGTTTGGCGACGCCCGGTGAAACGCCGTCCGCGGCTGCGGGATTGACGCCCAGGCGGGCGAGAATTTCGCGCAGCGCGCCCGAAGAATCAGAGGCAAGCGCTTCGTAGGTGATCCGGAGCGGTTCAATTGCCTGGGTTTCGAACCAGCTTCTCCACTCCTGATCAAAGGCCGTGAACCTGTCGTAGCAGACCCTGAGTTCTTCGCGATCGTAGACGGGCTCCTGCGGGGGCGCCAGGCGTTCCAGTTCGGTTCCGTCGGGCGCCAGGTGCCACAAACCGGTCTGCTCGGCCTTCACGCAGGAAACCGCCTGGCCGACCTTGTCCTGCCGGGTCAGATGGATGAACAGGGTGCGTCCGAAGGCGGTTTCGAACCGTTGCCGGTCGCTTGTCTGGTGCGGGTGCAGAACCGCAAGCTTGCGAATGAAGAATTCGAAGCTGTGCCTTTGCAGTCTCAGCCCGAAGATCCCGGTACTGCCGCTGCCTTTGGCGATTGCCGCCCGAAAGACATCCGCCAGGATTTCAGGTTCTCGGCGAGACGGCTCGAAACTCAGATCAAAGTGATCCAGCCAGCTTTGCAGGGATGGCTCGTGGAAGTGGGATCCCGGTTTTCCGGCAATGCCGGTCGCCGCCAGAAGCTTGCACAGCAGCGTGCTGCCGCTGCGCGGCGAAGTGCAGATCACGTAGGAATCGAATGCGGGCATTGTCTTGTATTTCGAGACGAGAGGCGGGCGTCGCATCACTTAGCGTATGGCCCCATAAAATGGAACGCACTGGCTGTAGAAATCATGTCAACGGGACACGGGTCTTCTATGGCAGAAAAGTCGTGGACCGCTCTCCAACGGTCTCACACAGTTTCCCGCCCAACCCTTTACTTTTTACCCCTGATCCTTAGGCTTGGTCTCACGACGAGCACCCGCGGAAACACGCGGCCTCAAAACTCACCACAAGACAGAATTGCGATATTCACCATGAGCGAAGCCAAGACTGGCGACACGGTTCGCCTTCACTACAAGGGTACCCTGAACGACGGGTCTGTCTTTGACAGTTCGGAAGGGCGCGAACCGCTGGAATTCACGGTCGGCGCCGGCCAGATCATCGAGGGTCTCGACAAGGCCATTCCGGGAATGAAAGTCGGCGAGGAAAAAACCGTCACTGTCGAGGCGGAAGAAGCCTACGGGCCCCATAATCCGGCAGCCAAGCAGGCCGTTCCCCGCACGCATATTCCCGAGACCATTCCGCTGGAGGTCGGCCTGCAGCTTCAGGCCCAGACCGAAAACGGCCAGGTGATGAACGTCAGGGTCATCGACTTCTCCGAAGAAGAAGTCGTTTTGGATGCCAACCACCCGCTGGCCGGCAAGGACCTGACTTTCGATATCCAGCTCGCCGATATCAAATGAGGGCGAGGCTCCCGGTTTTCCGCGGAGCCTCCCGTAGTTGTGAGCCGTCAGAAGGTTATTTGACCGGATCGCCGCATCCTGGCGAAAACCGGATACTTGCCCTCATCCTGAAGAGCGCTGCGCGCTTGTTCAGGATGAGGTGTTTCTTCTAGGGCCAGACGTTCGTTTGCGGCCCCGCAGCGCCTGCGGGGCTCTCCCTCACCGTCCTTGTCCGGCGTCACTTCATATAGACGCTGTCATTCGCCTTGCTGACTTCCGCCTTGAAGGCGGCCAGCAACTCGTTCGCCTTGGCGTCGAGATTTTCGGCGACATGGGTCTCGAAGGCCGGCTGGGCCGCGGCCGCCATGGCGGCGCGCTGCTCCCCGGTCAGCGCGGTGACCTCCATCTTGTCGACCAGGCCGGGAAGGCCACGGTCGGACGCTTCGATGATGCGGGACAGGCCCCGGCTTGCGGCCACGCAGGATTCAGCCGCATAGCGCAACGTGTTCTGCTGTGCCTCCGTGAGGCCTTCGAAGAAGTCGCGGTTGACCATGAAGGTGTAAGGCGAGAACAGGTGATTGGTGAGCGTCATGTATTTCTGCACTTCAGCGAAGTTCGCGAAGGAGATGATCGGCACCGGGTTCATCTGGCCGTCGATCACGCCGGTCTGCAGACCGGAATAGACCTCGCCCCAGGAAAGCGGATAGGCCTGCGCGCCGAGCGACTGGACGATGGTCTGGTGGGAGGGCAGTGTCATCGTGCGGATGCGGATGCCGTCGAAGTCCTCCAGCGAGGCGATCGGGTGCTTGGAGTTGGTCACTGCGAAGAACCCGCCCGTGTCCGGGAACCCCAGCACCACAACATCGCCAAGGCTCGCTTCGATATCCGCTGCAAGCGCCTTGCCGAAATCTCCGTCGAACACTGAGTAGGTCGCCGCATTGTCGGCAAAGGCGAAGGGCAGGTTCAGGACGTCGACGCGCGGATAGTAGCTGGCCAGGGCGCCAGTGGAAGTGAGCGTCGCCTGCAGGACGCCGTCGCGGACGTGCTGAACGTGTTCGGCCGCAGACCCGAGCTGGTTGGAGCCGAAGACCTCCACCTCCACGGCGCCGTTGGTGTCGGCTTCCACGATGCTCGAGAACACCGCCGTGCAGGCGTGGGCGGGGTTTTCGAACGGGTCGGTCTTGTTGTCATGCCCGAATTTCAGGACCTTGCCCTCGCCCAGCGCGCTGCCCGTCATAAGCGCGACGGCAAGACCCGCTGCCAGTCCCTTTACGATAGCTTTCATGATTATCTCCTCTTCCTCTGTCAGGTTGCTTGGTTGTTATTGAGCAAATCCGAAGGCGCGCGGCAGAAGCATTGCTGCGCCTTCCCAGAAGGCGAACACGAACAGGACGCCCACTTCCGCAATCAGGAACGGCGCCAGCTTCACCGCAATCCGTTCCAGCTTCTCGCCCGTCACCGATGAGAGAACGAACAGGCACGCGCCGACGGGCGGCGTCATCAGCGAGATGTTGAGAGCCAGGACGAAGACGATCCCGGCATGGATCGGCTCCAGCCCCACCTGCGCAGTGAGCGGCACGAGGACCGGCGCGAGGATGATCAGGATGGCGGTGATGTCCATGACCATGCCGACCACGAGCAGAAGGCAGATGATGATCGCGATCACCACGGCGCGGCTGTCGGCGAGCCCGAGAATGGTTTCGGCGAGCAATTGCGGCACGCGCTCGAAGCTCATCCACCAGCCGAGGATGCCGGCAAAGGCAATAATCACGAAGATCACGCCGGTGATCCGGGCCGTGCGCACGAGCATCCGATAGAGCGCGGAAAGTGTCAGCGTCCGGTAGACGAAGGCGCCGATGAAAAGCGCATAGGCAACCGCGATCGAGGCCGCTTCCGTCGGCGTGACAATGCCCCCGAGAATGCCGCCCAGGATGATGACCGGCATCAGGAGCGCCGTGATCGAGGAAAGGAAGACCTGCCGGATCTCCTTCAGGTTGGCGCGGCGCACCGCCTTGGGCAGGTCGTTTCTGGCCGCTCCGAACGCAATCACCGCCATGCACACGGCACAGATGACCAGGCCCGGCAGGATGCCCGCCGCAAAGAGCCCGCCGATGGACACGCCCATCAGGGATCCGTAGACCACCATCAGGCCGGAGGGCGGGATGGTCGGGCCGATGATCGACCCGGCGGCGGTGACCGCGCAGGCATAGTCGCGCCGGTAGCCTTCCTTGACCATGGCCGGCACCAGCGTGCGCCCGAAGGCGGCCGCATCGGCCGTCGCAGAGCCGGTGAGGCCGGCAAAGAACACCGAGGCCAGCATGTTGGTATGCGCCAGGCCGCCCCGCAAATGGCCGACAAGAACCTGGGCGAGTTTCACCAGACGGTCGGTGATGCCGGTGTGGTTCATGATCTCGCCGGCCAGGATGAAAAACGGCATCGCTAGGAACGGGAATATGTTGAGGCCGTTGAAAATGCGGCTCGGCCCGACGGCGAGGAACTGCGCCCCGCCCATGTCGATCAGACCGACGACGCCGGCCGCGCCGATCGCAAAGCCGATCGGCATGCCGAGAAGGATAAGCCCGATGAAGACGGCCGCGACGATCATACCGAAGCCTCCGCGAAGGGCGGCAGGTCCAGATGCGTGCCGCTGTCCCGGATCATCACCAGAACCGTCTGCACGCAGGCCAGTGCAGAGGCAGCGGGAATGGCGGCATGGAAGGGCTGCAGGCTGACGCCGAAGATCATCGCCTGGCGGGTGGCGCCGCTTTCGGCAAAACCGAGCCCGTACCAGAAGACATACAGGAACAGCGCCAGCGTGCAGAGATCGATAACGACCAGCACGGCCCGGCGCAGCGGCGCGGGAATGCGCATGATGGCGGCGGTCAGGCCGATGTGGTCCCGCCGGGCGATGCCGGAGGACACCGCGAGCATCGCCGCCCAGATCATCAGGTAGCGGGCGAGGATTTCCGGCCACGGCAACTGCCAGTGAAAGAAATAGCGGTCGACGACGCCCAGCCAGACATCCAGCACCAGCAGCGCCATCAGGATGGCTATGATCGCCTCGACGCCGAAATTCAGCGCCGCGCTGGCTTTTGCAGCCCGTTCCCGCATTTGCTCCCCCGTCCCAATATGTACCTTAATTACATTTTTTGACGGGATATGCGGTTTCGTCAAGCCAATTTTGTCTTTTAGTTACATTCTTGCGACCGAATGGGCTGGATTTGCGTCTGGATTGATGGTTTTCTGTAATCCAATTACAAGACGGCGGTGATCCGGGGAGAACCATGTGCAGGCCAAGATAAAGACCCCTTCCGGCGAGGGCGCGAGCGGCCACGCCGCCATCGACCTGATCTCGGCCCTTCGGGAACACACAGGACGGTTTCCCTCCCGCGAACAGAAGGTCGCCGACTATGTTCAGCAGCACCTGTCGGAGATTTCGGACATGACGATCGCGCAACTGGCGAGGGCCTGCGACGTGAGCACGCCGACCGTGGTCCGCTTCTGCCGGACGCTGGGATGTGACGGGTTCCGGGAGTTCAAGCTGCGCCTTGCTCAGAACCTTGCCGTCAGCCTGCAATACATCTCCGCACCGGCGGCCAGCGACCAGGTGACCAGCGACACGGCCATCGACCGGGTTCTCGGCGCGCTCTATGCGAGCGCCAACGTGATGCGCAGCCAGGTGGACCCGCAAGCCATAGATCAGGCCGTGAAAGTAATTTCCGGCAGCCGTCAGCTTCTGGCCGCAGGCATCGGCGGCGGCTCCTCCATGGTCGCCCAGGAGGCCGCCAACCGGTTTTTCCGCCTCGGCATCCCCTCGCTCGCGCTCAATGACAGCTATCTCCTGCAGATGAGGGCGGCGACGCTCGGGCCCGAGGACGTGCTCTTCTGCATTTCGGCCAGCGGCGAGGCCGATGAAGTGGTCAGTGCGGCCGAAATCGCCGGAGGCTACGGCGCCACGACGATTGCCGTAGCCCCGAAGGCCTCCCGTCTGGCGCAGATCTCGAAAATCGCCATCATGGTCGATCTGCCGGAGGACCCGGACATCTACAAGCCGACCGCGTCCCGCTATGCCCATCTCGTCATCGTGGACGCGATCGCCATGACGGTCGCCCAGGCAAGGGCGGCAAAGACCAATGAAAATCTTCGCCGCATCCGGGCCTCGCTCACCGCCTTTCACGGCAGAACCGGTCCCCAGCCACTCGGTGACTGAGTTATCACGAAGTTGTGATCGCAACCGGGAGACGCCCCCCGCGGGCGGGCGCACCGTGGCGCGCCACGCGGCCCGACCGCAGAAACGCCATTTTTTTCAATGAGATTAACATAGACGTTTGCAATTTCGGGCAGACCTCCTATCAAGTCTGTGGTTCAATCACTTTTTTCAGGAGCCCCGCTTCCATGTCCGTGGATATTGACGCTTTGGTTGATCGCAGACGCCTTCGGCGCAAGGTTACCTTCTGGCGGGTCGCGACATTCGTGGTGCTTGCCGCCACCCTGATCGGCGGCTTCGTCTACCTGTCCAATGCCGGCGGTCTGTCCAAACGCTCAGCCCACATCGCCAGGATCCCGATCGAAGGGGTTATCTTCGAGGATCGCAAAACGCTGAAGATGATCGAAAGAGATCGCCGAGTCCGATGCGGTCAAGGGCGTGGTGGTTTCGATCAACTCCCCGGGCGGCAGCACGACCGGGGGCGAAGCCCTTTACGGGGCGCTGCGGGAACTGTCGGAAAAGAAGCCGGTCGTCGCGGAAATCCGCACGCTCGGCACGTCCGCAGGCTATATGGTCGCGCTCGCATCCGACCATATCGTTGCCCGGTACAACACGATTACCGGCTCGATCGGCGTCCTGTTTCAATTCGGCAATGTGCAGAAGCTCCTGGAAACGGTCGGCGTCGAAATGAACGCCGTCAAGAGCGCCCCCCTGAAAGCCGAACCCGATTTCTATTCCGAAACGACTCCTGAAGTCCGGGCCATGCTGGAGACGCTGGTGAACGATTCCTACGAATGGTTTGTCAGCCTCGTCGTCGAGCGCCGGGCGCTCGAGCCCGCCAGGGCGCGCGAGCTCTCGGACGGCCGCATTCTCATCGGCCAACGGGCGCTTGACGCGAAGCTGGTCGACGCGATCGGCGGAGAGGACGAGGCGATTGCCTGGCTGGAAAGCGAGAAGGGCGTTGCGAAGGACCTGCCTGTCGTGACGTGGCGCATTTCGGAGGGCCTTGACGAGCTTCCGTTCTCCTCGCGCATCTCGCGAGAGTTCGGAAAAGGGATCGGATTGGCTATCCTAGATCCTATTGATGAGGCTAAGGGGCTGATTCCACGAGGTCTTACGCTTGACGGGCTCGTGTCTGTTTGGCAGGCTTCCGACGCGGCAGCCAATAATCAGTAAGCGAGGGGGCTCTTCATGATCAAATCTGAGCTTGTTCAGCATATCGCCGAACAAAATCCGCATCTTTACCAGCGGGACGTTGAGAACATCGTCAACGCCATTCTGGATGAAGTCACCCAGGCTCTCATGCGCGGAGATCGTGTCGAGCTGCGCGGGTTCGGAGCGTTCTCGGTCAAGAACCGCCCCGCCCGTATCGGCCGCAATCCACGAACCGGCCAGAAGGTGGAAGTGGACGAGAAGTTCGTTCCCTTCTTCAAGACCGGCAAGGAAATGCGGATGCGGCTGAACGATGGTGTGGACCACGGCGACGACTGATCGCAGCCGTCTTGCACTCGCCCCGGGGCCCCGTCTAAACTCGAATTCTGACCCAGGGAGACTGCAGTGACCCGTTTCATCAGGAATCTGATCTTGCTCGCAATCGCGGTGGTTCTTGTTCCACTGTCGGTGGCCAACCGCCATGGGGTCTCGCTGTCTCTCAATCCGTTCGACCCTCAGGATCCCCGCCTGACCATTACCGACATTCCCTTGTTCTGGGTGATCTTTGCCAGCCTTGGCATCGGCATTATCGTCGGCGGGCTCGGCGCCTGGGCCAAGCAGGGCCGCTGGCGCAAGGAAGCGCGCGTCAAACGCCGCGAAGCCGCGAAGTGGCACAAGGAGGCCGACCAGCTGCGGGATATGACGAGCGCGGATTCCGGCGTGAAGGGCCTGACGGGACCGGGCAACCGCTCCGCCGCGTGACCTGCTGATCGATGCGCATCATATCCAGCGATGAGATCGACGCCTGTCTCCAGGACAGGGACGTGCTTGAAACGTTGCGCAAGGCGTTCCGGTCCAACACCGTCACGCTGCGTCTTACGGATCTTGAAATCGGCAGGCCGGATCAGCTCTCCGGTCTGCTTTCCTTTCAGCCGGCCTGGACGGATTTCGCCGCCCAGAGAGACGTGACACGCGGCTATATCGGCTGTGCGATCAGCCTCGACCTTCCCGGTCAGCCCGGCCCGTCCTCAAGTCTCTATCTCCTGTTTTCCGGTTCGGCCGGCCAGCCGATCGCCCTTCTGGACGGCATGCGCCTCAATGTCTGGCGGTCCGCGGGGGTGCATGCCCTTGCCGCGAACTATCTCTCGCGCGAGGACACCGCCCGGCTCCTGGTGATCGGCGACGATCCCCGCCTGCCCCGGCTCGTTTCTGCCTATACCGCCGTGCGCAAGCTGACGTCCATATTGCTCGCCGGAACCTCGGCGGAAACGCAGAAACGGATCGCCGGCCTGCCGTCGCTGAAAAACGTTCATGTCGGCACGACGGCGGCAATCCACGAGGCCCAGGAAGGGGCCGACATCATCTGCATTGCAGGCCCTGAAAGCGGCAGCGGGACCTATCATGCGCTGACCTATCTGGATCCGCCGGCCGGCTGTCATATTGACGTTCTGGACCCTGCGGCGACGCTGCCGACCGATCTTCTGGAGGAAGCGCGGCTGTTTTCAACCGATCTGTCCGTTCCCCCCAGGGCGGAGCTGGAGTGGGCCGCCGACCTGAAGGACCTTGCTCAGGGGAACAGGGCCGGCCGGCGCTACTACGGGCAGCGGACATTGTTTCTGCCCGCCGCCCAGTCGGCACTCGCCGACTATGCCCTCGCGGCACACGTTTTTTTGAGAACGTAGACTCTGGAATTCTGCGTAAGGAAACCTACATAGCTGCTCAGCAGTGGACAACTTAGAGGCGATTCCACGCAAGCCATGCGCGTGATGACGTCCTGTGAGCCACCTGCAGGTATGCAAAGGAACAGGATATGCTGACGACCCTTGCCTATTCGGCAAGCCTCCCGGCGATCGCGCTCGGACTGATCGTGTATGTTTCAGTCGCGTGCGGGCTCGTCTACTAGATCTGAGCTCCCAGGGGTTCTTACTCAATTCGGACGCGATCCGGTAACGCGCCAAGCTATGTTTCTTGCGCGTTCTCGGCGAAGGAAAGCCGGTTCACACGAACCGGCTTTTTTGTGCGGCCTGAAACCTGTGGCGTTTCGATCCCGCGTCTTGCCTATTGGCCCGATGCATCGGTCATTTCCACCGGTGTCATCCATCCCTGAACGGCGCCGCCGGCATCCTTCAGAATTGCAATCCGGCCGATGCCCGGCACGTCGAAGGGCTCGCGCACGATCTCGCCGCCATGGGCCCTTGCCAGTTTCAGGCGCTTGTCCACATCGTCAACGGCGATATAGGACATCCAGTGTTCAGGCACGCCTTCAAATTCGGGTCCGGTCATCGGAAACAATCCACCGACCGGCTTGTCGCCGAG
The DNA here is from genome assembly GCF_026240905.1 of Roseibium salinum. Lineage (NCBI taxonomy): Bacteria > Pseudomonadati > Pseudomonadota > Alphaproteobacteria > Hyphomicrobiales > Stappiaceae > Roseibium > Roseibium salinum. The sequence goes on from NZ_JAPEVI010000003.1 coordinate 3,038,860, forward strand.
GTTTGCGAGGACGTAGGTGCCGGTCTCCATCGGCATCTCCGTGAAGGTCCAGCCCAGGGACTGGCCGTAGAAGGTTCTGGCTTTCTCCACGTCCCGGGTCATCAGTTCATTCCAATGGAATATTCCGTGTTCGACCATGCCTGGCCCTCCTTGTCCTTAGCGCACCCTAGCACCCCCGGCCGGCAAAACCATGACAATGCGCTACCGCCTGCCCTTGGCGCGGTAGCCGGGCAGGGACCAGCCGCGCAGGATCGCGCCGCCCCGCAGGAGAAGCGCCAAGGCGGCCGCAAGCGCGGCCGACACGGTTTGCGGAGCTCCCAGCTGCATCAGCACCACAAAACTGCCGGCCCCGGCGAAGGCGGCGCTGACGTATATCTCCGGCTTGACGATGGAAGGCGGTTCGCGGGCGATCGTATCCCTCAGGATACCGCCGAAGGTCGCCGTCGAGACGCCCATGAGAACCGCGACGAGCACCGTATCGCCTACCGTCAAGGCCTTTGCGGCGCCCATCACGGAATAGGCCGAAATCCCGATCGCGTCGGCCCAACGCAGCGGCTTGCTGAACTGCTCGATCCGATAGGCGAAGAACCACAGGAAGATGCTGACGATCAGGCAGACCAGCAGATAGGCCTCGTTTTCCACCCAGAAGACCGGCACGCCGAGCAGCAGGTCCCGCAAGGTTCCCCCGCCGATCCCCGTCAGGGTCGCGAAAAAGAGAAAGGCGATGAAGTCCAGCTGCTTGCGGGAGGCGATAATGCCGCCGGTAACGGCAAAGACCGCAACCCCCAGATAATCCAGCATCTGAAGCAGCATTGTTTCTCCTGGGCGTCTTGCGGGCGGGAGCCCGAAAGCTATCCGACGCCGGTGCCTGCCGCAAGGAAATGGCATCAAGCGGGGGATCAGCATGAGGGGCACGACTCTCTCCGGCTTGTCCTCAACTCTTTTCAGCGAATTGACCCCAAGCTCCTCCTCTCGGCGGTCATCCCCGGCTCGATCGGGGATCCATTGGCTTGTCTGGTTTTGCAAGAAGACTGGCATGGTTCACAGGATGTGCAGCACCCCCCTGCTTTCAAAGTCAGTTTCTCTGGAAATGATTGGATCCCCGATCAAGTCGGGGAAGACTCCAGGAGGTGACGCATTGCCGGTAGCCACTGGCCCCGGACCGCAGAGCCGGGAGCTTGCCCCATGGGACAAGGCTCCGCCACACAGCAAAAAGCCGCCCCGGCCTGGCCGGAACGGCTTTTCAAAAGGGTCAGCGGATTAACGGTCAGGCGCTCTTGTCGACCGTCTGTCCGGCTTCGGACTGAGGCTGAGCGGCTTCTTTCGGCCCGCCCTTGGAGACGCCGACCATGGCGGGGCGCAGGACGCGGTCACCGATGACGTAACCGGCCTGGACCACCTGGACGACCGTGTTGTTCGGCACTTCCGTGTTCGGGACCTCAAACATGGCCTGGTGGAAATTCGGATCGAATTTCTGGCCTTCCGGATTCAGCTTCCGCACGCCGTTCTTTTCAAGCTGATTGAGCAGGTCCCGCTCGATCATCTCGACGCCTTCGATCAAGGCGGCGACACCGGCATCGGCATTTCTACGGTCCTCTTCCGGCAGCGCTTCCAGCGCGCGGTGCAGGTTGTCGGAGACGGTCAGGACGTCACGCGCGAAGCCGGAGACGGCATACTGGCGCGCGTCCTTGACTTCCTTTTCGGTGCGGCGGCGGAGATTTTCCATCTCGGCCATCGCCCGCAGGGCGCGATCCCGCAACTCGGCATTTTCGGCTCTCAAAACTTCGATCGGATCGTCTCCAGAGTCTTCGGCAGCGTCAGACTGCGCAGCCGCAGCTTCGGTTTCCGGGCTTACTTCTGCCGGCTGTTCTTCCGTGGTTTTGTTTTCGTCGCTCATGAATGTTCCGTTCGGCTCAGACTGTTTGCGGATGCTTATAAGACTGGTCAGGCCGTTTTTCAAAGAGGATCGGCGGGCAAGCCAAAGCCTGTCCGCCGGATGCGCTCATATGGCCAGCGGCGGGACAGCCGCAAGAAAGCTGCGATTACAGGGCGCTCTTGATCCAGTCGGACAATTTGCCTTTCGGTGCGGCGCCAACCTGGGTTGCCATCGGCTCACCATTCTTGAACAAGATGAGCATCGGGATGGACCGGACGCCGTATTTCATGGCCATGTCCTGGTTCTCGTCGATGTTGAGCTTGGTGATCTTCACCTGGCCGTTCAGCTCTTCTGAGATTTCTTCCAGCGCCGGGGCGATCATCTTACAGGGACCGCACCATTCCGCCCAGAAGTCGACAACGACCGGGCTGTCGGAATTCAGGACTTCGGTTTCGAACGAAGCATCGGTGACTTGTGTGGTAGCCATAGCAAGATCTCGTGGTTCTGTGGATCACGCCTACCCGATGTAAGCGTATCGGTTGGCACGAACGTAGGTAGCCATCGGCCCGCCGTCAAGTTGCTGTGCCGTCAGGTCGCAGGCCGGCGAAGGTTTCATTGAGGATCGGGGCGGGGATCTCCATCAGGTCGGGCGCCGCCGTCCAGAGCAGACAGGCGGAAATCTCCCTGTCCGGATAAATCCGCTTCAGCATTTCCCGGTAGACACAAAGCTGTGCACGATATTCCAGCGGAACGTCGGCAACGGTTCGGGGCGGGTTGAGATTGGTCTTGTAGTCGACGATCAAGACCCGGTTTTCCTCGACCAGCAAGCGGTCGATCTGTCCGGAAATCTCGATCTCGGCGCCGCCATGGGATCGAATCGTGCCGACCAGCGGCACTTCCGCCCGGGCGTGCGCGGAAAACAGCGGCTTGAACGTCTCGTTTCCGAGAATGTCGCCGACTTCGGCCAGCAGCGGCTCGCGGAAGCGTTCGAATTCCGGTTTCAGCGCCTGACGCAGATAGTTTCCCGCCGCGGCAAGGCGATCCTCTTCCGGAATGTCAGGCAGCAGCTCCAGCAGGCGGTGTATAAGCCGGCCGCGTTCCAGAGGCCAGGATGCGGGCTCCTTGCGGGCCCGGAGGCGGGACAGCGCCGGGACCGGTTCCACCCCTTCCTTTTCCTCCATCGCCTCGAAGGCCCGCGAGGGCTGCAGGCGTTTTTCCTCGGCAAAGGCCTGACGGGCTCCATGATCCATGACGGCAGCGGCGCCTCGTCCGTCTCCGGTGCTGCCGCCTTGCCGGTGGTACCGCTCATCGCCTGCCCGGGGCTCTGCCGCCAGCGCCAGGCGACGACCTCGCCGTTCGCGCCGGTGAGTTCCCGGGCTTCCGGCTTCAGGGCGCGTTCGACCATCGAATACCAGCAATTCTCGTGAGCGCCGCGCTTCGGCTCCCAGCCGCAGACGATCAGCCGGTCCTCGGCCCGGGTGAGCGCCACGTAAAGCAGGCGGCGGTATTCCTCCTCCTGGGCCTCGCGCAGGGCCTCGACGGCGTCGTCGTGCCAGGGCATGCGGTTGGCCTTTGACGGCAGCCAGACAAGGGCGGGCGGCAGAAGATCGTTGTCCAGGCGCCTGCGCGGCAGGAAACACGGGTCGTGGATCGCGCTGACCGGCGGTGCCCCCGGATCGACCAGAATGACGATCCGGGCTTCGAGGCCCTTGGAGCCATGCACGGTCATGATCCTGACCATGCCCTTGGTGTTGGTGAGTTCGCGCTTGATTTCCGTCGGGGCGGCCGCCATCCAGGCGAGAAAGCCTTCCAGGCCCGGCGTACCCGCCTGCTCGTGGGCGATCGTCAGCGCCAGGAACTCGTCGAGGACGTCGTCGACCTCCACGCCGAGCCGGGCCCGGAAAGCCTGGCGGCCGCCGTCGGCACCGAGCAGCCGGGCATAGAACTCGTACGGCGGAACGAAATCGGCACGGCCGCGCCAGTCTTCCAGTTTCGCCCGGACGGCCCGCCACTTGCCGGAGCCGTCGGAACGCTTGACCAGCATCTGCCAGAGCGTACCGGGCCGGCCCTTTTCAGGCGTTTCGCGCGCGATTTCCAGAAGATCGTCATCGGTAAGGTCAAAGAGCGGGCTCTTGAGCACGCATGCCAGCGACAGATCGTCTTCCGGCAACAGCAGAAAGTGCCCGAGCGCCGCCAGATCCTGGACGGCGATGTGGTCGGTGAGCACAAGCCGGTCGCTGCCGGCGGCCGGAATATCGAACTGCTTGAGTTCCCGGTTGAGCGCTTCGACGAAGGGACCGCGCTTGCGCACGAGAACCATCACATCGCCCGGCTCCGCCGTTCCCTCGCGCATCCAGCCGGCGATTTCCGCAGCGATGCGCCTTGCGAGTTTCAGCATCGGACTGCCGGAGCCGACGTGGTCGACGGGCAAGCGCCAGTCGTCCGGCTCCTCGATGTCCGCCTCCGCTTCCAGGGGCCAGAGATCGACGATCCCCGGATCCTTGCGGAGCGCCTCATGGACGGGTGGCGTCACTTCCTGGGAGAGGCCCTTGTGCGCGCTCGCGTCGTGAAACACCTTGTCGACCGCGCCCAGAACATCCGGCGTCGAACGGAAGGACAGCTGCAGGTTGACCGAATGGAACTCCTGCTCTGCCGCGCCCGCCTGCGTCGAGAACGCCCGGCGCATCGCATCGAAATAGGCGGGAACCGCTCCCTGAAAGGAATAGATCGACTGCTTCTCGTCGCCCACGGCGAACAGCGTGCGGGTCCTCTCGTGGGATCCGGCGCCGACGAAGAACTCCGAGGCCAGGGCCTGGACCACTTCCCACTGGCGCGGACTGGTGTCCTGGGCCTCGTCGACGAGAATGTGATCCAGCCCCTGATCGAGCTTGTATTGCACCCACTGGGCGGCATCGGATTTCTGCAGGAGCGTGGCGGTCTTGACCACAAGGTCCTCGAAATCGAGGAAGCCCCTGGCCGTCTTTGCCTGCTCGTAGTGGCGGATGACCGCCTCGGCGAGCCGCAGAAGGGACACGGAGCCCTCAAAGGTCGCGACCTTGCAGCGTTCTTCCAGCAGCGCCAGCAAGCGCGCCTGTTCGCCCGTGAGCGCGTCGACCATCTGCGGGAACATCTCCGCCAGTTTTTTGGTCGCCAGCGATTTGCGCGGTTCCAGCTTCGAGGTGAGAAAAATCTGCTGCCAGGCCTCCCGGAAGGCCGCCGGGTCCTGCAGGGCATGCGCCGCGAGCAGGTCCTGCGCCCGGGCCTGATCGGTCTTGGTGCCCGTGTTCAGCGCTTCCGCATAGCTGAGGCAGGTGTTCCGGTCGAAGGGGCATTCCGCCTTGAAGCGGGCATCGAAGTCCGCGAGCCGGGCAGAAGGGTCCACCTCCAGCAGTCCGGCCAGTTCGGCAAGGGCGGTTTCCAGGTCGCCTGCATCGACGGTCCAGCGGCGGAAGGCATCGCGGTTCTGGATGAGTTCGTCGAGCGCCTTCTGGGCTCCGCCGTCGCTCATCAGGTCGATCACGGAGGCAAGAGCCTTCCCGAAGGCGCTCGCCGGTTCCGTCTCGGCCCTGTGCAGGACGCCGGCACGGGCCTCGGCCATCAGCTCGGCGGCGACGCGGTCGTCCAGCACCGAAAAATGTCCCGCCACGTTGGCTTCCAGCGGAAACTGGTGCAGCAGCGCCTCGCAGAAGCCGTGGATGGTCTGGATCTTCAGCCCGCCCGGCGTCTCCAGCGCGCGGGCAAAGAGGCGCCGGGCCATGGCCAGGCGCGCGGCGTTCGGCCTGCGGCCCTCGATATCCTCAAGCTCCTGCGCCAGCGCCGTGTCTTCCATGGTCACCCAGGTGCCGAGGATCTTGAAGACGCGGGTCGCCATTTCGGCGGCGGCAGCCTTGGTGAAGGTCAGCGCCAGGACGCGCGACGGGTCGGTTCCGTCGAGCAGCAGCCGCACGACGCGGCGGGAGAGCACGAAGGTCTTGCCGGAGCCCGCATTGGCGCTCACCCAGGCGGAGGCGCGCGGGCGGGAGGCGAGGTCCTGGCGTTCCCGGGTCAGCTGCGGGATCTGAAAACCGCTCATGCCGGCTCCTCGCTGCCAAGGCTCCATTCCTGGGTGCGGGCCAGATGATCGTAGTCGCCACCCATCTGCCGCTCGCGCATCACCCGGGCGCGGGAGAGATAACCGGTCTCCTCCTTGCCGTAATGGGCGATCAGTTGCTCCAGCCGTGTCCAGGCATCTTCAACCAGATCCTCCAGCTGCGTTTCCTTCGGGTTGCGCATTGCTTCCAGCACCGCGTCCGTGCCGCCTTTGAGCTGCAGGTAGAGCAGCTCGGAAATCCCGGCATCCGCCGGCACGTCCCTGAAGCCGAAGCGCCTGATCATCGCCGCTTCCAGCGGCAGCTGCGGTGACAGCAAGGCTTCCACCTGCTTGTGCGAGGGCACCTGCCCGGTCTTGTAGTCGATGACGGACAGGCCGCCGTCGACCAGAAGATCGATCCGGTCGGCACGGCCGCGCAGGCGGAAGTCGAAACCTGGCAGTTTCAGGTCAACCCCGCCGCCGATCTCCAGAAAGCGCTGCCGGACACGTTTCGCGCGCGCCGCCTCATAGGCCACAAAGCCCGCGGCAATCCTTTGAAAGCGCGGCCACCAGAGCGCCCGGATGGCCGGGAAGGCGTCCAGTGGTTCGAAAAGCTCCTCGCCGATCTCCGTCAACGCCGCGACGGCGCTGTCGTCGAACGGGCCGGACCAGACGGTCAGGAACCTGGCGAGCGCGTCGTGAACGAGGTTGCCCTTGTCCGCCGCGCCCGGTTCGCCGCCGATCGGATCGACCGGCTGCAATTCCAGGACATGGCGGGCGAAGATCGCGTAAGGATCGCGGATGAGGCGCTCGATTTCGGTGATCGACAGGGATTTCGGCCGTGCCGCGAGCGCCGGCCTGGGATTGGGACGGGCAGCCGGCCGCACCGGGTGGTCCGACCGGTCCAGACGCGCCGCGAGCCCGGTATAGGCCTTGCCCCGTTCTTCCATCGCGCCGGTGATCGCCGGACCCGCAAGCGTGGTGAGCCGCTGCAGCCAGCGCGAGGCGACGGTGGGCGCGCCGTCGGCGCGGGCCGAGCGGGTCAGAAGCACGCGCCTTGCGCCCATGCCCTGGACGAAATCATGTGCCGACGCGCCGAGGCGGCGCTCCGGCGGCTCCAGCCCGATACCGCGCTTCATCGGCCGGTTGAGCCAGGGATCGTTGCGCGTGCGCTGCGGCCAGACGCCTTCGTTCAGCCCGCCCAGGATGACGAAGTCGAAGGACTGCAGCCGCGCTTCCATGGGACCGAGGATCTGCACCCTCTTGTCACCCGGCAGGCGGCGGCGGACCGCCTGGGCCGACATGAGAGCCGGGAGAACCGAAGGCCATTCGCCGGGCGGGATTTCCAGCCCGCTCGCTTCGGCCTCCAGGAGACCGGTCAGGAACTGCGCCAGCGCATCGCCGGCTTCGCCGGCAAAGAGTTCGTCGACGGAGCCGGCCTCATCGACGGCAACCGCCTGCAGCACATCGGCATGGCGTCTTGCTAGTTCAGTGACGGAGACGGGCTCGAAGGTGGCCGACAGTTCCTCGAGCGGCGCCAGTGCGCGGCCAAGGCGCTCGACGAGATTCGCGATGACGTCCCAGTCGCCGTCGTGGATCTTCTTCCAGCGCGGGGTGTGGGCCTTGCCGGCATCGTCCCGGCTGGCTGTCACGGCCGCCCGCAGGCCCTCGGTGCCGGGCCGCGCACGCGGGCCGCGCAACACACCGCGCTCCAGCGCCCGCGCCGCGGAGCGAATATCCTTGACCGGCAGGCCCAGCCGGGTGAGCGGGTGTTTCAGGAGCGCCAGCAGGTCGATCGGCTCGCAGCCGCCAAGGGCCAGTTTCGCGGCCAGCAGGGCAAGGATCGCGGGCGCGGTCTGGTCCAGCGGCCGGCCGGCACTGTCGTCGACCTGGATGTTCCAGCGCGCCAGTTCGGCCGCCACCCGGCGCGTCAGCATGCGGTCCGGCGATATCAGCGCGGAGGTTTCTCCCCGCTCGATCGTTTCGCGCAGGGCAATCGCAACGCCCAGGGCCTCGTCCGCCTCGTTGCGCGCGGTCATGATCGAAACGTTGTTCAGAGCTTCGGCTCGCTGCTCCTGGGATCGCGCGGCGAGATATTGGGTCCAGCCGTCCGACGTGTCGGCGGGCCTCAGGGCTTCGGACACCAGTTCCTCGCGCAAGGCGCGTTCAGGTTCCGGCGCAGGTCCGAGCGCCCGCACATCCGTCCGCCTGACACCAAGCCGGTCCAGAAGCTGCTTGAGCGAATACTGGGGATGGGACGGCAGCGTCGCCTCACCGCGCGGCTGGAACAGCGGCCCGGCCGTGTGCGCGCCGCGCTGGCCGAGCGCCGCCCAGGAACGGTCGTCCAGGTGGTGGTCGAGGCCCGGCAGCACGATGACGCCCTGCTCCAGTCCCGCAACGACCTTCAGAAGTTCCGCCGTTGCCGGCACGGATCCGGTCACCCCGGCGACGATAACCGGGCCAGTCTCCCGGGCTTGCGCGAGGCGCTGTGCTTCCCGGCGGATCAGGGCGGATCGCCGCGCCTTCGGATCCATCTGGCGAAGCTCGGCCAGATGCGCGGGCCAGGCCTCCTGCACGATCTTCAGGAAGTCGAGCGTGATCTGCCAGTAGCGGGCATGGTCTTCCGGAACGAGGCCGGCAAGTTCGGACCAGTCGGCTTCTTCGGTCTGGACCTCGTCCATCAGGGTGAGCAGGTCGCCCGCAAGCCAGGCGGCATCGGCCGTCGACGCGGGCACGCCGAGGGGCTCGTCCGAGCGCAGGCTCAGCGCCTCGCGCCGCAACATGCCCTTCCAGGCCTTCACCAGACGGGTCATGGCCAGATGGCGTTCAAGCAGCGGCATGGCGGGCGGCAGCGCTTCCATGTCGGCTTCGCTGGTCAGGCCCTGAGCATCCTCGTCCGCGTCGCCGACGGGCCGAATGGCGGGCAGCAGCACCGGCGTGCCGCCGAACTTCTGCTGGAAGAGCTCCGGCAGCAGGCGCGCCGCCCGGCGGGTCGGCAGATAGAGCGTGGCGGCGGCGAGTTGCAGCGGATCGTCCAGGGGACGGAACCCGGGTATCAGCGTGCCGTCCACCAACGTGTCGACGAGCGTCTTCAGAAACGGAACGGACGGGGAAACGGAATAGAGGCGCGTTCGCTCATCCATCCTCAGGCAGCACTCTCACGCACGGCATATTCCGCCGCGCTGATGGCATCCGGCGTTCCGATATGGAGCCAGAGACCTTCCATCTGGACACCGAAAAGCCGGCCGGCCTCGATCGCCTTGTCAAACAGGATATTCATGGAGAACGGCCCGTCCGGCGCGTCTTCGAACAGGCGCGGATGCAGGATCGCGGCTCCGGCATAGGCGAAGGGCGTGACGCCCTTCTCCGGCCTGCGCGTCAGGGAGCCATCCCTGGCGAGGACAAAATCGCCGCGCCCGGAATAACCGACGGACTTGACGGTTTCGGCCACCAGCAGCAGCGCATCCATGCGGGTTTCGTCCCAGGCCTCGATCATGTGTTCCAGGTTCGGCTTCACGCCCTCGATCCAGTAGCACGTATCGGCATTCAGCTGAAAGAACGGCTCGTCCCCCAGGAGCGGCAGCGCCTTCTTGATGCCGCCGCCGGTTTCCAGGAGCTGAGCGCGCTCGTCGGAGATGACGATCTCCATGTCCTTGCGGCGGCCAACGTGCACTTCCACCAGGTCGGCCAGGTAATGCACGTTGACAATGCAGGTTTTCACGCCCGCCGCGGCGAGCCGGTCCATGCCGTGATCGATCAGCGCCTGGCCGTTGACCTCGATCAGCGGCTTGGGCGTCGTCGCGGTTAGCGGGCGCATGCGCTTGCCGAGGCCTGCGGCCAGGATCATGGCTTTGGTGGGGCGAAACCGCGTGTTTGTCATACTGTTTCTCAAATGATGGCTACGGCCCTGAAGGTCCGACGGAACTCAGGGCAGAAAGCGTGCGTACCAGTCTTTCAAATCCGGCACGGAAGGTCTGTCAAGCACCCGTTCGAGATAGCCTGCCAGACGCGGCAGATGGGCAAGGTAAGCCGGCTTACCATCGCGCTTGGCCAGCCGCACGAAGATCCCGAGGATCTTCGAAATCCGCTGCGCGGCCATGACGGCATAGGCCTTTGAAAACTCTGCCCGATCGAAGTTCGATGCCTGACTTTCCCTTGCAGAAACGTAAGCACCCAGAAGCTCCATTTCCAGATCTTCGCTCATGTCCGTGCGGGCGTCCAGTGTCAGGGATGCGACATCGTAGGCGACGGGTCCGAAAACCGTATCCTGGAAATCGATCAGGCCGATACGGTCCGTCCCGCGCGCCCCTTCCTGCCACAGCAGGTTGGGCGAATGAAAATCACGCAGCACCCAACCCCGTTGAGCGCCCGAAATGGCGTCCAGTACTTGCCGCCAGAGCGCTTCGAAGCCCGCGCGCGCGTCCTCGTCCAATGCCCGGCCGCTGACGTGAGGCACGTACCACTCCACAAACAGCGAGGCTTCCGCAATCAGGGCTTCGGTGGAATAGTCGGGAACCTCATAGCTTCCGCCGCTGTCCAGCAAGACGGTTTTGGGCCAGGTCTGCCCGTGCATTGCTGCCAGAACACCGATCGCGGCATGGTAGCGTTCGGGGACGGGCTTGCCGTCCCTGACGATCGTCTCGCTGCCGAGATCGGTGGCAAGGATCAGGCCCTTCTCCAGATCGGAGGCGAGGATTTCCGGAGCCCCGAAGCCGCGCTTGCGCAGCTCGGTTCCGATGGCAACCACCGACCGGCAGTCGCGGGCGAGATGCACCTTGTCCATATAGGCGCGGACCGCCTGCGGCACCGCGTCGTCGTGAAACGGCCAGCGCATCAGCACGGCAGACCTGCCGCCGGAAATCACGGTCTCGAATGTGCGCAGGGAAGCATCGCCCGCCAGAAAGCGGCGTTCGGCGTCCCGGAAGTCGGTCTTTTGCAGGAAGGCCCGGATTTCGAACGACTGCGCAACCCGCCCCTGCCAGCCAGGGGCGTCGGAGTGGAAGCTGAAGATACGCTCCCCGGTTTCCTCCGACCGCTGCGTGATCTGGATCCACAGCGCCGTTTCCGGCAGCAGGTCTTGCGCCTTTTCCGGCCACTCGATCAGCGCCGCCCCGGTTTCCAAAAGGTCGTCCAGGCCCAGTTCCTCGAGCTCTTCAGGCTCTTCCAGACGGTAGAGGTCGAAATGGGAGAGGTCGAAGCGGCTAAACGCATAAGTCTGGACAAGGGTGAAGGTCGGGCTTGGGACTTCGAGCTCGGGGTCGCCGGCAAAGGTGCGCAGGAGCGCTCTTGCGAAGGTCGACTTGCCGGCGCCGAGGTCGCCGGACAGGCAGACGGTGTCGCCTGCTCTCAGCACCACCGCCAGCTCGTTGGCGAGCCGACGCGTTCCGGCTTCGTCCGGAATGTCCAGGGTCAGGAACGGCGACGGCAAATGCCTCAGGTCATGGTCTGCCATCAGCCGGCATCCTATTCGGCCGCGGCCTGATCCGCCAGTTCGGGCCGTGCCGGGAAAACGCAGGTAACCGTGGTGCCATTGCCTTCGGCGGACTGGATGTCGACCGTGCCGCCATGCAGTTCGACGAAGCTCTTGACGATGGCAAGGCCAAGGCCCGCGCCCTGGCGCCGGGAGCCGGTGTCGTGGCCGACAAAGCGGTTGAAGACCTGGGTCAGGATTTCAGCCGGGATGCCGTGGCCGTGATCCTTCACGACGAAGGTCACGCTATCGTCCTCGCGGCTGCAGCTCACATCGACGACACCATCGGCCTCGGAATAGCGGACCGCGTTGGAAATCAGGTTGAACAGAACCTGGCGCAGACGCTTTTCGTCCGCGACGATCATGCCGATATTCTCCGGCACGTGGGTGCGCAGGTTGATCCGGGCTTCGGCGATCCGGTCCTTCAGGCCCTCGACGGCAGCGGAAACCGTGGTTGCGACATCGACCTCGCCGATATCCAGTTCCATGATGCCCGCATCGAGGGTCGCAAGGTCCAGAATGTCGTTGATGATGGCCAGAAGAGCCGAGGAGGACGACTGGATGTATTCGGCGTATTCGCCCTGCTTTTCGGAAAGCTCGCCGAATTTCGGGTCGGACAGAAGCTGGGCGAAGCCGATGATGTTGGTCAGCGGTGAGCGCAGCTCGTAGGAGACGTGCTGAATGAAGGCGTTCTTGATCAGGTCGGCCTGCTGAAGCGCCTCGTTCTTCTCAAGCAGGGCGCGCTCGACATTCACGCTGTCGGTCACATCCACGAAGGTGACCAGCGTGCCGCCGTCCGGCAGCGGCACGGTGGCATAGTCCAGCACGTCGCCATTGTGGCGCTCCAGGCGGCTGATCTTTTGCGTGCGGTTGTCGACAAGGCCGGTCACGCTGCCCGCAAGCTGTTCCCAGGCCTGCTTCTCGACCTCGCTCAGGGTACAGGCGGAGACCACTTCCTTCACGTGCGGCAGTTCGGAGAGGCGGTCTTCCTCCAGGCTCCAGATGCGCCCGAATGCCGGGTTCCAGAGCCGCAGGCGGCCATCGGAACCGAACACGGCAACAGCCTCGGAAAGATTGTCGAGGGTTTCGCCCTGGACCCGGGTGAGCGCGTTGTAGCGGCTTTCCAGATCGAGCTGCTCGGTGACGTTCTCGTAGATATAGGTGACGCCGCCCTGGGGATGCGGGTTGGCGATGACGCGCAAGGTGCGGCCATCGGGCAGGTGCCACCAGTTTTCCTTCGCCTCCAGGGACTGGTAGTTCTCCAGCATCTTGTTGCGCCAGACTCGATAGTCGGCCTGCTCGGGCAGCTTGCGCGCGGCGCGCAGGGCATCGAGCACGGCGCCGTCTTCGGGGCGGCCTTCCAGGAAGGCCGGGTCGAGATCCCAAAGCTGGCGGAAGGCGGCATTGTAGAACTGCAGCTTGCGGTCGCTGCTGAAGATGGCGACGGCGGCGGCGAGCTGGTCGAGCGTGCGGCCGTGGAACTCCTCCGCGCGGTTCATTTCCTTCTGGGCCCGTTCCAGTTCGCTGATATCCACGGCGATGCCGGCTCCGCCGACATTCGCGTTGACGTCCGTCACTTCGAAAACCCGGCGCTCGCCGGAGGCGACGATCGGGATGCGGGCGGTGAAACAGCCGTCTTCCGTGCGTTGCACCGCCATGGCGGTGCGTGCGGCAGCGTCCAGGAAGGTCGCACCGTCCTTGACCGCGCTTGCGGCGTCCGGCATGTCGACCGCTTCGGCATAGGCCGCATTCGCCCAGATGAGATTGCCTTCCGCATCCCGCTGCCAGGCCGGCGCGGGCATGGCGTTCAGCAGTGCGTGCAGCATGTGGAGTTCGCCGGAGATCCTGGCGTTGCGCGCGGCAAGTTCCGCCTGCATCTGCCTCTCGCCGGTCAGGTCGCGCAGGCGCAGCACGACGGCACCGCCGGTGGTGCGGCCGAGCGCCTCGACATAGGTGCCGGTGCGGGTCTTCAATGTGGTGGTGAAGGCTTCGCCGGTGCGAAACAGCATGTCCAGGTGCCGTTCCAGATCCCCGGCGCCTTTTGCAGTCAGCCAGCTGCCGAATGCCAGGAGCTGTGCCGGCGGGCGCGGTACGCCCGACTTTTCCGGAAGGATGCCCCAGATCTGCGGCATGGCGCCGTTGCCGGTCCAAACGATCACGCGCTGCTCGTCGGTGTTGAGCATGGCTTCCAGGCGGTCGACCCGGAATTTCAGGTCGCTCTTTTCCTTTTCCAGGGAACCGGTGATCTGGGCGGCGAGTCTGCGATGGCGCACCAGAGCGATCGCGGCGGTGACGGAGAAAAGACACATGCCGCCAAGCGCGCCGAACAGGATCATGGTGCCGGGGTTGATGGCCGCCAGCGTGCCGGACACGATGCCGGCAGCAGCCGGACCGGAAGACAGTCCAAGGCCCGCCGCCGCAGCGCCGCCAAGCTTGACCTTACTCAGACTCCACTCTCGCCACGTCGCGCGTATCCGCGCGCCGTCCCTGCTGCCTTTCGGCATGTCATGATCCCCTTGTGCCGCGTCGTCCCGCTTTGCGCAGGCGCCGCTCCCAGATTTCGGGAGCAAATCAAAGACATCCGCCTCCTGGCCTTTGATTCGCTTAAACCATAACCTTTTTGAGAATCACGCAGAAGAGTCCGTTGCTGAAAAGTTAACAGGACCCTTCAAATTGAAGGGTCCTGCATTTTTTTGTTCACAGTACCGAATCGAGGCGATTACCACATATAGTGTGTCGCCTTCGAAGAATCAGTATTTGTAGTGTTCCGGCTTGAACGGACCGGTCTTGTTAATCCCCAGATATTGAGATTGTCCGTCCGTCAACTCGGTTAACGTAACTCCAAGTTTCTCCAGATGGAGACGTGCAACCTTCTCATCCAGGTGCTTCGGCAGCACGTAGACTTCGTTCTTGTACTGGTCGCCCTTGGAATAGAGTTCGATCTGCGCCAGCACCTGGTTGGTGAAGCTGGCGGACATGACGAAGCTCGGGTGACCGGTCGCGTTGCCGAGGTTCACGAGACGGCCCTGCGAGAGCAGGATCATGCGCTTGCCGTCCGGGAACTCGTAAAGGTCGACCTGGTCCTTGACCGGGCGGCACTTTGTGTTCTTCAGGGCAGCAACCTGGATCTCGTTATCGAAGTGGCCGATGTTGCAGACGATCGCCATGTCCTTCATGCCACGCATGTGGTCGAAGGTGATGATGTCCTTGTTGCCGGTCGCGGTGACATAGATGTCGCCTTCCGGCAGGGTCTGTTCGATGGTCTTGACCTCGAAACCGTCCATGGAAGCCTGCAGGGCGCAGATCGGGTCGATTTCGGTGACGATCACGCGGGCGCCGGCACCGGCCAGCGACTGGGCAGAGCCCTTGCCGACATCGCCGTAGCCGCACACGACGGCGACCTTGCCGGACATCATCACGTCCGTGCCGCGGCGGATGCCGTCGACGAGGGATTCACGGCAGCCGTAACGGTTGTCGAACTTGGACTTGGTGACGCTGTCGTTGACGTTGATCGCCGGGAACGGCAGCTGGCCCTTCTTCTGCATCTCGTAAAGACGCAGGACGCCGGTGGTGGTTTCTTCCGAAACACCCTGGATCAGATCGCGCTGCTTGGTGAACCAGCCCTTGCTGGATGCGATGCGCTTCTTGATCTGGGCAAAGAGGCATTCCTCTTCTTCCGACGTCGGGTTGGCGATGAGTTCGGTTTCACCGGCCTCGACCCGCGCGCCGAGCAGGATGTAGAGCGTGGCATCGCCGCCGTCATCCAGGATCATGTTCGCTCCCTCGGGGAAGTCGAAGATCTTGTCGGCGTAGTCCCAGTATTCTTCCAGGGTTTCACCCTTGGTGGCGAAAACCGGAATGCCGGCGGCGGCGATCGCCGCAGCGGCCTGGTCCTGCGTGGAGTAGATGTTGCAGGACGCCCAGCGGACTTCCGCACCCAGCGCAACCAGAGTCTCGATCAGAACCGCGGTCTGAATGGTCATGTGCAGCGACCCGGCGATCCGGGCACCTTTCAGCGGCTTTGCGTCGCCGAATTCCTCGCGGCAGGCCATCAGGCCCGGCATTTCGTGTTCAGCGATCTCGATCTCGGTGCGGCCCCAATCTGCGAGCCCTATGTCTTTGACAATGTAGTCGGTCATGAAAGTGTCCTGATTTTTTTAGCCCCGGCTCCAGTGCCGGGCCTCGAAGTCGCGGCCGCCGCTCTTTGAAGAGCCAATGCCTGTCAAGGCATGTGCGCGGCCGCCTGTAGATTTCCGGACGACATCCGAAAATCCTTGGGACGGGTTATAACGCCACCAGCGACATGGCGCAATAAAGATATAAAGAATTCTTTATATCAACGACGAAAGCAGCCGAAGCCCCGGAACCGACGGGCACGCGCTTGGTGTCCTCGAGACATGCGTCCCCTCACCCGGCGCTTGCCGGCCAGTCTCAACATGTGATTTAAGAGTACTTCAATTCTCGAAAACGAAGTCAGATCGCTCCACGGTACAAATCCTCGCGGGACGGCGGCATTCCGGAGGGG
The DNA here is from genome assembly GCF_026240905.1 of Roseibium salinum. NCBI lineage: Bacteria > Pseudomonadati > Pseudomonadota > Alphaproteobacteria > Hyphomicrobiales > Stappiaceae > Roseibium > Roseibium salinum. The sequence goes on from NZ_JAPEVI010000003.1 coordinate 3,054,800, forward strand.
CCTTTGGTGCGGCGGGAGGTTACCGTCTGGAAGATCCCGATCGTGCCGCGATCAAAGCCGAGCGAGACGCCGCACAGATAGGCGAGCCACAGCCTGTATTTGCGCTCGCCGACTTCGGCAATGGCAGCTTCTTTCGCCGCCATGAGGTTTTCGGCCCAAAGGCGGGTGGTGCGGGCATAATGCTCCCGCCAGGCTTCGACATCGTGGACCTCGAAGCCGTGCGCTTCGAGATTGGTCAGGGTCCAGCCGATGTGATCCACTTCGCCGCCCGGGAAGATGTAGCGGACCAGCGTCTGATATTCAGCCTTCTTGCGGCGGAACTTCCTGAGGTCCTTTTTCCCCCTCCGCGTGATCGCGTGATGCAGGTAAAGCCCGCGCGGCTTGAGCAGACGGTGCACATGCCGGTAGTAGTCGTCGTGATTGTCGATGCCGACATGCTCGAACATGCCGATCGAGGAAATCTTGTCGAACTGGCCATCCAGCTCGCGGTAGTCCTTCAGCTCCACCTGCACCTTGCCTTCCAGGCCGCGCTCCCGGATCCGATCGCGGGCGAGCCTGGCCTGTTCTTCGGCGAGCGTCACGCCGACGGCCGTCACGCCGTAATGCTGCGCGGCGTAACAGATGAGCCCGCCCCAGCCGCAGCCGATGTCAAGCAGCCGGTCGCCGGGCTTCAGCCGCAGTTTGCGGCAGATCATCTCCAGCTTGTCGCGCTGCGCCGTTGCCAGGTCGTTGTCCCAGTCGCGGAAATAGCCGCAGGTGTAGAGCATTTCCGGATCGAGAAAGTGCCGGTAGAAGTCGTTGGAGACGTCATAGTGAAAGGCGATATCCGCCTTGGCACTGCCCGAAGCGGCATTGGGCGCCGCCGCGTCCGGCGCTTCACCGGCTGGCGCCAAGCCGCGGGGCGCGCGCAGCAGCTTCCAGGCGGAACCGAGCAGCAGGCGCTTGTTCAGTTTTCGCAGGAGTGCCTTGCCCTTCACCTTGGGTCGCTTGTCGGCGAAATCGAAAATCGTGCCGCCGCGCGGGTCGATGTCGCCTGCGGCATAAAGCTCGATGACGGTCCTGAGGCCCGGTGCACGCAGGAGCCGCGGCAGGGCGGCATCGGAGATGAACAGGCGCATTCCGTCCGGCGAAGCGGCGGAAGGGATCACCGTGCCGTCGGCAAGTTCAAAGGCGAATTCCGGCCCGAGCGCCTCATGAACGTGCTGAAGAAGCTGTCTGGTCGCCCCGGAAACGGCGTCGGCTGACATCTGCGCCATGGTCTCTCCTGCAATTCATAAACAATGCGGGCGGATTTCCGGCAGGGAGCTGAAGCATCATGACGTCATGGGGAATGACTGTTTGCAGCATTGGTCAAAACGGGGCAAGCCCCGTCAAGCTCAGTCCTTTTCACCGAATCCGGTTTCAACAAGTTCGGAAATCGCCGCCAGCGCCTCTTCGGCGTCTTCGCCACTGACACGAACCGTGATGCAGCAGCCGGGGCTGGCGGCAAGCATCATCAGCCCCATAATGGACGTGCCGCCGACGGTTTGTCCGTCCCTGGACACTTGAACATCGGCCCGAAAACGCTCGACCAGCTTGACCAGTTTTGCGGATGCCCGGGCATGGAGCCCGCGCCGGTTGACGATTGTCAGGTCTCTTTCGAGCAGATTGTCCGTTTTCATCTCTTCTTTTTAATTTTGCCCCGACAGCACCTGGCTTGCGACGGAGATATATTTCTGGCCGGCCTGACGCGCCTCGTCGACGGCGGTCGCCAGATCGCGGTCGTGGCGGACACTCGCCAGCTTGATCAGCATGGGCAGATTGACGCCGGCCACCACTTCCACCGACTTGCCGTCCATGACGGAAATCGCCAGGTTGGACGGCGTGCCGCCGAACATGTCGGTCAACAGCACCACTCCCTGGCCGGTATTGGCGGCCTCGACCGCGGCCAGAATATCCTGGCGCCGCTGCTCCATGTCGTCGTCCGGGCCAATGGAAATCGTTTCGACCTGTTCCTGAGGACCGACAACATGTTCCAGCGCCGCCTTGAATTCCTCGGCGAGGCGTCCGTGGGTGACAAGTACAAGTCCAATCATACGTCTACGGCCTGCTGATCGAGTGCAAGTAGCTCGCGGCCCCGTCGGAGCCTGGAAAGAGCCGGGCGTTTATCAGTCAGATGCACTCTCTTCAACCGTTTCCTCAGTTGCAAGCAAAAAAGATCCGCTTTCCCTTTATATATAATCCGCCGTTTCGGGAAAGAGTTCCCTGAAAGCCCAGCGGATCTGCCGCAAACTTGTGCCGGGATCGTTCGACGGACAGGACAGCAGCGGCAGGGATATTCCTTCCAGAAGATCGCTTGCAAGGGCCGGGTCCGGCAAGCGGTCGATCGCTTCGGGCGGTTTCAGATCCACGATCAGATCGACACACGCGACCGGCTCGAATGCGATCTCCTCCAGCCCGACGCCGCGGACTTCGATCATCCCCTGGATCGTCTCCGGCACGCGGGCCAGAACCCGGTCCCGCTCCGCATCCAGAAGAACGCGGTCATCGGCAACGAGGGCCGCAAAATTGCCCTTTGCGCGGGCAGCCTCGAGCAAGGTTTCGGCCAGTGAGGATTTGCCGCTGCCAGCATCGCCGCGGATCAGCACGCCGTGCGTACCGACAACCACGCAGGTGGCGTGGACGGACTGCCGTGTCATTTGCCCTTGCCCGCGGGCAGATAGATGGTGAACCGCGCGCCGGCGGCCGTCTTGCCGTCCGGTTTCAGCCGGTTGGTGGCCTTGATCGAGCCGCCGTGGGCCTCGATGATCTGTCTTGAAATCGACAGGCCGAGACCCGAATTGTTGCCGAAGCCCTCGCCCTCGGGACGGTCCGTATAGAAGCGTTCGAAGATGCGCTCGGTGTTCTCCGCGCGGATCCCCGGCCCGTCGTCGTCAACCGTCACCTTGATCATCCGGTCCTCGCGGGACAGGGAGACCCGCACCGTTCCCCCCGCGGGCGAGAAGGAACGGGCATTGTCGAGCAGGTTGCTGATCACCTGGCCAAGGCGGATATCGTGCCCCTGCATCACATAGGGCTTGGTTCCCGGCGCATCGGCAACGGTCAGCTTGACGCTCGCCTCGTCCGTGGCGGCCCGCTGGTTGGCGGCGCCCGCCATGTTGCGCAGCAGCTCGGCCAGATCGATGGTCTCGGCCTGGATCCTTGCCAGCTCCGCATCCAGACGGGAGGCGTCGGAAATGTCGCTGATCAAGCGGTCCAGACGGCGCACATCATGCTGGATGACCTCCATCAGCCGGTCCATGGACTCCTTCGATTTCGCCAGCGGCAGGGTTTCGACCGCGCTGCGTAGCGAGGTGAGCGGGTTCTTCAGCTCATGGGCGACATCGGCGGCGAACTGTTCGATGGCGTCGATCTTGTTATAGAGCGCATGGGTCATCTCTCGGAATGACCTTGCCAGGTGGCCGATTTCGTCCTGTCGGTCGGAGAAGTCCGGGATTTCCTCGCGCGAGTTCGATCCCCTGCGGACCCGGTCCGCGGCGGCCGCCAGGCGCCGCACGGGGCCGGCGATCGTGCCGGCCAGGAAGATGGACAACAGGATCGTGACCGTCGCGGCGAACAGGAACACCCGCATGATGGCGATCCGCTCCGCCCGCACGATGGCGTCAATGTCCCCGCCCTGGGTCGACAGGAGCAGCGACCCGAGCACGGCCCGAAACCGCTGGATCGGCACCGCCACCGAGACGATCAGTTCGCCCCGCTGCGAAATGCGGGTGACGCTCGCCGGCGAGCCCGCAAGAGCCGCCTCGACTTCCGGATAGGCCCGGCCGTCGCCGCCGCCGACTTCCTGGTAGAGCGGCAGGTCGCCCTGCTGAAGCCAGCGCTTGGCCCATTGCCAGACGACTTCCCAGAAGCTTTCTTCCACATCCGTGGGAGGCGGCAGGTCGAAACGCAGGATCTGCGCGCTGGAATAAAGGTGCCGGGAATCGAGGATTAGAATGCCTTCCGGATCATAGATCCGCGCCCGCGTCTTGGTCGGCGAAATCAGCCTGCGCAGGACGGGGCCGACGCGCTCGGGGTTGATCGGGAAGTCGAGACTGTCCAGATCTCCCCCGGTCGGTGTCAGGCTCTCGCCGGCCTGCAATTCCAGCAGCCGTTCCGGATCCACGGTGATCGTTCCGGTATCGACGGTCGCGGAGGCGGCAATCGCCCCGGCGATGATCTCGCCCTGGGTGAGGAGGCTTTGCACCCGCGCATCGATCAGGCCGGCCCGGAACTGATTGAGATAGAGAATGCCGATCACGAGGGCCAGCAGGCCGACAAGATTGATCGCGATGATCCGGCGCGTCAGGGACGATAGAACATAGGTGCCGAAAATCCGGCCGAACTGGTTGAGAAGACGGCGGCGGAGACGCTTGTTGCCAAGCCTGCGCAGCCGGGAGCGTTCCGAACCGCTTTCCGGATCGGAGACGCCAACGCGTTCCGCACTCTCGCTTTCAGCTGCCATTCATGCACCAACGGGCCGACAACGGGTCCAGCAGCGGCCGCGAGAAGGATCGCCCGGCCCGCTCAACGCCGCGTTCAGTGGCCGGCTCCTTCGCAAGGATGCATTCCTCCGATGTCTCAACGTGGTCGATACCCCTTGCGGCTCCTCAGACCTCGCGGAACCGGTAGCCGACACCATAAAGGGTTTCGATCATATCGAAGTCGTCGTCAACGACCTTGAACTTTTTCCGGAGGCGTTTGATGTGGCTGTCGATGGTCCGGTCGTCCACATAGACCTGATCGTCATAGGCCGCGTCCATGAGCGCGTTACGGCTCTTGACCACGCCGGGGCGCTGCGCCAGGGCGGACAGGATCAGAAACTCGGTGACCGTCAGCGTGACCGGCTTGTTGTTCCAGGTGCAGGTGTGACGCTCCTGATCCATGACCAGCTGGCCGCGCTCCAGCAGCTTGTCCGCATCCTCGCGCGCCGTGGACGCGTCGCGGGGCTGCGCCCGCCGGAGAACCGCCCGGACGCGCTCGACCAGAAGACGCTGGGAGAAGGGTTTGCGGATGAAATCGTCGGCGCCCATCTTCAGTCCGAACAATTCGTCGATCTCATCGTCTTTCGAGGTGAGGAAGATCACCGGCATGTCGGAGTTCTGACGCAGACGGCGCAGCAGTTCCATGCCGTCCATGCGGGGCATCTTGATATCGAAGATCGCCAGTTCCGGCGGATCGGTCTGCAACCCGTCAAGCGCCGAGGTTCCGTCCGTATACGTCTGGACGCGATACCCTTCCGCTTCCAGGGCGATAGAGACCGAAGTCAGAATATTGCGGTCGTCATCGACCAGAGCAATTGTCGGCATGTTTCGTTTCCATCTCCGGCAATGCACCGGTGGTGTGCATCGGCATTATTGTAACATAGAGCCTTTGGCCTGCTAAATGCGCATAAATTAAGGCAAACCGGTATTTACGGCCCTTCGCGGCAACGAACGTAAGGCGACGCGCTGCAATGTTGGGAATCGGTTGAGCAAATTTCAAGTAGCCGGCTCAATATGGCGACTTTGTGCCTCACATGGCGGCATTGTGTCCCCTATGGCGGCTTTGTGTCCAGGTGAATTTAATCGCCGTCTCCCATCACTTGCGGACGCGGAATGGGCGCGCTTTCTTTCGGTTCATTCAACAAGCCGAACATATCGAAAGTTTCGTTTTTTAGTTCGACCCCCGAATTAATCGCCCATCGTCCAATAGCATGTTTTAATCGATTAAACAAAGACATAGCACCTTCGGCAGTCTTGCTGCCCTCCGGTCAATCCACTACCTTCGCAGCCCTCAGGGCCGGATTCAGTCTTTCTTAAGTTTTTCCGGCCGCGAAATCACAATGCCCCACCACAAGGACTGCGGGAAGATGCAAGAAGTAGGTGTCAGGAATTCATCCATAGGCTGCGAAACCTTCGGCTTCAAAGGTCTGAAGGCGCTCTATTGGAACCAGAACGAACCTGCCCTTTACGAATACGCGCTTTCCCGGGGAGAAGCCCGGCTGGCCGCCGGCGGGGCGCTGGTCGCCGAAACCGGCGTTCACACCGGCCGCTCGCCGAAGGACAAATTCGTCGTCCTTGACGACGAGACCAGGGACACGGTCTGGTGGGACAACAATGCGCAGATGTCGAAAGCAGATTTCGACCGGCTGCTTGCGGATTTCCTTGCCCATGCCGAGGGCATGGACCTGTTTGCGCAGGATCTTTACGGCGGCGCCGACACCACGCACCGTCTGCCGGTCCGCGTCTATACGGAATATGCCTGGCACTCGCTGTTCATCCGCAACCTCCTGCTGCGGCCGGAGCGACGCGAACTGGCGGGTTTTGCGCCCGACATGACCATTATCGACCTGCCGAGCTTCAGGGCCGATCCGCAGCGCCACGGCTGCCGCACGGAAACGGTCATCGCCTGCGACCTGACGCGCAAGATCGTCCTGATCGGCGGGACGTCCTATGCGGGAGAAATGAAAAAGTCCGTTTTCACCATGCTGAACCACCTGCTGCCGGCCAAGGGCGTGATGTCCATGCATTGCTCCGCAAATGTCGGCAAGGAGGGGGACACGGCGGTGTTCTTCGGCCTTTCCGGCACGGGCAAGACCACCCTTTCCGCCGACCCGTCCCGCACGCTGATCGGCGATGACGAGCATGGCTGGAGCGAAGACGGCGTCTTCAATTTCGAAGGCGGCTGCTATGCAAAGACCATCAAGCTGTCCGCGGAAGCCGAGCCGGAGATTTTCTCCACCACGCAGCGTTTCGGCACCGTGCTGGAAAATGTGGTGCTCGACCAGGACCGCGTCCCGGACTTCGACGACGGCTCGAAGACCGAAAACACCCGCGCCGCCTATCCCATCCATTTCATTTCCAATGCCAGCCCGACCGGTTGCGCGCCGATCCCGAAGACCGTGATCATGCTGACGGCGGATGCCTTCGGCGTCATGCCGCCGATCGCCCGCCTCACTCCGGCCCAGGCCATGTATCACTTCCTGTCCGGCTACACCGCGAAGGTGGCCGGTACGGAAAAAGGTGTCACCGAGCCGCAGGCCACCTTCTCGACCTGCTTCGGCGCCCCCTTCCTGCCGCGGCATCCGTCCGAATACGGCAATCTGCTGAAAGAGTTGATCGCCAAGCATGACGTGGACTGCTGGCTGGTGAATACCGGCTGGACCGGCGGCGCCTACGGCACCGGCCACCGCATGCCGATCAAGGCGACCCGCACGCTGCTGCAGGCGGCCCTCTCCGGCAGCCTCAGGGACGCGGAATTCCGCACCGATGCGAATTTCGGCTTTGACGTGCCGCTTCGCGTCGAAGGCGTCGACGACAGGATATTGAACCCGCGGGAAACCTGGGACGACAAGGACGCCTATGACGTTCAGGCCGCCAAACTGGTGAAGATGTTCGCCCGCAATTTCGAAGCCTTCGAAGCTCACGTGGACAGCGCCGTCCTGAGCGCTGCCCCGACCCTGCGGCTGGCCGCAGAATAAAAGCCCGCGAACAAGAAGTCCCACTGACCTCGGCGGCGCCTGCGCAAGCAGGTGCCGTTTCTTTGTGGCAAGCCTTTCCACGGTTCCGGAAAGATCTATATTGAAGGCTCGACCTTGAAGGGACGATCTCATGCCGGCTATTGATACTCCATCCATTCCCGATGTTCTGAAAACGGCGGAGGCCTGGCGCGACGCAGGCCGTTCCGTCGCGCTTGCCACCGTCATCGAAACCTGGGGCTCCGCACCGCGGCCGACCGGCTCTCACCTGGTGATCGATTCAGACGGCAATTTCGAAGGATCGGTGTCCGGCGGCTGCGTCGAAGGGGCCGTGGTTTCGGAAGCCATCGAGGTGATCGAAACCGGCAAACCCACGACGCTGGAATTCGGCGTGGCCGATGAGACCGCCTGGCGGGTGGGCCTTTCCTGCGGTGGCCGCATCCGCGTTTATGTCGAACCCGTCGCCTGACTCCGGGATACTGCCGAAATGACAAGTGAAACCTTTCTCGCCTTTCTTGCCGCAACGGTGCTGTTCGCCTACATGCCCGGCCCCGCGCTGCTTTATACCGCCGCCCAGACGATCGCCCGCGGCAGAAAGGCCGGCTTCATGGCCGCCGCGGGCATTCATCTGGGCTGTTACGTCCACGTGCTTGCCGCCGCCTTCGGCCTGTCGGCGATCTTCACGGTGGTGCCGACGCTCTATTTTGCCCTCAAGCTGGTTGGCGGTCTCTATCTGATCTATCTCGGCGTCCAGATGATCCGCACACGGGTTGCCGCCGGCCCCGTGCCGGATCTGCCGCAGAAATCCGCGCGGCGGGCCTTTGCCGACAGCGTTCTGGTCGAAGTCCTCAATCCGAAGGTCGCGATCTTCTTCATTGCGTTCCTGCCGCAATTCGTCAGTCCCGAAGCCGGCCTGCCGATCTGGGCGCAGTTTCTGATCCTTGGGACGATCGTCAATTGCGCGTTCACCTCGGCCGACGTGGTTACGGTTCTCTTCGCAAGCGAGGTGAAGAGGCGCCTGACCGGAAGCTCGAGATTCCAGGACCTGAGCCGCTGGCTGGGTGGATCGCTCCTGGCGGCGCTCGGACTGAAACTGGCAACGGACAAGGCCTGACCCATGGATCTGCCACTCCTTAAGGAGCTGAACGAAGACCGCGCCCGCCGCCGCGCGGCGATCCTGGTGACCCATCTGTCGGACGGCAGCCAGAGGCTGGTCCGCGTGGACGACGACCATGCGTCCGACCCGCTGGCGGAAGAATTCGCCAGGCGGTTCCGGTCCGGAAAGTCCGGAACGGTTGAAACGGAACAGGGCGACGCCTTTCTGACCGTCTTCCTGCCGGCCCCCCGTCTGGTGATCATCGGCGCCGTCCATATCAGCCAGGCGCTGGTGCCGATGGCGGAAATCGCCGGGCTCGACGTCACCGTGATCGATCCGCGCACCGCCTTTGCCAGCGAAGAGCGGTTTCCGGGCAGCAGCTTGCGGGCGGAATGGCCGGAGGACGTCCTGAAGGAAGCCCCTCTCGATCCCTATACGGCCGTTGCCGCCGTAACGCACGATCCGAAGATCGACGACTTTCCGCTGATGGAGGCGCTGAACACCGGCTGTTTCTATGTCGGCGCCCTCGGCAGCCGCAAGACCCATGGCAAGCGCCTGGAACGTTTCAGGGAAGCGGGCCTGGACCCGGCCCTGTTCGAACGGCTCGACGCTCCGATCGGGCTCGACATCGGCGCCGCTTCGCCGGAGGAAATTGCCGTCGCGGTTCTCGGCGCCGTCATCAAGGCACTGCGCAAACCGCCGGAGCCGGCGGCATGAGGTTTGGACCGTGTCCGCCCGAGCAAGCCGTCGGCTGCATCCTGGCGCATAAAACCAGGCTGGCGAACCGGACGTTGAAAAAGGGACACCTGCTTTCTGCGGAGGACTGCGCGAACCTGGCTGCCGAGGGCGTGCAAGACGTCGTGGTGGCACGTCTTCAGCCCGGCGACATCGGCGAAGACGCGGCCGCGGAACGTCTTGCCCTTGCGGCAAAGGGACCGGGCCTCGTCGCCGACAAGGCCTTTACGGGCCGGATGAACCTTCATGCCGATGTCAATGGCGTGCTGGTGGTCGACACTGCGGCGGTGACGGCGGCCAATCGCGTCGATCCGTCCATTACGTTTGCGACGCTGCCCAACCACAGCAAGGTGGCAGCCGGGCGCATGGTCGCCACTGCCAAGATCATTTCCTTTGCCGTCGCCGGCGATCTGGCTGACCGGGCCGCACAGGCGCTTCAAGGCGCCGTGCGTGTGGCGGAGTTCAAACCGCACTGGATCGGCCTCATCGCCACCGAGCTTCCGCACCTCAAGCCGGCGACCATGGACAAGACACACAGGATTCTTCAGGAGCGGCTGCGCCCGAGCAACGGCACCATCATCGGCGAAGTCCGGACCGCGCACACGGCACCCGCCGTTGCCGATGCCATGAAACAGCTGGTTCGCGAGGGAGCCGACTTCCTGATCCTGTTCGGTGCCTCCGCCGTGGTTGACCGGCACGATGTCCTGCCCGCTGCGCTCGATCTTGCGGGAGGGAAGGTGCGGCATCTGGGAATGCCGGTCGATCCGGGCAATCTCCTGATGCTTGGAGACCTGAACGGGTTGCCGGTGCTCGGCGCTCCGGGCTGTGCGCGCAGCCCGAAGGAAAACGGCTTCGACTGGGTGCTCGACCGACTGCTGGCCGGACTCGATGTCACTCCCGATGACATCACCGCCATGGGCGTCGGAGGTCTGCTGATGGAAATCGAGACCCGGCCGCAGCCGCGAGAAGGCCGCAGCCAGAGCAAGAAGGCGAAGATCGCGGCGATCATCCTGGCGGCAGGCACATCCTCGCGCATGGGCGGCCCGAACAAACTGCTGACACAGCTGGACGGCAAGCCGCTCGTTCGCCATGCCGCAGAAGCGGCGGCCGGAGCGGGGCTCGACCAGGTGGTCGTGGTCACCGGCAGCCAGGCGGACAAGGTCGGGGCCGCGGTTTCCGGGCTCGATCTGGCATGCGTTCACAACCCGGATTTCGCCAACGGAATGGCGGGTTCGATCCGCACCGGCATGAATGCGCTGGCACCGGATACCGACGCGGCGATCATCCTGCTCGGCGACATGCCGCGCATTGATGCCGAGATGCTCAAACAGCTGATCGAGGCTTACCGGAAAAGCGAAACCGGCCTGATCGTTACGGCCACGGCGCAGGGCAAACGGGGCAATCCGGTACTTTGGGACCGCCGATTCTTCGACGCGCTGAAATCCTTGAGCGGTGATGTCGGTGCCCGGAATATCATTGCGGAAAATCCCGATCTCGTAGCGGAAGTAGAAATGGGTCCGGCCGCAAGACTGGATCTTGATACGCCGGAAGCTCTACTGGCGGCCGGAGCGGCGTTGCCGGAAGATTCCAGCTAACAAATTGATCCTTTAAGTAAATTCCGGCAACAAAGTCCCATGATAATATCGCATTAACCCGATATGCGTGAAATGCAGACCCGGCCTGCCAGCTAATCTATTGCATTTCTGTGACATGGCGCTTATGTAATGCCTGCGCTTGCTGAAGGGCACCCATATGGGTTGGACAATGGTCCCGAGCGCCGATTACATCCGATTTATGTCGAAAGCTGTTCGGATCCTCCCCTCCCGAGGATGGTCGAGCGCTTTTGTCGCTTGTAAGAAGAATAAAGGAAAGAACAAATGGCTGACTTCTCTCTCCCGCGTCCGGGCTGCTGCAAATGGGCGGAAGGTGACACCGGGAACTACGTCTTCCCGTGCTCGACCCGTGTTGAAGCCGGAGTGTCCTATTGCGCGGAACACAGCGCAATCGTCTACATCCCGCCGGAAGAGCGCCGCCGCAGCCGATCCAGTGGCGACATGAGCCTTTCGTTCCGCCGCGCGGCCTGAAGCAACACAACTGCTTTGCATAAGAGCAGATATTTCGCGGGTTTCCCGCGAGACTTGAACCCGGTCCCCAGGACCGGGTTTTTTATTGCCGACCGCCACCTTGCCGGAGCACTGCCTTTAAGCAGGTCAGTTTGAATATTCCCGCCGAAAAACAAAAACCGGGTGAATACAACCTTCGATCTGCACCCCTTCGGCTCACGCTATGTAATTTTGATAGCTATCGCCGTTCGACATTTCCTATATAATTATAATTACTTAGTTCAGAACGGCACTTCCCCTATTTTGCCGCCTAGATCAATTATTTTCTTCCGAATTAATTCTTCTTTGCCAATGTTCATGCGAAATTGCCGCAGTGCTCGCAAACTTACGGGGGTCGCTCTCTTCGAGAGACAGGCGCTATGCAGATCGCTCAGGAACCAGCGGAAATCGAACGCCTCGACGCACTGAACGCCCTTCAGATCCTGCGGTCCGAACGCCTGCCCGAATATGATGCGGTCGTCGAGGTCGTCGCAGCGCTCTTCAACTGCCCGATCGCCCTGATCTCGCTGGTCGGCGAAGACGAGCAATGGTTCAAGGCCCGTTACGGCCTCGACCTTGAAAGCACCCCCCGGGACATTTCCTTTTGTCATCATGCCATCATGTCCAACGACCTGATGGTCGTTCCGGACACGCTCGCGGACCCGCGCTTCCGGACCAATCCGCAGGTCACCGGAGCACCTCATATCCGCTTCTATGCCGGCTGCCCGCTGTCGCTCGACGGCAGGAACAGGCTTGGAACCCTTTGCGTCATGGGCACGACGCCGCTGACCCCCAGCAAAGACCAGTTGAAGCAGCTCAGGCGTCTTGGAACCGTGGTGGAAGGCTTGGCCAAGTCCCATCGCGCGCAAATGGAAACACGATCCGCACTCGTCCGGGCGAAAGAGGACCACCGGCAGGCGGCCTGCGAAAGCGATCTGCTGGAGGAAATCGCGATCGTGTCCGGCGTTGGCGGCTGGGATGCCGACCTCGCGGCGAATACCGTTACCTGGACCGGCAAGACCCGGGAAATCCATGAAGTCGGCCCGGATTTCGTGCCCGATCCGGACCTGATCCTCACGTTCTATCCCGACGATGCAGGCAAGGCCCTTCGCGATGCCGTGCGGCGCGCCATCGAGAGCGGAGAGGACTGGGACATGGAACTGCCGTTCGTTTCCGCAACAGGGTGCGAAAAGTGGGTCCGGTCGGCGGGCCGCCCGGTTCGCGAGGAGGGGCGGACGGTTCGCCTCGTCGGCGCAATTCAGGACATAACGGACCGCAAGCAATCAGAACAGGCCGTGCGCCACTCCGAGGCGGTGCATCGGGCAACGCTGGAAGCGGTGAGCGAGGGTATTCTGCTGTTGAACCGCTCCGGCCGCGTCGAAGCCTGCAATCCCGCCGCCGCGTCGCTGCTCGGCTGCGCCCCGAAGGACCTCAAGGGAAGGATGGTCGACGATCTTGAGTTCGGATTGCAGTGCCAGTTGAAAGGATGTTTCACGACCTGCAGCCCGCTGGCCCTTGCCGCGGCCGCCCCCGAAGAGGTCGGCAATCTCGTCGCGAAGCTCACCCGTTCGGGAGACGATCAGCAGGTCTGGTTGCGCATCACAGCCAAGGCCTTCGGCACCAATGCCGATTTCGGGCTCGACGGTGTCGTGGTCTCGCTGACGGACATCACCTCGACAAAGTCTCAGGCGGACAGGCTTCAGGTCATCTTCGACAACCTGCCCGGCGGGCTTGTCTATTTCGACGATGACCGCCGCCTTGCCATCTGCAACGGCGACTATCAACGGCTGCTGCAGCTGCCGCAGCATTTCATCGACGAGAAAGCCCATCTGGTCGAGGTCATGAGCTATCTCGCCCATCGCGGCGACTACGGTCCCGGCGACCCTGCCGAGATCATCAAATCCAGGATTGCGCTGTTCGACAGGCCGGACCCGCATGTCGACGAGCGTCTGACCCCGGCAGGAACGGTGCTGGAGATCCGCGGCACGTCTCTCCCTCGTGGAGGCATCGTCACCAGCTTCTACGACATCACCGAACGCAAGCGCATGGAAGAACAGCTTGCGGAAGAAGAGCGTGTTGCCCGCCTGCGCTCCGAAGAGCTGGAAGCCGTTCTCGCCAATATGCGCCAGGGCGTCAGCGTCTTCGACCAGAACGGCCGGCTGATCCTGTGGAACCAGCAATATGTTGATCTCTGCGGCAAGCCCGATGGCGAGCTGCGGACCGGCGTGAGCCTTATCGAACTCACGGAGGCGGAAAAGTCCCGGGGCGAGTTCACCGGTGACGTAAGGGAATACGTGACGGATCTGCTGATCCGGCTTTCCTCCGGCGAGGTCGTCAGCTCGAAATTCGCGCACCCCAATGGGCGGATCATCCTGGCGGTCCATGCCCCCATGCCCGGCGGCGGCTGGATCGCAACCCACGAGGATATCACGTCACGCGAATTGGCGGCGGCGAGGATCAGCTACGCCGCCCATCACGATGCCCTGACCGGTCTTGCCAATCGCGCGCTCTTCAACACCACACTCGCCGAAGCCCTGAACTACGTCCGGGTTCACCGCCGCCGCGGCAATCTTGTCCTGCTCGACCTGGACCGCTTCAAGCCCGTCAACGACACATACGGCCACGATGCCGGCGACGAGCTTCTCAAGCAGGTCGCGCAGCGCCTCAGGGACTGCGTGCGGGCGTCGGACCTGGTGGCCCGGCTCGGCGGCGACGAATTCGCCATCGTCCTGCGCGACACCGGTCCCGATTCCGCGGCAGAAGTCGCCGAACGCATCGTTCAGAAGTTGCGGGCTCCCTTCGACGTCCTTGGCCATCGGCTCCACATCAGCACCAGCATCGGCATCGCCTCGATCGGCGAAGATGACAAGGAGATCAACGAGGTCATCAAGAAGGCGGACATCGCGCTCTACGACGTCAAGAACAGCGGCCGCAACGACTACCGTTTCTTCCGTGCGAGGAAGAGGAAGCTGGTGCACGGCTAGCCGTCGGGAGTGATTCTGGAAATGTGACGGGACCCGGCTGGACCCAACCGTTCGGATCCTGTTGCCGGAGCCGCCCGAGACGAACCGCCGGCCGGCTGTCCGCCCAAACAAAAAGCGCGGCCTGTTTGCAGACCGCGCCTGGAAAAGGGCCGTTCGGCCGTTGCCGCTTCTTAAGCAGCCTTCAATGCGTCGGCGACTTCCTTCAGCTGAGACAGGGTCATTTCCGCCTTCTGCTTCGTGTCGTCGTCCTTGGCGTCAGCGACATCTTCTTCCGCGTCCTTGATCGCCTGATCAAGCTGCTCCCTGCTGATCTCCTTGACCGAAATGGCCTGCTCGGCCAGAACGGAGAGACCGCCGGAGCCCACGTCGGCAAAGCCGCCGCGGACGAAATAATCGTCCCATGCGCCGTTTTCGCCGCGGACCTTCAGGATGCCCGGCCTGATGGTGGACATGAACGGGCTGTGGTTCTTCAGAACGCCAAAATCGCCGTCGGTGCCCGGTACAACGACTTCGGCAACCTGTGCGGACAGGAGCTGGCGCTCCGGCGAGACCAACTCGAACTGGAAAAGTTCAGCCATTTGGCGTCTTCCTTGTCAGTCTACTTTCAAGATGGCGGGGCCATCGAACATGAAGAAAACCGGACGCCCGCAGCGGGCGTCCGTTTCATTTCAGACTCAAGCGGCTTCCGCGGCCAGACGCTGTGCCTTCTCGACGGCCTCCTCGATGGAGCCGACCATGTAGAAAGCAGCTTCAGGCAGGTGGTCATATTCGCCTTCCACCAGGCCCTTGAAGCCCTTGATGGTGTCTTCCAGCGGGACCAGCTTGCCCGGGGAACCGGTGAAGACCTCGGCCACGAAGAACGGCTGGGAGAGGAAGCGCTCGATCTTGCGGGCGCGGGCCACGCTGAGCTTGTCTTCTTCGGACAGCTCGTCCATGCCCAGGATGGCGATGATGTCCTGCAGGGCCTTGTAGCGCTGCAGCGTCACCTGAACGGCACGGGCCGTCTCGTAGTGTTCCTCACCGATGATGCGAGCATCCAGCATGCGGGATGTGGAGTCCAGCGGGTCCACGGCCGGGTAGATGCCCTTTTCGGCGATCGCACGGTTCAGAACCGTGGTCGCATCCAGGTGGGCGAAGGTCGATGCCGGTGCCGGGTCGGTCAAGTCGTCGGCCGGAACGTAGACGGCCTGCACGGACGTGATCGAGCCCTTGTTGGTGGTGGTGATGCGTTCCTGCATGCCGCCCATGTCGGTGGCAAGCGTCGGCTGGTAGCCCACGGCGGAAGGAATACGGCCGAGAAGCGCGGACACCTCGGAACCAGCCTGGGTGAAGCGGAAGATGTTGTCGACGAAGAACAGAACGTCCTGGCCCTTGTCACGGAAATGTTCCGCAACGGTCAGACCAGTCAGGGCAACACGTGCGCGGGCTCCGGGAGGCTCGTTCATCTGGCCGTAAACCAGAGCGGCCTTGGAGCCTTCGCCGCCGCCTTCCTTGTTCACGCCCGATTCGATCATTTCCCAGTAAAGGTCGTTGCCTTCACGGGTGCGCTCGCCGACGCCTGCGAACACGGAGTAACCGCCGTGCGCCTTGGCGACGTTGTTGATGAGTTCCATGATCAGAACGGTCTTGCCCACGCCGGCGCCGCCGAACAGGCCGATCTTGCCACCCTTTGCATACGGGGCGAGAAGGTCGACGACCTTGATGCCCGTGACAAGGATCTGAGCTTCGGTGGACTGTTCGATGAAAGCCGGAGCTTCCTGGTGAATCGCGCGGCGGTCTTCGTGCGGAATGTCACCGGCTTCATCCACCGGCTCGCCGATCACGTTCATGATGCGGCCCAGAGTTCCATCGCCGACCGGCACCGAAATCGGCGAACCGGTGTCGACAACTTCCTGTCCGCGAACCAGACCCTCGGTGGAGTCCATCGCGATGGTGCGAACCGTGTGTTCGCCAAGATGCTGTGCGACCTCGAGCACCAGTCGGGTGCCGTGGTTGTCAAGTTCAAGAGCGTTCAGGATCAACGGCAGGTGGTCATCGAACTTGACGTCGACAACGGCGCCGATGACCTGGGTGACCCGTCCGACCAGTTTGTCAGCCATATCCCTAATCCTCGTATCGATCCCGTTAGAGCGCTTCCGCGCCCGAGATAATTTCAATCAGTTCCGTCGTAATCTGAGCCTGGCGCTGGCGGTTGTAGTTGATCGTCAGCTTGTCGATCATATCGCCGGCGTTGCGGGTCGCATTGTCCATTGCGGACATACGGGCACCCTGCTCGGACGCGGCGTTTTCCAGAAGCGCCCGGAAAATCTGAACGGAGACATTACGCGGCAGCAGATCCGCAAGGATCTCGGCCTCGTCCGGTTCATATTCGTAAACCGCGCTCGTACCGGCCGCCGCATCCGCCTCATCCGTCTCGAAATGAGCCGGGATCAGCTGCTGCGTGGTCGGCTCCTGCGCGATTACCGACTTGAAGGTCGAATAAAACAGCGTGCAGACGTCGAACTCGCCATCTTCGAACATGGAGAGCACTTCGCGGCCGATTTCATCCGCATCGGAAAACCTGAGGGTCTTCACGTTGCGCAGATCGATGGTCTTGATCACATACTGGCCGAGCTCGCGCTTGAGGACGTCGAAGCCCTTCTTGCCGACGCAGATGATCTTGACCGTCTTGCCTTGCGCGAGCAGGCTGCGTGCCTTCTCGCGCGCCAGCTTGGCGATGTTGGCGTTGAAACCTCCGCACAGCCCGCGTTCGGCCGTTGCGACGACCAGGAGATGAACCTGGTCGCTGCCCGTGCCGGACATCAGCTTCGGAGCGTCGTCGCGCCCCTCGAAGGCCACCGCGAGGTTGGCCAGCACCGCATCCATGCGTTCCGCATAGGGCCGTGCGGCCTCCGCAGCTTCCTGGGCACGACGCAG
Source organism: Roseibium salinum (assembly GCF_026240905.1). Taxonomy (NCBI): domain Bacteria; kingdom Pseudomonadati; phylum Pseudomonadota; class Alphaproteobacteria; order Hyphomicrobiales; family Stappiaceae; genus Roseibium; species Roseibium salinum. The sequence goes on from NZ_JAPEVI010000003.1 coordinate 3,072,110, forward strand.
CTTCGCCGCGGCCACCATCTGCATGGCCTTGGTGATCTTCTGCGTCGCCTTCACGGAAGCGATGCGGTTTCTTAAGTCCTTCAGGCTCGGCATGGCCGCCCCTGCTCCTTATCCCGGCGTGTGGTCTCAGGCGAAGTTCTTGGCGAATGCATCGATGGCAGCTTTCAGCTTGCCGGTCAGCTCGTCGTCAAGTGCCTTCTTCTCCCAAATGGCGTCAAGCAGTTCCTTGTGCTCGCCGCGCAGGAACAGAAGCAGGCCGTCTTCGAAATCCCTCACGCGGTTGACCGGGAAGGCATCGAGGTAGCCGTTCACGCCGGCATAGATGACCGCGACCTGTTCTTCTGTCTTCAGCGGCGAGAACTGCGGCTGCTTCAGAAGTTCGGTCAGGCGGGCACCGCGGTTCAGCAGGCGCTGCGTGGTGGCGTCGAGATCGGAGCCGAACTGTGCGAAGGCCGCCATTTCGCGGTACTGTGCCAGTTCACCCTTAATCGGGCCGGCAACCTGCTTCATCGCCTTGATCTGGGCGGAAGAGCCGACGCGGGACACCGACAGGCCGACGTTCACCGCCGGGCGGATGCCCTGGTAGAACAGGTCGGTTTCCAGGAAGATCTGACCGTCGGTGATCGAAATCACGTTGGTCGGAATGAAGGCCGACACGTCGTTGCCCTGGGTCTCGATGACCGGGAGCGCGGTCAGGGAGCCCTTGCCGTGATCCTCGTTCAGCTTCGCCGCGCGTTCCAGCAGGCGGGAGTGCAGGTAGAAAACGTCACCCGGGAAAGCTTCACGTCCCGGCGGACGGCGCAGAAGCAGGGACATCTGACGGTAGGCAACGGCCTGCTTGGTCAGATCGTCATAGCCGATCACGGCGTGCATGGAGTTGTCGCGGAAGTACTCGCCCATGGCGCAACCGGCGAACGGTGCCAGGAACTGCAGCGGAGCCGGGTCGGAAGCGGTCGCGGCGACGACGATGGAATATTCCATGGCGCCGGCGTCTTCCAGGGTCTTCACGAACTGGGCGACGGTGGAACGCTTCTGACCGATCGCGACATAGATGCAGTAGAGCTTGATGTCTTCGTCGTCAGAAGTGTGCAGGGACTTCTGATTGAGGAAGGTGTCGAGAAGGATCGCGGTCTTGCCCGTCTGACGGTCGCCGATGACGAGCTCGCGCTGGCCGCGGCCGATCGGGATCAGGGCATCGATGGCCTTCAGGCCGGTGGACATCGGCTCGTGCACGGATTTGCGCGGCAGGATGCCCGGCGCCTTCACGTCGACGCGGCGCTTTTCAGTCGCCTCGATCGGGCCCTTGCCGTCGAGCGGGTTGCCGAGCGGGTCGACGACGCGGCCGAGCAGGCCCTTGCCGACCGGAACTTCCACGATGGCGCCGGTCCGCTTGACGGTGTCGCCTTCCTTGATGTCGCGGTCGGACCCGAAGATAACGACGCCGACGTTGTCGGATTCCAGGTTCAGGGCCATGCCCTTGATACCACCCGGGAACTCGACCATTTCACCGGCCTGGACCTTGTCCAGACCATAAACACGGGCGATACCGTCACCGACGGAGAGCACCTGACCGACTTCAGAAACTTCGGCTTCCTGGCCAAAGCTCTTGATCTGGTCCTTGAGGATTGCGGAAATTTCCGCGGCCCGAATATCCATCAGCCGACCTCTTTCATCGCGAACTTGAGTGAATTGAGTTTGGTACGCAGGGACGTGTCGATCATGCGGGAGCCGACCTTGACCACCAGGCCACCGATCAGGGCAGGATCAACCTTCGCTGCGATGTTTACGGATTTGCCCGTGGAAGCGGAAAGCGCCTCCTTCAGGGCCTTGACATGATCGTCGGACAGCGCGGTGGCGGAAACCACCTCAGCCGTTGCCTCGCCCCGCTTGTCCGCAAGCAGCGCGTGGAACCCCTGATCATGTCGGGAAGAACGAAGAGGCGCCGGTTGCGGGCTGCCAGCTTCACAAAATTTGCAGCCAGACCGGAAATGCCTGCCTTTTCGAGCAGTGCCGAGAGCGCTGCGAGCTGCTCTTCAACACTGAATGCCGGGCTCTTCACAAGACGGACGAGATCTTCGCTTTCGGCAAGCATGCCGTCGAAAGCCTTCAGATCCCGCTCCACGTCGGCTGTTACGCCTTCACCCTCTGCGAGGTCCAGAAGGGCGGACGCATAACGCTGTGCCACGCCGGAAACGAGAGATACGTTGTCAGTCACCAGGTCCGTGCTCTCTGGCTTTTTCATGCCCGCAAAACGGCCAGCATCCGCAAGGCATTGAAAAGATGAATGATTTCAAGGTTAGAAGGTATGACGGTTAAACCGCACCCCCAAAGCCGCGCCTCAATTAGCACAGGGTTTCCCAGTGTGCAACTTCGCCTAAAGACTGTTCTTGACGATTCCTAGGTGTTTTTTCGAAGGGCGGGTCAAAAAGCGTGGAAGATCAACGCCTCGCGGAACGCATAAACCTTCGGACCAGGGCCGGAAATTTAGCCGTCCGGGCCGGCCCGGCGGGTTTTCCGCCTAAAGGAACTGCTGCGGATCGATATCGACCTGCACCCGCAGCCCTTTCGTCGGCTTCGGCCCCCGGCCGAGCCAGGTGCGCAGATAGGACTGGAGGTCGAATTGTCGCGGCGCCATGGCCAGCAGGCGGAAGCGGAAGCGGCCCCGTACCATGGCGAGGGCGGCTTCGGCCGGGCCCAGAAGGGTCACCGCGGCATCGTTCGGCGCTGCCCGCGCCAGGGCCCGGGCGTAACCTTCGGCAAAAGCCCTGTCCGGACCGGAGACGATGACCGCCGCAAGTCGGCCGAAGGGTGGCAGGCCGGCCACGCGCCGTGCGTCGACCTCCGCCTTGTAGAAGGCATGCTTGTCACCGGACATGAGCGCCCTGATCACCGGGTGGTCGGCATTGTAGGTCTGCAGCAAGCCCTGGCCGCCGCCGGAGACACGGCCGGCGCGGCCGGTGACCTGGGCAAGGAGTTGAAAGGTCTTTTCCGCCGCCCTCGGATCGCCGTGGGCCAGGCCCAGGTCGGCATCGATGACGCCGACCAGTTTCAGCTTGGGAAAGTTATGGCCCTTGGCCACCAGTTGCGTGCCGATGATGATGTCGGCGCCGCCCTCCTCGACGATCTTCATCTCCCGCTTCAGCCGTTCCGGGCCGCCGGGCAGGTCCGAGGACAGGACGAGCGTGCGGGCCTGGGGAAAGAGATCGGAGACCTCCTCGGCGATTCTCTCCACACCCGGTCCGCAGGCCACCAGGCTGTCGGCGCTCTGGCAGGCGGGGCAGGCATCGGGGATCTTCTCGAAATGGCCGCAGTGGTGGCAGACCAGCTTCTTCTGGAACCGGTGCTCCACCAGCCAGGCGCTGCAATGGGCGCACTGGAACCGGTGGCCGCAGGTCCGGCAGAGCGTCAGCGGCGCATAGCCGCGCCTGTTCAGGAACAGCAGCGACTGATCGCCCGCGGCAAACGTATCCTTGATGGCATGGACAAGCCGGGGCGCCAGCCAGCGTCCCCGCTCCGGTCCGGACAGGCGCATGTCGACGACGTGAAGGTCCGGCATGGCGGCACCGGTGGCACGTTCCGGCAGTTCGAACAGCTCATAGCGGCCAAGCTCCGCATTCACCCGGCTTTCGACGGACGGCGTTGCGGAAGCCAGAATGACGGGAAACTTCGACAGATGGCCGCGCACCACCGCCATGTCCCTTGCGCTGTAGGGCACGCGGTCGTCCTGCTTGAAGGCCGCGTCATGCTCCTCGTCGACGACGATCAGGCCGAGTTCCTTGAACGGCAGGAACAGCGAGGAGCGGGCGCCGATCACCACGCGGACATCACCGGACGCAACGCCGCGCCACACGCGGGCGCGGTTCTTCGGCGTGATCTCGGAATGCCATTCGGCAGGATAGACGCCGAAGCGCTGTTCAAAGCGGCGCAGGAACTGTTCGGTCAGCGCAATTTCCGGCAGCAGGACCAGAACCTGTTTCTCCCGCCGCAAGGCTTCGGCGATCGCCTCGAAATAGACTTCCGTCTTGCCGGAGCCGGTCACGCCGTCAATCAGGCAGACGCTGCCGCCGGTCTTGTCGAAGGTTTCGATCAGGCCGTCGACGGCCGCCTGCTGGGCCGGCGTCAGGGCTTTCGTCGCATAGTCGATCTGAGGTTTCGGCGGAGGCGGCGCCGCCGGCATGGAGACTACCTCCAGGACGTTCTGATGAATCAGGCCGTCAATCACCGAGGCCGACACACCGGCCGCATGGGCGAGGCCGCTCCTGGTCCAGGCAAAGCCGTCCTCCATGGTGGCAAGAACCCGCTGGCGCGCCGGCGTCGACCGGTCGGGCGCCGCTCCCTCGATCCGGCGCACGCCGGCGATCGGGGCCTCGGGCTCCAGGGCCTCTTCGGAGCGCAGCACCATGCGCACGACCATGCCCGGCGCACCGAGCGTCCAGTTCGCCACCCAGTCGACGAACCGCCGCAGGTCCCGATCGAGCGGCGGCGTCGTGTCGTAGACCCGGGAGATGGTCTTGAGTTTTTTCGGATTGATGGCGGCGTCCGGCTCGATGTCCCAGACGGCTCCGATCACCTCGCGCGGGCCCAGGGGCACCTTGACGATCGTGCCCGGCACGACCGACTGGCCGGCAGGCACCTTGTAGGTATAGGCGCCCGGCACGGCGACCGGCACCAGAACGCTGGCAATCGTTTCCTGGAGATTTGGATCGTCAAACAGCACTGTTCGTCAGGTCCTCGCCCATCGCGAATGCCGGCCCGCGCCGCCGCATCGACGGCCTTCCGGCGCGCAGCATGTCATTGCCTGTCGAGCACCTGCATTCAAGGCCTGCCGTTCTTGAGGTACGTACCACAAAATTTTCTTCCACCGGAGAATCAGGGGTTCTTCTTGCCATGATCCTAGGGTAAAGAGAGCCCGGCACCAATTCATGATGCAATCGTTTTGCCCAGGATGCGGGACAGACTGTCCGCCGCCCGATGGCCGCCTCACACGGAGCTAGAGACCTATGAAATTCTTCGTCGACACAGCCGACACAGCCGAGATCAAGGAACTGGAGGCAACCGGCCTTCTGGACGGTGTGACCACCAACCCGTCGCTGATCGCCAAGTCCGGCCGTGACTTCAAGGAAGTGATTGCGGAAATCTGCTCGATCACGGAAGGCGACGTTTCGGCGGAAGTCGCGGCGACCGATTTCGGCACCATCATCAAGGAAGCCCATACGCTGCGCGAGATCGCGAACAACGTGGTTATCAAGCTGCCGCTGACGTTCGACGGGCTGAAAGCGTGCAAGAAGCTGACGGAGGAAGGCACCAAGACCAACGTCACCCTGTGCTTCTCCGCCAATCAGGCCCTTCTGGCCGCGAAGGTCGGCGCGACCTACATTTCCCCGTTCATCGGACGCCTCGACGACATTCACTTCGACGGGCTCGATCTGATCCGCGAAATCCGCGTGATCTACGACAATTACGGCTTCGACACGCAAATCCTTGCCGCATCCATCCGCACGCCCAACCATGTCAAGGAATGCGCAATCATCGGCGCCGATGTCGCGACGGTTCCGCCGTCCACGCTGAAGGGGCTCATCAAGCACCCGCTGACGGACAAGGGCCTCGATGCCTTCCTTGCCGACTGGTCAAGGACCGGACAGTCCATTCTCTGAGCCTGATATCCGGCAAGGCACCGGGCTCCACGGCCCGGTGCTTGCAGTCGGACGGGGCGGGCATGAGTTTCATCGTGTGAAAATTCGCGGGCGTTAACCGATCCGTACAACCTGTCGGCCACAATGGCGTCATGTGCGCACAACCGGCAGACAACGATTCCCTTCTCGTCATCGCGCGGCCTGACCTCAATCAGCGCGTCGATCAGTGGCTCGACCATCTGTCCGACGAGCGCCGGCTGTCGGACAAGACACTGCTTGCCTATGAGCGGGACCTCAGGCAGTTCCTGCGTTTTCTGACCAACCACCTTGGCGGCGCGCCGTCCGTGAAGGATATCGCGGAGCTGCGGCCCGCGGACTTTCGCGGCTTTCTGGCAACCCGGCGACGGCAGGGAGTGCAAAGCCGGTCCCTGGCCCGCGGGCTCGCCGGCATCCGGTCGTTCCTGCGTTTTCTCGAACGCCGCGGCGAGGTCAATGCCGCCGCCTCCGGCGCGGTGCGCCCGCCCCGACAGGCTCGCTCGCTGCCCAAACCTGTCTCCTCGAAAGACGCGATCGTCCTGACCAGCGGCGATCTTTGCATGGAGGGCGAGGCCTGGATCGAGGCGCGCAACGCGGCGGTGCTGACCCTGCTTTACGGCTGCGGCCTGCGCATTTCGGAGGCGCTGTCGCTCACCGGCAACATGGCCCCCAAACAGGGCACCAGGACCATGCGCATCATCGGCAAGGGGCGGAAAGAGCGTATCGTGCCCATCCTGCCCGCCGTCTGCGAGGCGGTGGAGGCCTATCTCAAACTCTGCCCCTATGCGATCAGCGCCAGCGGCCCGCTGTTCCTGGGCGCGCGCGGCGGTCCGCTGAACCCGCGCATGATCCAGCTGGCCATGGAGAAGCTGCGCGGTGCGCTCGGCCTGCCCGACACGGCGACGCCGCACGCTCTGCGCCACTCCTTTGCGACACACCTTCTGGCAGGTGGCGGCGATCTCAGGACCATTCAGGAATTGCTCGGCCACGCGAGCCTCGCCTCCACGCAAATCTATACGGAGATCGACAGCGCGCACCTGCTGAGCGCCTATGACAAGGCCCACCCGCGCAGGTAGGATAGCGTGCGGTCCGGAAGGGACCGGATCCGATGAGCCAGGGTCCGGACCCATGAAATTGAATGCACTGGCCTTCCTGCAGGGACAGCTTGTGTGTGTCCTTTATCCATCTGGAGAGTGCGAATGCGCCTGTTTGTCATCGCCGCCGGACTTTTCCTGCTCTCAGCAGCGCCCTCGCTCGCCGAGCGCATCTACTGCCCGATCCCGCAGGACGGTGTCTGGGTCAATCCGGATGCGGAGGCGAAGGAGATCAGCCGCGTTGAAGTGGAAAGCCGGTGCGAGAACGATCAGGTGTTCGTGCGCGTGCGCGCCTTCACGTCCTGTGTGCCGCGCGACTGCAAGTGGGGCTGGACGGAGGCCGAGCTGCGACCCGACGGTGCGGTTCAGGTGCTTCTGATCGGTTTCCTGAGCAGCAAGCAGATCACCCTGAAAGCCTTCGGCGAACTGCTCGACACGCAGGTCATCAACATCGTCAACGACTTGTCCGAGCCACGCACGCAAGAGACCTATAACCTGCGGCGGAAATAGCGGCGCGGAGTTCTCCGAACGGCAGGGATACCGGCTTTTTTCTTGCCGGGCCGCCCCGATGCCCTATCCTATTTCCTGCTGTGTCAAATCTACGCAGCGATACGGACGGAGGCTTCTCATGCGTCTACTGAAAACCGCCATTGCCGCTCTCGCCCTCACGGCATTCGCCATTCTGCCGGCAAACGCCTGCTCCTTGCACAAGAGCGCAAAGGCCAAGGAAAAGATGTCGGTTGCGGAAACGATCGTCGTCCCGGACGTCGATACGGATGTATCGACCGCAACCAACGACTTGACTGACGATGTGGTCAAGGGAACGATCATTCTGCCGGCACCGGGCGAAAAACCTGCCGAATAGTCCGGTGTCTCTCATGCACTTCAGCTGAACCCGCTGCCCTGCAGTGGGGGTGGCTGCCGGTGGAAGCCTTTCCCTGGGCTGCCGACCCGACCGCCTTGCACGAAAAATGCTGAAACGCGCCTTTTTTAGGCCGCAGCGGGGCTGCAAGTTTCTTGCCTCTGTTTGACGGTCGAGAATCGGGTTTCAGTTTCGAATGATGTCCAGACGCCGCCTTCTGCAGGGCCTTGGCACAACCGTTTTGGCTGCCGTCTCCGCCCCTGCCTATGCGATCGGCATCGAGCCGTTCCGCCTGCGCATTCAGCGCTATCACCTCACGCCGCCGCGCTGGCCGCGGGACCTCAAGCTGACCGCGGCGCTGATCGCCGATCCGCATGTCTGCGATCCGTGGATGAGTCTCGACCGGGTGCGGTTCATCGTGGAGCGCACCAACGCCCTGAAGCCGGATATCATTCTGATGCTCGGCGATTACGTCGCCAGCCACAAATGGCAATACGACCCCATTCCGCCGCAGGCCTGGGCGGATCTGTTCGGGGAGCTGTCGGCACCTCTCGGAACCCATGCGATCCTTGGAAACCATGACTGGTGGGACGACAGGCAGGCGCAACTGACCGGAACGGGGCCGACCGAATACGGCCAGGCACTCCTCAATGCAGGTATCGAGCTCTATCAGAACCGGGCGAAACGCATTCACAAGGACGGCGAGGCCTTCTGGCTGGCGGGCCTCGACGACCAGATGGCGCTGGCCCCCAACAAACAGTTGAACCGCCGCGGATGGCGCGGCCTCGACGATATCCCCGGCACGCTTGCCCAGGTGAGCGACGACGCTCCGATCCTGCTGATGGCCCATGAACCTGACATCATCGGGCAAGTGCCCTCCCGCGTCAGCCTGACCTTGAGCGGCCATACCCATGGCGGGCAGATCAACTGCTTCGGCTACACGCCGGGCTACAAGGCCAAGCACGGCCAGTACAATGCCTATGGACATATCATCGACACCGGGGGAACGACGCTCACCCGGCATCTGGGCCTGTCCATGGAACCGAGGCACCTGATCGTGTCGGGCGGCCTCGGGTGCTCGCTACTACCCGTCAGGTTCGGCGTGCCGCCCGAAATCACCGTGGTGCATCTGGGCGGAACGGAAGCAGCCTCGGCGTGACCCGCCGGATTGCTCAGGTTCCGGGCGCGGACTGGGCCGGGGGCAGCCGGTATTCCCGGATCGCCTGGGTCAGGATCTGGACCGCGGAGCTGACGAAAAGTCCCGCCATCAGGCCGGCGACGATCAGGTCCGGCCAGGCCGTCGCGGTGCCCCACACGCCCAGGGCGGCGAGCATCACTGCGATATTGCCGATGGCGTCGTTGCGCGAACACAGCCACACCGACCGCACATTGGCGTCGCCGTCCTTGTAGCGCACCAGCAGCAGAACGCTGGTGAGATTGACGGCCAGCGCCAGGAACCCCACGGACCCCATCACCACCGCCTGCGGCACGCCGAGTACGAACACCTGGTACAGCGTCGAGGTCGCCACCCACATGCCCATCAGCAGCAGGCTGACGCCCTTTGCCAGGGCGGCAATCGAGCGGGTCTTCAAGGCGGAGCCAATTACCGCGAGGGAGATGCCGTAGGTGACGGCGTCACCGAAGAAATCCAGGGCATCCGCCTGAAGGGCCTTCGAGCCGGCAGCGTGTCCGGCCACCATTTCAAAGGCGAACATGCCGGCATTCAGCGCGATGACCAGCCACAGACGGCGGCGATAGTCCTTCGACACGCCCTCAAAGCTTCCAGCAGACTGTCCGCAGCACGCACCCATGTTCCGTTTCCTGTCACTCGACCTGTTGAATTCCGGTTTCAGTGCCTATGTAATCCCTATAGCGACTAGAGCTTCAAGAGGCGTTTCATGGATTTTTCCATCGGCGAATTGTCACGGCATACCGGCGTGAAGGTGCCGACCATCCGCTACTACGAAAAGGAGGGCCTTCTGGAGGCACCGCTGCGCACCGAGGGCAACCAGCGGCGCTACCGACAGTCCGACCTGGACCGGCTCGGCTTCATCAGGCACTGCCGCGATCTGGGCCTGCCGATGGAAGCCATCCGCGACCTGATCGAGCTCAGCCAGCATCCGGACAAGCCCTGCGAAGCGGCCGACCGGATCGCCGTGCAGCAACTGGAGGCGGTGCGCCAGCGCATCGCCCATTTGAAGAAGCTGGAAGCGGAATTGAAGCGGATCGCGGCAAGCTGCAAGGGCCCGCATACGGTGACCGAGTGCAACGTGCTCAAGGCGTTCGGGGATCACCGGCTGTGCCGGGAGGAACATTAGGGAAAGGCGCCTGCCCTCTCCCCATGTGAGGAGAGGGCAGGCGTATCAGCACACTCAGCTTTGCAAGACCGGGTCTTACGAGTGGATCGTCTTGGCAAACGCTCCGAGGGCGGCTTCCTTGACGGCCTCCGACATGGTCGGGTGGGCATGGCAGGTGCGGGCGAGGTCTTCGGCCGAGCCGCCGAACTCCATCAGGACGGCCGCCTCATGGATCATTTCGCCGGCTCCGAAGCCGACGATGTGAACGCCCAGAACCTGATCTGTCTTGGCATCGGCCAGAACCTTGGCAAAGCCGTCGGGGCGGTTCATGGCACGGGCGCGGCCATTGGCGGCGAAGACGAACTTGCCGGTCTTGTAGTCGATCCCGGCGTCTTTCAGCTCTTCCTCGGTCTTGCCGACGGAGGCAACTTCCGGCTGGGTGTAGACGACGCCCGGAATGACGTCGTAGTTCACGTGGCCGGCCTGTCCGGCCAGGATTTCGGCAACCGCAACGCCCTCGTCCTCGGCCTTGTGCGCCAGCATCGGACCGGCGACCACATCGCCGATCGCATAGACGCCGTCGACATTGGTCTTGAAATGGGCATCGATCTGAACCCGGCCGCGGTCATCGAGCGCGATACCGGCAGCGTCGAGGCCGAGACCTTCGGTATAGGGGCGCCGGCCGATGGCGACCAGGACGATGTCCGCCTCGATCACGTCCGCATCACCGCCCTTGGCAGGCTCCACGGTGACGGCAAGACCCTTGCCCTTCTTCTCGACCTTGGTGACCTTCGAGGAGAGCTTGATCTCCACGCCCTGCTTTTTCAGCATGCGCTGGAAGTTCTTGGAGAGGTCGCCGTCCATGGGGCCCAGGATCTTGTCCATGAACTCGACCACGGTGACCTCGGAGCCGAGGCGTTTCCAGACCGAGCCGAGTTCCAGGCCGATCACGCCGCCGCCGACCACGACGAGCTTGCCCGGTACCTTTTCCAACTCCAGCGCGCCGGTGGACGAGACCACCTGCTTCTCGTCGATCTCGACGCCCGGCAGCGGCATGACGTCGGAGCCGGTGGCAATCACGATGTTCTTCGTTTCCAGGATGGAGCTCTTGCCGTCGGCATCGGAGACTTCCACCTTGCCCTTTTCCAGGATCTTGCCCGTGCCGGTGTGGACGTCGATCTTGTTCTTCTTCATCAGGAAGGAGATGCCGTTCACATTGGCGTCGACCACGTCGCTCTTGTGTTTCATCATGCCCGGCAGATCGAGCTTGGGCTTGGAGACCTTGATGCCGAGTTTTTCTAAGCCGTGACCGGCTTCCTCGAACACCTCGGATGCGTGCAGCAAGGCCTTGGAGGGTATGCAGCCGATATTGAGGCAGGTGCCGCCAAGGGTCGCGCGTTTTTCCACCACCGCGGTTTTCAACCCCAGCTGTGCGGCCTTGATCGCGCACACATAGCCCCCGGGGCCGGTTCCGATGACGACTAGATCATATTGGGACATTTTGGGTCGCCTTTGCCTCTTTCAATTGTCATCCAGCGAACTGGATCATGGTAGGATCGCCCGGCCTCCGGAGACATCGAGGATCGCTCCGGTTGTATAGCTGGACTTGTCGGACAGGAGCCAGAGAATTGCGTCGGCCACCTCGTCGGCGGTGCCGGCGCGCTTCATCGGCAGTTTGGATCGGATCCGGGCCACCCGGTCGGGCAGCCCTCCCGATGCGTGGATCTCGGTATCGATGATGCCGGGGCGGACCGCGTTGACGCGGACACCCTCCTCGGCGACTTCCAGGGCGAGGCCGACCGTCATGGAGTCGATCGCGCCCTTTGCGGCCGCATAGTCGACATACTGGTTCGGCGCGCCCAGCTTGGACGCGGCCGAGCCCAGATTGACGATGGCGCCGCCCTTGCCGCCGTGCCGCGTCGACATCCTGCGCACCGCTTCGCGGGCGCACAGGAACGAGCCGATGACGTTGACGGAGAACATGCGGGCCAGGCGCGCGGCCGACATTTCGTCCACCCGCTGCGGGTGATCGACCACGCCGGCATTGTTGACCAGGCCGGCGAGGGTTCCAAGCCCGTCCGCCGCCGCGAACAGGTTCAGGACATCGGCTTCGTTCTGAACATCGGCCTGAACGGCCAGAGCGTTGCCTCCCGCGGATCTGATATCGCTGACCACGGCTTCGGCCGCTTCGGCATTGCCGGCATAGTTGACGACGACCACATGGCCGAGCGCCGCCGCCTTGCGGCTCACCGCAGCGCCGATGCCGCGGCTTCCCCCTGTCACCAAAATGACCTTGTCCGATTTCGCCATGACCGGTTCGGTGCCTATCGGTTGCTCGTGGGGTGAAGGTGCTCGGCTCCGCGGCCGCCTGCCCAAAGGCCTATCAGGCTGCCGTCTTCCGTCAACGCATAGACGACCGGTGTGGTATCGCCCCAGTCGACGGTCAGCACGTTGCCGGCAAACTCGCCGACGCCGCGATAGCTGTCGGCGCCGACTTTCCAGGCAAGCGTGTATTTCCGGCCCTGGCGGGAAATGTTCACGGTGCCCTTGTAGGTCGTGCCGTTTGGATTGAACCCTTCGACGCGGTAATCGCCTTCCGATAGCTCAAGCTCACGGGGCGCCGCCTTTGCATAGGGCGTCAGGGTCTCCGTTGCCGTCCCGTCGGCCCATTCGCCCTCGAGAGTCCCGTCAACGCCGAAGGTATAGACGACCGGGTTCTTGTCACCCCAGTTGACCACCAGCATGCGGCCGGCGAACTCGCCGACCCCGGTGAAGACATCCTTGCCGATCCACCAATTGAAGCGCACCTTGCCGTTCTCCGGCGTGATCGTCAGGACGCCCGAATAGGTGCTGCCATCCGGATTGCGGCCATCTGCCTGATAGATGCCGGAGATCTGGCGCGCGGGGCCGGCCCGGTCGACGCTTTGCGCGAGCGCCTGACCTATCGGAGCCGTTACGGCCGTCTCGTTGTTCGGCATCTCCGCAAACCCGCTGCCACGCTCGACAAAGGTGAAATCGCCGAAAAAGGTCGACGACATCCACGGCGTCTGCAGGCCCGCCGTTTCCTGATATACCCCCTTCAGCGTGCGCTTGAAGGTCTCTTCCAGGCTGAGCGACGGGGTCTCGATCGCGCTGGCCAGGTGCTTTGTGTAAGGACTGTTGGAGCCCTCGCCGTCCAGCGCCACCGCGCCCGGTGACGTGGAATAGGACACGAACAGGCTGGCATTGCTGTCGATGCGGGAAAGGCCCTTGGTGGCACCGCTGATCGGATTGTTGCGGCAGGCGTCCAGGACGATGATGTTGAGCCCGTTGTGGGCCGCGGTCATAGCATCGACCGCTTCGCTGACGGCCAGCGACTGGCGCTTGAGCGTCTCTTCGTCCGACACCTCGCCGCCGATCGGCAGCAGGTAGTTCTCGCCGTGGATCTGCACGCCATGGCCGGCATAGTAGAACAGCCCGACGCCGCCGCCGCTCGCCTTCAGGCTTTCGCCGAAGGTGCGGATACCGTCCGCCATGCCCTCGCGGCTTGCATCCGTCTGAAGGATGACGTTGAACCCGGCCTTTTCGAGTGCGCGCGCGATCGCACGCGCGTCATTGACCGAATTGGCAAGCGGGCTGAGATCGTAATCGGCGTTGCCGATGACCAGCGCGGTGCGCGGCTGCTCCGCAAGGGTTGCCGCCGTCAGCCAGAAAACGGAAAAGGTGAGGAAAAATACCGCCAGAACCCGGCGAAGCAATCTGCTCATTTTTCCTCCCTTTCCTGCCTGTTCCACCCGGCCGCTCCGCGGCCTCTATTGCTCGGCCAGAGCCAGCCTCAAGCCGAAGCCGGCAAAGGCCGCCGCCACCGTCCGGCGCATCCAGACCATCACCCGGTCACTGCGCAGGACCTTTTCGCCCACCAGCGAGGCGAACAGGCCGTAGACCACGAAAACCGCCAGGGTCATCGCCATGAAGACGCCTCCCAGCATCAGCATGTCCAGCGTCGGGCTGGCCGCCGCGGGGCTGACGAATTGCGGCAGGAAGGCGAGGAAGAACACGGTCAGTTTCGGGTTGAGGATATTGATCAGGAAGGCGGTGCGGGCAATCGCCGCGAAGCTCTTGCGCGCGCTCCTGTCGGCCTTCAGGTCCATCGGCCCGCTGGCCCTGAGCGTCTGCCAGGCCAGGTAAAGCAGGTAGGCGACGCCGGCATATTTCACCGCCTGGAACACCAGGGCGCTGGTATGCATCAGGGCCGCCAGGCCGATCACGGACGCCAGAATGGCCGGTATGATCCCGAGCGTGCAGCCGCAGGCGGCGGCAAGCGATGCCTGCCGCCCCTTGCCGAGCCCGACCGCCACGGTGTAGACGACGCCGGTTCCGGGAACGAGCACCACGATCAGCGCGGTGATCAGAAATTCCAGGCTCATTCTCCGGCTCCTTCGTGCGTTACAGGCGTGACGGCTGCCGGATCAGAGATCCAGGACCAGACGCTGCGGGTCTTCCAGGCTTTCCTTGACACGGACCAGGAAGGTCACCGCTTCCTTGCCGTCGACGACCCGGTGGTCATAAGACAGCGCCAGATACATCATCGGACGGATCACCACCTGGCCGTTCACGGCCATCGGGCGCTCCTGGATCTTGTGCATGCCCAGGATGCCGGATTGCGGTGCGTTGAGGATCGGCGACGACATGAGCGAACCATACACCCCGCCGTTGGAGATGGTGAAGGTGCCGCCGGACATATCAGCCATGCCCAGTTTGCCGTCCCGGGCCTTCCGGCCCAGATTGCCGATTTCCTGTTCGATTTCGGCAATGGACATCTGGTCGGCATCGCGGACCACCGGGACCACGAGGCCCTTGTCGGTACCCACGGCAACGCCGATGTGGCAGAAGTTCTTGTAGATGATGTCGGTGCCGTCGATCTCGGCGTTGACGGCCGGGATCTCCTTCAGGGCATGGGTCACCGCCTTGGTGAAGAAGCCCATGAAGCCGAGCTTGACGCCATGCTTCTTCTCGAACAGGTCCTTGTACTGCTTGCGCAGCTCCATGACCGGGCCCATGTCCACCTCGTTGTAGGTGGTCAGCATGGCGGCCGTGTTCTGGGCGTCCTTCAGGCGGCGCGCAATCGTCTGGCGCAGCTTGGTCATGCGCACGCGCTCTTCGCGGGCCTCGTCATCGGCGGCCACCGGACCGCGTGAGATCTGGGACGGCGTCGGAGCGGAGGCGGCGGCGGTCGCACCGGAGGCAAGCGCGTCGAGGACGTCGCCCTTGAGCACCTGGCCGCGTTTGCCGGTACCTGCAACCTGATCGCCGGAAAGCTTGTTCTCCGCCATCATCTTTGCAGCGGAGGGAGCCGGCGGCATGGATGAGCCCGAAGCTGCGGCCGGTGCAGCCTTCTCGGCCGGAGCGGCTTTCCCGGCCGAAGCCGCAGCGGCTCCTTCGCCGGACGGGTCGATCTGGCAGAGCAGCACGCCGGGTTCCACGGTGGTCCCGGTCTCCGCCACGATCTTGACGACCTTGCCGGCGACCGGCGCCGGGATTTCCTGGGCAGCCTTGTCGGTTTCCAGTTCGACAAGCGTGTCGTCGGCCTTGACCATGTCGCCGACCTTGACGCTCCATTCGCCGACTTCCGCTTCGGTGACGGATTCACCGGCGCTCGGCGTGACGACATCGACCAGTTCGGCTTTGCCGGCTTTCGCCCCCGATTTGGTTTCCGCCTTGGTTTCGGACTTGGCTTCGGCCTTGGCGGAGGATGCCGGTGCGTCGGATGCGCCCGAGCCTTCGGCGATCTGACCGAGCAGCGCGCCGACCTCAACCGTGTCGCCTTCCTTCACGACGATGTTCTCCAGCGTACCGGCTACCGGGGCGGGGACTTCGACCGTTACCTTGTCGGTCTCCAGCTCCACCAGGGGTTCGTCCTGACTGACGGTATCGCCCGGTTTTTTGAACCACTGTGCAATAGTTGCTTCAGAAACGGATTCACCCAGGGTGGGCACGCGAATTTCGGTTGCCATGGTCACCTTCTCTTAAAAAATTGCCCGGCCTGTTTTTTTGAAAAGAGGGCCGAAGGCCCCCTTGTGACTAGTTTCCCAGAGCCTCTTCGAGAAAGGCCTGCATCTGCGCCAGATGCGCGGACATCAGGCCCGTCGCGGTCGAAGCGGTGGCGACACGCCCGGCGTAGCGCGGGCGGCGGCACTTGGCATCGATCTGCTCCAGTACCCACTCGATATAGGACTCGACGAAGAACCAGCTGCCCATGTTTTTCGGCTCTTCCTGGCACCAGACCATTTCGGCCTGCGGGAAGCGGGCGAGCTCCATCATCAGCGCCTTTTTCGGGAACGGATAGAGCTGTTCGACGCGCAGGATGTAGACGTCGTCGATGCCGCGCTTCTCGCGCTCCTCGAAGAGATCGTAATAGACCTTGCCCGAACACATGACGACCCGGCGGATCTTGTCGTCGGCAACCAGTTTGCCGTCCGAGCTCAGGTTCGGTCCCCAGTCGTCCCACAACAGGCGGTGGAAGCTGGACTCCGGGCCGAGCTCGCTGAGGGTCGAAATCGCCCTCTTGTGGCGCAGGAGAGACTTCGGCGTCATCAGGATCAGCGGCTTGCGGATGTCGCGGCGCAGCTGACGGCGCAGAATGTGGAAGTAGTTGGCCGGCGTGGAGCAGTTCGCCACCTGCATGTTGTCTTCCGCGCACAGCTGCAGGAAGCGCTCCAGACGCGCGGAGGAGTGTTCCGGCCCCTGTCCTTCATAGCCGTGCGGCAGAAGGCAGACGAGACCCGACATGCGCAGCCACTTGCGCTCTCCGGAGGAGATGAACTGGTCGAAGATCACCTGCGCGCCGTTGGCGAAGTCGCCGAACTGGGCCTCCCACAGGGTCAGCGCCCGAGGCTCGGCAAGCGAATAGCCGTATTCGAAACCAAGGACCGCTTCCTCCGACAGCATAGAGTTGATGACCTCGAAGCGTTGCTGATCCGGATCGACGTTGTTCAGCGGGATGTAGCGGCTCTCATCCTCCTGATCGTAAAGCACCGAATGGCGCTGGGAGAACGTGCCGCGCTCGCAGTCCTGACCGGACAGGCGGACGGGATGCCCCTCTTTAAGCAGGGAGCCGAAGGCGAGGGCTTCCGCCGTCGCCCAGTCGACGCCCTCGCCGGTTTCAATCATCCGCTCGCGCTGGTTCATGAAACGCGCGACGGTGCGGTGAATGTTGAAGCCGTCCGGCACATGGGTCAGCGCGCGGCCGAGCTGTTTGAGTTCATCCATCGGAAGACCGGTCTGGCCGCGGCGCGGATCGTCTTCGTCGGCAGCCCGTTTCATGCCGGCCCATTTGCCGTCGAGCCAGTCCGCCTTGTTCGGCTTGAAGGCCTGGCCCGTGTCGAACTCTCCGTCCAGATGCTTGCGCCAGTCGGCCTTCATCTGGTCGACTTCCTCCTGGCTCACCACGCCTTCGTTGACCAGCCGCTCGGAGTAGAGCTGCAGGGTCGTCGCATGCTTGCGGATCTTGCGGTACATGATCGGCTGGGTGAACGCCGGTTCGTCACCTTCGTTATGGCCGAAGCGGCGGTAGCAGATAATGTCGATGACCACCGGGCGGTGGAATGTCTGACGGTATTCGATCGCGATCTTGGCGGCGAAGACCACGGCTTCCGGATCGTCCGCGTTGACGTGGAAGATCGGCGCTTCGATCACCTTGGCCATGTCGGACGGATAGGGGGAAGAGCGCGAGAAGCGCGGGTTCGTCGTGAAGCCGATCTGGTTGTTGATGATGACATGAACCGAACCGCCGGTGCGGTGGCCGCGCAGCGCCGAAAGACCGAAACACTCGGCAACGACGCCCTGGCCGGCAAAGGCCGCATCGCCGTGCAGCAGGAGCGGCAGAACGGTGCCGCGGTCGATTTCGGTGGTTTCGACAAAGCGGCCATTCTCGTCGGACGCGAGCTGATCCTGTTTCGCGCGAGCCTTGCCGAGCACCACCGGATTGACGATTTCCAGGTGCGACGGGTTTGCGGTCAGCGACAGGTGCACGTTGTTGCCGTCGAACACGCGGTCGGAAGAGGCGCCCAGGTGATATTTCACGTCGCCGGAGCCTTCCACGTCGTCCGGCGCGTAGGACCCGCCCTTGAACTCGTGGAATATCGCGCGGTGCGGCTTGCCCATGACCTGGGACAGGACGTTCAGGCGGCCACGGTGGGCCATGCCGAGAACGATTTCCTTGAGGCCCATCTGGCCGCCGCGCTTGATGATCTGTTCCAGCGCCGGGATCAGCGCCTCGCCGCCATCCAGGCCGAAGCGCTTGGTGCCGGTGTATTTGACGTCCAGGAACTTCTCAAAGCCTTCGGCCTCGATGAGCTTGTTCAGGATCGCCTTCTTGCCCTGGGAGGTGAAGGCCACCTGCTTGTCCGGACCCTCGATGCGTTCCTGGATCCAGGACTTGGCGGCGGGATCGGAAATATGCATGAACTCGACACCGAGCGTCGAGCAATAGGTCCTCTTCAGAATTTCCA
Organism: Roseibium salinum; assembly: GCF_026240905.1. Taxonomy (NCBI): domain Bacteria; kingdom Pseudomonadati; phylum Pseudomonadota; class Alphaproteobacteria; order Hyphomicrobiales; family Stappiaceae; genus Roseibium; species Roseibium salinum. The sequence goes on from NZ_JAPEVI010000003.1 coordinate 3,090,521, forward strand.
GCATCTCGCGGATGGTGGCGTATTCCAGACCCAGAACATGATCGATGAAGATCTTGTGGTCCCAGTCGGCTTCCGTGAAGCCGTAGGAAGAAGGATGCAATTCCTCGTGATCGCCCTTGCCGGCAAGACCCAGCGGGTCGAGATCCGCGTGCAGATGGCCGCGCATGCGGTAGGCGCGGATCATCATCAGGGCACGAACGGAATCGCGCGTTGCCTGATGGACCTGCGCATCCGAAAGCGCTTCACCGCCGGTCTCGGCCTTCTTCTTCAGCTTGTCGCCGATTTTCTGCTCGATCGGCGCCCAGTTGCCGTCAAAGGCATTGACAAGGTCGCCATCGGCCTCGATCGGCCAGTCTTTGCGCTTCCAGGTCGCCCCGCGCGCTTCCTTCAGGACGGCTTCCTTCTCGTCCTGGAAGGCAGCAAAGAAATCCCGCCACTCGGCCTCGACCGAATTCGGATCCGTCTTGTACTGCGCGTAGAGGTCTTCGATATAGGCTGCGTTGGCGCCGTAAAGCAACGACGTCAGTGCGAATACGTTGTTCGCTTCCTGCCGTGCCATGTCCTTCAGCGGAGAGTGCTCCGCCCTTTTGTTTAGGCGGGCCTGAAATATGACCCGCGGCCGGTTTCCCTACAATGGCCGATGCAAGGCACCGGCCCCTCGAAAATTGGTTACGGCACATGCGGCGCCGCAACCCATCCTTTCACCATGCAACAGGAAACGTAAACAGTTTCCGTCCCCTGCGGCAAAGTTTTCCTGGCGATTTCAGCCCTTCAGAACCTGAAGCAGCGTCTCGCCGAGCTTCGCCGGAGACGGTGACACCTTGATGCCCGCCTCTTCCATCGCCGCGATCTTGTCTTCCGCGCCGCCCTTGCCGCCGGAGATCACCGCGCCTGCGTGGCCCATGGTGCGGCCCGGAGGTGCCGTGCGGCCGGCAATGAATCCGGCCGTCGGCTTGCTGCGGCCCTTCTTGGCCTCGTCCTTCAGGAACTGGGCGGCTTCCTCTTCGGCCGAACCGCCGATCTCGCCGATCATGATGATCGACTGGGTCTCGTCATCGGCCAGGAACATTTCCAGGATGTCGATGAATTCGGTGCCCTTGACCGGGTCGCCGCCGATGCCGACCGCGGTGGTCTGGCCGAGGCCCGCATTGGTGGTCTGGAATACCGCCTCGTAGGTCAGCGTGCCGGAGCGCGAGACGACGCCGACGGATCCCTTCTTGAAGATGGAGCCGGGCATGATGCCGATCTTGCATTCTTCAGGGGTCAGGATGCCGGGGCAGTTCGGGCCGAGCAGGCGGGACTTGGACTTGTCCAGCTTCGCCTTGACCCTGACCATGTCGGCAACCGGAATGCCTTCGGTGATGCAGACGATGAACGGGATTTCCGCATCGATCGCCTCGATGATCGCGGCGCCCGCGCCTGCCGGCGGAACGTAGATCACGGACGCATCCGCGCCGGTCGCTTCCTTGGCTTCGCCGACGGTGGCGAAGATCGGCAGCTCGGCAGCGCCTTCGACGCCGCGTCCCCAGGTCTCGCCACCCTTCTTCGGGTGAACGCCGGCGACCATCTTGGTGCCGTAGTATTCAAGGGCCTGTTCGGTATGGAACGTGCCGGTCTTGCCGGTCAGGCCCTGGACGATAACTTTGGTGTCTTTATTGACGAGGATGGACATTCACGCGCCCCCCTTAACGGCTTTCACGATTTTCTGGGCGGCGTCGTCGAGATCGTCGGCGGCGATCACGTTGAGACCGCTTTCGTTGATGATCTTCTTGCCGAGTTCGACATTGGTGCCTTCCAGGCGCACGACGAGCGGAACCTGAAGACCGACCTCCTGAACGGCCGCGATCACGCCTTCCGCGATCACGTCGCAGCGCATGATGCCGCCGAAGATGTTGACCAGGATGCCCTTCACGTTCGGATCGGACGTGATGATCTTGAACGCGGCCGTCACCTTCTCCTTGGAAGCGCCGCCGCCGACATCGAGGAAGTTGGCCGGCTCGGCACCGTAGAGCTTGATGATGTCCATGGTCGCCATGGCAAGACCGGCGCCGTTGACCATGCAGCCGATGTCGCCATCGAGAGCAACGTAGGCGAGGTCGTGCTTGGACGCCTCGATTTCCTTCGCGTCTTCCTCGGTGACGTCGCGCAGGGTGACGATCTCGGGGTGACGGAAGAGGGCGTTGCCGTCGAAGGAGACCTTGGCGTCGAGAACGCGCAGGTGACCGTCCTTCATGACGATCAGCGGGTTCACTTCCAGAAGGCTCATGTCCTTTTCGACGAAGGCCTTGTGCAGCATCGGGAACAGCTCCATGCCGTCCTGGCGGGCCGCGCCGGTCAGTTCCAGCGCGTCGCAGAGCTTGCCGGCATCGGTTTGCGTGACGCCGGTCTCCGGATCGATCGGCAGGGTGATGATCTTTTCCGGTGTCTCTTCGGCGACGGCTTCGATGTCCATGCCGCCTTCGGTGGAGACCACGAAGGCCGGACGGCCGACGGACCGGTCGACGAGAATGGAAAGGTAGAGCTCACGCTCGATGTCGGCGCCGTCTTCGATATAGAGGCGGTTTACGACCTTGCCGGCCTCGCCGGTCTGCTTGGTGACCAGCGTGTTGCCGAGCATTTCCCTGGTGTGCGCCTTGACCTCGTCCAGCGAAAACGCAAGGCGTACACCGCCTTTTGCGTCCGCGGGAAGTTCCTTGAACTTGCCCTTGCCGCGGCCGCCGGCATGGATCTGGGACTTCACGACCCAGAGCGGGCCCGGAAGGCTCTTGGCGGCGTCTTCCGCTTCGCCGGCGGAGAAGATTGCAACGCCGTCGGCCACGGGAACGCCGTATTCCTTCAGCACTGCCTTGGCCTGGTATTCATGAATGTTCATTTCAATCCCCCGTTGTCGGAGGACCGTTCTTCCGGAGCGAAAGAACGGCCGGTTGTTCTTCGGGACAGACGCGGATCAGGCGAGTGCCGGCTGGATCTTCTTGCAGGCATCGACGAGACCGTCGACCGAAGCGACGGATTTGTCGAAGTTGGATTTCTCCTCGCCCTGGAGTTCGATCTCGATGACACGCTCCACGCCGTCGGCGCCGATCACGACCGGAACGCCCACATAAGTGTCCTTCAGGCCGTACTGGCCGTCGAGGGCGGCAGCACAGGGCAGGACGCGCTTCTTGTCCTTCAGGTAGCTTTCGGCCATCGAGATTGCGGCGGACGCCGGAGCGTAGAAGGCGGAACCGGTTTTCAGAAGGCCGACGATTTCCGCGCCGCCGTCACGGGTGCGCTGGACGATCTCTTCCAGGCGCCCGGCGGTGCACCAGCCCATCTTGACCAGGTCGGGCAGCGGGATGCCGGCAACGGTGGAATAGCGGGTCAGCGGCACCATGGTGTCGCCGTGGCCGCCCAGGACGAACGCGGTCACGTCTTCGACGGACACGTTGAATTCCTCGGCCAGGAAGTAGCGGAAACGGGCGCTGTCCAGAACGCCGGCCATGCCGACGACCTTGTTCTTCGGCAGGCCGGAGAACTTCTGCAGAGCCCAGACCATGGCGTCGAGCGGATTGGTGATGCAGATGACGAAGGCGTTCGGGGCGTATTTCGCGATCCCGGCCCCCACCTGCTCCATGACCTTCAGGTTGATCTCCAGGAGGTCGTCGCGGCTCATGCCCGGCTTGCGCGGGACACCGGCGGTGACGATGACAACGTCGGCTCCTTCGATGGCTTCGTAGCTGTTGGCACCGGCCAGTTTGGCATCGAATCCTTCCACCGGGGAGGATTCAGCGAGGTCGAGCGCCTTGCCCTGCGGAACGCCTTCCGCGATGTCGAAGAGAACGACGTCTCCCAGTTCCTTCAAACCTGCCAGATGTGCGAGTGTGCCGCCGATCTGACCTGAGCCGATCAAGGCAATTTTGTTCCGCGCCATATCGAAAGTTTCCCTTTACGTAAGATGGAACTCTATGCCATCCGCCGATGACCGACGATGGCACTACTCCCTTTGCCGCCCCTGTGCAACCTCGCCAAAAGAATATTGCGCAGTGCCCGGGCAAATTTTCTCGAATGTTCTCGTCCGCATACCTCTCCTATAGGGAATGCGGACCTATGCGTGTGCTTCGTGCTTTTCTCCCGCAAGGTACGCCTCAGACCGCATCTCGATCAACCGGGAGGCCGTCCGGTCGAATTCGAAGGCTTCCGTGCCACCGTCGGCGACATAAAGATCCTGGGGTTCCGCTTCCGCGGATAGGACCAGCTTGATGCCGCAATCGTAGAGCGTGTCGATCAGCGTGATGAACCGTTTGGCTTCGTTGCGCCGGGCCTTCGACATGACGGGCACGTGATCCACGAACACGGTGCCGTAGGCATGGGCGATCCGCAGGTAGTCGCTGGCCCCCAGCGGCTGCGAGCACAGCTCGCCGAACGTGAACCGGGCCGCCCCGGCCGCCGTGACCGGTACCGGGATCCGCCGTCCCTTGTTCTCCAGCTCCTCGCTGTGCGGCGTCATGCCGTGGGTGAGTTTCGCCCAGAGCGCATCCATCTGCGCATCCGCCGCCTCACCGAGCGGGGTCACATAGATCGGGGCGCCTGCGAGCTTCTCCAGCCGGTAGTCGGTGGGGGAATCGAGATGCAGGACTTCGACCTTCGAGGTCAGCAACCGGATGAAGGGGAGAAACAGCTGACGGTTGAGACCGTCCTTGTAAAGCTGCGAGGGCTCGACATTGGAGGTTGCCACCACGATCACCCCGTGCTCGAACAGCTGAGTGAAGAGACGGCCGAGGATCATTGCATCGGCAATGTCGGTGACGGAAAACTCGTCGAAAAGCAGGAGGCGGGTTTCGTCGGCGATCTGGGCCGCGACCGGCGGGATCGGATCGTCGCCCTTCACCTCGCCGCGCTTGTGCGCCTGGCGGTGGGTATGGATGCGCTCATGCACGTCGTTCATGAATTCGTGA